>JAFDYG010000490.1 GCA_018267545.1 Bacteroidota bacterium
CGCATTGATGGCAATCCCCGCCAGCAGCAGCGTCGCAACCACAGTCTTCCCACCCACTCTCGAGAACCGGAAGACCACTACACTGCTCAGACAGGCTCCACCGAATGTCGCCAGGTTCAACAGGTAATGCCCCTGCGCACCCTTCATCGGCGCCCAGCTCGCCAGCACGACGATCACCGAGACCGCCGCCAGGCTCGCGCCCGAAGAAATTCCAACCAGCCCCGGATCGACCAGCGGATTGCGAAACAAGCCCTGTAAAGAGGCCCCCGCAATCGCAAGCCCGCCTCCCGTCAAGATGCCCAGACAGATCCGGGGCAGCCGTATCTGCATCAGCACGGCCTCCATCGCCGGAGTGTACGTTCCCTCTCCAACCCGCAAGCCCAGCTGATTCAAAAGAATGGTCAGCACCTGCACCGGCGGAATCCGCATAGCGCCGATCCCGCCAGCCAATACGATGCTACCTATCAATAATAAAATCAATAGTCCCCTCTTCATCCCTTGATCTTTTTGCTCAGCTCACCGATCGCCTGTGGCAGCCGCAACCCAAAACCGCTTAGCAGCTCTCCATCCATCGTAACGACCTTCCCCTGTTGTCCCGCACGCGTCTGTGCAACTCCAGGCACCTTTAGCAAGCCCTCCGTTCCGCCAAGGCTCTTCAGCCCGCTATCGAACAGAAGCAGCACATCCGGATCCGCCGCGACCAGGGCCTCGGCCGTCAAAGGCCGGAAATCGGCAAAGTCCTTGACGGCATTCTGTCCGCCCGAGAGCTGTATCAGTTTATCGACAGGGGTACCCGTTCCTCCTACCATCATCGTCCCGGCTCCCCTGGCGTAGATAAACAGCACCTTCTTATTATTTTTATCGGCATGTACCGCCGACAGCTGCTGATCGAATTGCTGCTGAACCGCTGTAGCCTTTCCTTCCGTACCCGTCGCCTTCGCCACCTCCTTCAACAAAGCCCTGACTCCCTCTACACTAAGGTCCTGCTTGAGAAACAGCACCTTTACCTGCGTCGTCTTTAGCTGTTCCTGCAACGAAGGATTTAGCTGGTTATCCAATCCCAGGACCAGCGTGGGTTGTAGCGACAAGACACCCTCCGCCGAGATGTTCCGGTTATGACCGACCTTGGGTTTCGACTGTAAAGAAGCCGGGTAGGTGCTCGTAACGTCTACCCCGACAATCTGCTGCTCCAATCCCAGTGCGCAAAGCATCTCACTGATGGTGCCGTTGAGAGAAACGATACGCTGCTGCGCCCGGAGACCAAATACAATCAGCAACAGGCTGCTGAATAGAATAATTTTTTTCATGCTTATATCTTTTTAATATTGAATCGCGATAAAAAATTTTAGAAAAATTTAATTTTTTATCGCAATACCGCTTATATCTGCACTTTCGGCCTTGGGGCCTCAAGTGCTTATTGGACTCCGTCCAATAAAAGCCGGCCCTGTAGAAACAGGGCCGGGATACTGAAACAATAACATTTACTCGCTTGTTATGCTTCAGACCAATTGTTAGTTATTTTAAAGTATTCAAGTTCGTGCTGCCATCCTGCTGTACCCAATACCGAAAAGTCATGTAGGGAACAGGCGTGGAAAGACTGGGATTGGCAGGCGCTCCTTTGTACAAACTGATCATCTCCAGCTTGGCGTATTTTCCATTGGCCATCTTGATCACGAGGGTCTTTCCCGTCAGCGGTGTCATGATATGCGTCGTGCTATTGTATTGATACCAACCCGGCCAGCTCGCAGAAGGATAGCCATCCATCCCAACCGACCCATTGACATTCGCCGTAGCAGGCACTACCTTCACGCTATCGAATGGCTGATTGACTATATACAACGCTCCCTGCGCCGTACCGCCAAAACCCGGACTATTCTGGTTTGTACTATTATTGATCGTAACATAGGAGTTATAGATATTCGTAAATGCGATATCCCAGTTGTTCGTCCTCTTCTGCGAAGAGTCTACAGTTGCATTCGTAACAAAGCTGAAATAGATAGGCTTCGACGTACCACCCGGCGCAGTCGTCAGGTCCCCCGGCAGATCGCTCACCTTAGTCGCTTCCGTATTGACCGGCGTAACCTCTTTATCCTTCTTACAAGAAACCGCCGCAGCTACCAGGAACACAAAACACAAACTTTTTACCTTTAACATATTTATTGATTTTTATTTTTTTCCCCCAATTGGGCGGAGCGCAATTTCTTCTCATTAAATGTCCATCTAACGCCCGCCGTAATCTGCCTCCCCATCTGTCCCGTCACCAATTCATTCGCATATCCCGCCACATTATCAACCCCCGCCTGTATCGACAGCCTCTTCTTCCAAACCTCCTTCTCCACGCTAAAAGAAACAATCCCATACCCCGGCGCAAACTGATCGTGACTATCGATATATCCATTCCCATTCGTATCGTTGAGTCCCGCCCGGCTGAGATAGTTGAACCGCGCACTAGCCCTCAAACCCCAAACCGGCGCATAATAAAACAACCGGATATTCGCTTGATGCCTCGACCGCTGCGCCAGCCCGAAATAGTCCTTCCCCTTGACCGAATCGGCGACGGCCCGGTCCTTTGCATAAAGCAGCTGATAGCCCGCCTGCACTTCAAGCCCACGGCCGACCTGCCAACGCCCGGAGAACTCCATCCCTTCGGTAAATACTTTTGAAACGTTCTTATACGAATAGACAAACCAGCCATTCGTCTTGGCCGCTATCGGTATCGACTGGATCAGGTTTTGTATCGAATTGTAAAAGAAATTCCACTCCAACCTTATCGCAGGCACCGGTTTGTATACCCAACCCGCATTATAGGACCAGGAACGCTCCGCTTTGAGATCGGCCGCCTGTATCGCCGCAGGATAGACTTCCGTAATCTGCCCCGCTTCCTGCAAAGCTTCGAGCGCCCCCTTCTTAACTTCCTCCGTCCCCAATACGGTATAACCCACCTGCGGATTGGTAAACGTGAGGTAGAGCTGCCGGAAATCGGGAGCCTTGAATCCTCGTCCTATCGACGCCTTGAAAGAGACCCGTTTATTGACGTGATATTGCGCCGCCAGCTTGGGGCTGAGCTGACTTCCATACACGTTGTGCAAGTCGCCACGCAACCCGCCGGTGATATTCCAGTTCCCCGGATTGTACTGCTGCTGAAGATAAAGAAACCCACTCTGCATGGCCTGCCGCCCCGGATAACGGCTGGCGACCACCGACTCCAAATTCCCACCCGCTCCTGCCGTAAACAAAAGCTCCCGGTTGATCGCATAGTCGTGCTGCCATTCCAGCCGGTGCAGCATTTGATGAAAGAAGCCGCTGTCCGTATTATAGCTGCTCAGATAGTATTCCAGCCGGCTATTCCATTTCTTTGTATAGGCATATCGCCAGGCCGCCGAAGCATTCACGTCGTTTTCACGCGTGGTATATAAGTTGTGCTGATTCCGGTAAGCCCACCTCCCCGACACGCTCATCGAGCTTCGGTCCGAAAACCGGTAGTTCAGCCTTCCTTGTAATGTCGTGCTAAAATAAGGCGGAAGCGCCGGGCCATATTGTCCTGGCAAAGTATAGCCATCCGTCCGGTAATAATTCCCTAGCCACTGGATATCCCCCTTCCTGTTCTTCAGAATAAAATCCCCATTGGCAGTCACGTCCGCCATCCCATAGCTCCCACCCCTCGCCAGGATCTCGCCCTTCGTTGACTCCGCCGCCCCCGTAGACCCCGCCCCTCCCGTCGTGATGATATTGACGACTCCGGCCAACGCCTCGCTGCCATATAAAGAAGAAGAAGCCCCTTTTATAATTTCAATCCTTTCGATATTCCCTACCGTCACCCTACCCAAGTCCAGCTTCCCAGTCAAACGCCCGATCAGCGGCTGTCCGTCGATCAGGATCAGCGTATAGTCGGCGTCCAGCCCCTGAAGCTGCAAGCCGCTTCCATGCTCATCGTTTGCAATAGTCATCCCCGTCTGCTCCCGCAGTATATCGATCAGTCGCCTGGACTGCATGTTCTGAATGGAATGCTTGGATATGACCGTCACCGCAACCGGCAGGCTGTCCTGCTGTCTCGAGGTCCGGGATGCCGTCACGACGATCTCCGCCAGGGAAGAACTTACCCGGGGAGTATCGACTTGCGCATACGTTATCCGTAGCACGCAAAATAGCATGACAGTCAACCCTGCTGATTTCATTGATTGTGCAGTTAAGAGAATAAAAATGCTGAAGCCGCACCTGGTCGTGGTGCAGAAGGCGAGTAAATGTGATGCAAACTTACAAGGTGCAATTTGCCTCCGTTTACTACATCAGGAAAACGAATTTCGAAAGCAGGAAAAGCCCCCTTTCCTACCCGGAGCCTTTCCTAAATTGCTATAAAATCAGACTTAGCATGTGCCAATTCAAAAGTTGCTATGCCGGTGAGAACGGCTATATTGTCCGCTGTGAAGACTGCCAGCACTTCCAGGTAGGCTTTGGAACTACTGTCCTTACACTCAACGCCTACGACTTCCAGGCCTTCCTGGGAATCGTGGCCTATAAGAAGGAAAACCATCAACCCATCCACGATCCCAACACCCGGTCCATCGTCCTGCCCACTCCCTGCAGTACGGTACACCTCATCTTTAGCGAAAATGAGCTCGCAGACCTCCACATCATGCTACAGGAAGCCGACAACGAGCTCCGCACGCAAGAAATGCTCAGACTTTTTAAATAAAAAGGGCGGCCCTTCGCCGCCCCGGTTTTATATCTTTCCCCCGCCCTACCAGCTTATATCCATCACATTGACGTTCTGCCTGCGGGAAGAGGTTACGGCTATTCCTTGGGAAAGCGAAGACAAAAAATGAAAGCCTTCCAGCTCGTCACCCCGGTCAAAGTTATCGACGACCTTGACGACCTCAGCCTTCCCCGACTCCAGCGACTTCTTCAAGTCCACAAAGGAGAACTGCCATTTCCGGCCCTCGATCTGATTCTGTATCAGAACGAGCAAGCCCTTCTCTGGAATCCACTGCATATTCTGCACCCAGGGACCACAGGTGAATTTCTTATAGAGCACCCCTTTTTCGCTGGTCTTGTGCGCGTGCTCCAACGCAGCCGGGTCATACAGCCTCACCTCGTTGGCCTTGTTGCCATAATCGGCCGTAGCTACATACCATTTGTGGTTGTATTCTACATATTCCGGACGCGTACCCTGGATACAGGCATCATCATCGATCACGTTCAGAAGATTACCGTTGTCCAGCGTCCCCGTCTTTTGCAAGCCAGCCCAGTTGATACAATAGATGGTCGTCCTCCATGTGTTCAAAGCCTTATTCAAAACGACACTGCTGCCCATAAAGATCGGCAGCTTGCCATGAACAGCCAGCCCCGTAGGATGACCGATCACGTCCGTATCGTTTAGGGTAAGCTTGTATTCATGACCTGTATACTGAAGAGAGTCTCCCTTCCATTCGAATTCCCTGACCATCCCCACCTCCCGGTCTCCATACAAATACGCCTTTCCATTCAACCAGGAAACACCCTGGCAGGCGCCTAAAGAATCGACCGTAAAAGAACGTGTTAACGTCATGTCGGGCTTGTCTTGATAAAGAGCAACGGGTGCTGCGCTAAGTCCTGTCAGGAGGAGTAGTAGTAAAAATCTCATAAGTTTGCAACATTACCCCATTTTTCCGCCGCGACTCCTATCGCCATTATTATGATTTGATTAATTATTAAAAATATGACACGCTTATTCTGGAAATTTATCCCGGCCATCGCGCTTTCTTCCGTTTTGCAATCCCCCCTCTTCGCCCAGCCCGGTATGCTCGACTATCCCGGCTCCCCCTCTCTGAAGCCGAGTACCACCAAGACTTTCAAATCCGGCCCCGGCAACGGCTACCAAAGAAGCTATCAGTTCGTTCATTCGGCAAACCTGGTCGCGGATAAGAACTTTTATTGGTTGACCGTCATCGACGCGACTCCCGCGGTCCAAAAGCTGATTACCGGCGACCCGACCTTCCGCACCATCCACGACCGAAGGCTAGCCCTCCTGAAAAGCCATGCTTCCGACACTTGCAGCTGGGCCTCTTCTCTAGTAACCGACTTCCGCTATACTTTAGCAGATTCCACCGAAATCTCCACCACTTTACAAACCCTGTATAGAAATAACAAGACTTCCTTCGACGCCCTGGTCGACAATCACCTGCGGCCCTCCGGCTATTACGAACGTTGGATCGCCCTCAACAACGAAGACCTCCTCCTCCATGCCTGGGGACAAACCGTCGTAGGCATCAATTATATCATCGACCAGTTTGGCCTGGGTAAGAAGATGCGCTACCCACTCATCGACTCCGCCAGCTACGACGTAGACAGCCGCTACTACCGCACCGTGCTAAAAGACCTCTTCGCCTATCTTGGCGAACAGGAAGCCGGCATGACTACCTTCTACCATCCCTCTCTGGCCGTCGCACTCCAATTGATGGATGTCAACGACCGGGACGAGCCCGCCCGCTTCGAACCCATGGAAACCACCGAGAACCAGGCCGCAATACAAAAAATAGGTCGTATCGATTGGAACAAATACAAATACGCCACCATCGTTATCCCTGGAAACGGCCCCGTGCTGACCTCCACCCCCATCAGCCCTGACAATAAGCTACACTGTTCCATCGCAGCCATGCGTTATAAAAACAACTGGGCGCCCTTTATCATCGTTAGCGGTGGCTATTGCTACCCTTTCCGTGGCCCCTATTGCGAAGCCATCGAGATGAAGAAGTTCCTGATGACCCGATTCGGCATACCGGCCTACGCCATCATCATCGATCCACATGCCCGGCACACCACGACCAATATCAGAAATGCCGACCGCCTGATGATTCGTTATGGCATTCCCATCACCAAACAATCCGTCTTTGTCACGACCCAATCCCAAACCAGCTATTCCGCCGCCGCCACTTTCGACCAACGCAACCTTCGCGAGCTAGGCTATCTCCCTTACCGGGACAAGCAACAGATCTCCATACACGATATTACTTTCTACCCCGTAATGGAATCCCTGCATATGGACCCATACGATCCGCTTGATCCGTAATTTTTGAATACCTTGATCCTATTAAAACCATTGTATGAAAAGAACGAACCTATCCGCAACGATTGCTTGCCTGTTACTGCTGTCGGCCTGCACCCGCTATGACCGCCAGAATTCCATCCAGCCTACACTGCCCACTACGACCAATGCACAGCTCGCACCCAATGGAACAGCACTGACCACACCCTTTACGACCGCCTATGTGGAAGTCAACTCCAACAGCTTTCACAATCCCGGTTGCTATACTTATGGCAGCCCGGCAAAACAGGTGTTTAGCTTCGCCGTTATCTTCGCCGCCAATATCAACCTGGGCAGTAATGGCAAACCCGTCCTCTTCTTCAACCCCCAGGTACAAAGCACACTCAATTCGGGCAACGTCGCCTATCTAAAATCCCTGGGGATCAAAGTCCTGCTGGACGTGCTCGGCAACCACCAGAACGCAGGCTGGGGCTGCTTCACTACCTACGCCTCTGCCGACAGTTTCGCCATCCAATGCGCCAACGCCGTAACACAATACGGCCTCGACGGTATCGACATCGACGACGAGTATTCTACCTGCACTACCAACGGCAGTTCACTGATCCTGGCGCTGACCGCCCTTCGCACCCGCCTGGGTACTTCCAAATACATCACGAAGGCCCTCTTCAACGACATCCAGTATTTCAGCGCCACCTTCAACGGCAAGAAGGCGGGAGACATCCTCGACTACGGCTGGGAGATGACCTACGGCGCCACCAATTATTCCTCCAGGCTCCAACCCTATGTCAACGCCGGCATGGCCAAAACCAAGCTGAGCATTGGCGTCGACATCAACGGCTCCGATCAAACCACCGCCTCTCAATTCGTCAAGAACAATGGCTATGCAGGTATTATGACCTATAACATTAGCAAGACATCTCAGACTAATCTATCCAAAGTCACCAACGTGCTGTTCACAAAACCAACAACCGTAACAGCCAACTGTCTCCAATAAAAAAATGCCCCGCTCGGCGGGGCATTTTTCATTTTTTCAATCCTTCCAGCAACGCCGTTCCAATCGGCACTCCCCATCCCGTCACCGCATCATACCCCTTCCCAGCCGTATATCCACCGATCGAAGCCGTGCTATTATTCCCCGAGACGATATCCCTGCACACCGAAGCGCCCAGCGGCTGCCCGTTAGCCCCCGCCCCATACAACAACGGATTCAAATAACCTACCGGCGTCCCCAGACTCGCATTGATCCTCGCAATCAATGCCGCCCAAAGCGGCGCAGAAGCGCTCGTCCCGCCACTGGCCCCTCCACGTCCATCGACCACGACCCAATATCCCGTGTTGGCGCTTGCATCGGCAGCCACGTCCGGCACGACACGCCCATCGATGGCCCCCGGATTAACCGACTCTATCGTAACGGTCTGCCAGTCGGGACGCGCAAAATACGTGCTCACGCCACCACCCGTACTACCCCCATTGTCCTGACGAAGTCCGTCTCCATCCTTCCAGGCGACTTCAGTGACAGCCCCCATAGTCGATTTACGCAGCGTAGTACCTCCTACCCCCAGCACATACGGGCTGGACGACGGAAAGTCTACATGCGCATGTCCATCCCCTACCTGATCGTCCGAGCCATCATCGCCAGCAGCCACACAAACCGTAACGCCCAGCAACGCCGCAGCCTTTAGCGTATCGTTGATAGCGTCGAGCGCAGCGCTCGTCCACGCTCCTTGCGCATCCTCGGCATAACCCCAGCTGATCGACAGTACCGATACCGGATTATCCTGGTCATGCACCGCAGCATCGATGACATTCACCCATCCACTCTCGTCGAACGAAGAAAAATAAACCACGATATCCGCCGCCGGACATACCCCCGCAATCACCTCCACATCCAGCATCACTTCCCCCTCCGCCCCATCCCGCTGGTTGGTCGGCGTATTGTTGATCGACACCGTCCGCACAGTCGGCATTGAGATATTCGCATTCTTACAAAACGTAACCAGGTCACTCTCGAAATAACCACCCCCGAATTCCACTACCCCAACCGTCTGACCCTTTCCGTTACCATCGGGGAAATCGTATATCGCCGCCAGCTCAGCCGGATAGAACCAGGATCGGCTAGCCGCCGCCCGCTCCGCCAGATCCAGCGAAGTCGTCCGCTTCCGGATCGGCCGCCGTTTCACCAGGGACCTAGTATCCAACCCAAAAACGCCGGTCACGATCCCATCCAGCTCAGCCGGCATATGCACTTCCCCCCTCCGTCCCCGATAATTCCCCGAAGCATGTGAATAATGAAACAGCTTCAACAAAAAAGCCGATTCGATGACATCCGCCGTTCCCCCCACCCTGATACTGCAGCAAATAGGATCCTCCTTCAAAATCTGAAAACCCAAACCCGTCAACACCGTCTTCACCTTTTCCATATCCGCCGGATCAGCCCCATACTGCAATTCCAACTCACTCCGGCTGATACGCTTCACCTGCCCGCTCACCTTGGCCTCGCTCATCCCACCCCCATTCGTCCCCCCTCCTACATTCACCGCCCCACCCACATCCGGCAACGCCTGCTTCCTCCTCACCTTTATCGTCAGCTCAATCCACTCGTCGGGGTCCGCTACCCCCAATACCTTGGCCCCCGGCCGCACAGCCCTTGCACTCCCCGGTAAACTAACTCGTCCATTTGTCGATTTCATACGATTTGTTTTAAAGTGTCGAAATATAAATTTAAAGTCCATTAATTTTGTAGACTAATAATTTTCCCTATTTTTACCCTTACTAAAAACAGGTTATGATACCTTCGAACCAGCCCGGCGCAACAGGCGCCGTAATACCCCCCGCGCCTGCCAACACCCTTAAGTCCCGCCTCAGCGAGGACTGGGTCGCCTTCATCATCGGCGCCGTCGTAATCACCCTCACCTTCATCATAGCAGGCATCTCCTCTCTGGTCAAGCTGCCTACCCCCATCTATAAATGGGCAACGACAGAAGACCTCTTTAAAAAAGTCCTCGCGCCTTCCAACCTTCAGCTTCTGCTGCTCATCGGAGTGGTATTTCTCTTGTTAGCTGTTGCGGCAGTCACCCTCTTAGGAGGCAACCTGCGCCGTTTCGTAACGGGATTTGGGGTAGTATACTTGCTCGGCATCGTTTCTCTCATAATCGCCGGCAACTCGACCATCAGTTATATTGGTCTCGAATATGTAATATTTGGCCTTCTTCTCGGACTCGCAATCAGCAACCTCGGCATCCTGCCCGACTGGCTGCGCGAAGCCGCCCGCTCCGAATTCTATATCAAAACAGGGCTGGTAATCCTCGGCTCCAGCGTACTGTTTACCGACATCATCAAAGCCGGCCTCCCCGGCATCCTCCAGGCCGTCATCGTCGTCAGCGTCGTTTGGTTCTTCGCCCTCTGGATCGCCCGCAAGCTCAAAGTCGATGACGAATTCGGCGTCATCCTCGCCTCCGCCGTATCCATCTGCGGCGTCTCGGCCGCCATCGCCGCCAGCGGCGCCATCAAAGGTGACAAACAAAAGCTCTCCTACGTCACCACCCTCGTCCTCATCGTAGCCCTGCCCATGCTCGTCCTCCAACCCTGGCTCATCCGCATCCTGCACATTCCCGAAATCGTCGGAGGTGCATGGCTCGGCGGCACCCTCGATACCACCGCCTCCGTAACGGCAGCCGCCCAGCTCGTCGGCCCCTCCGCACTCAAAGCCGGCGTCATCGTCAAATTCTCCCAAAACGTCCTCATCGGAGTAGCAGCCCTTCTGCTGGCCGTTTGGTGGACCTTCAAAAAGAAGAGCATCCCCACCGCCACCGCCTCGGGAAACCTTTCCACTTCTCCATCCAACACCGCCGGCGCCTCAGCTGCACCAGAATCAAATACCTCACCCACAACCGCTCCCATCGAACAGGAACGCCCCGGCTTCGGACTCATCTGGGAAAGATTTCCAAAATTCGTGCTGGGATTCATCCTCGTCTCGATTTTATTTTCTTTTTTTATCCCCGCATCAGCCGCCAGCCACGTCACCGATTCCCTCAATGCCCTCCGCACCATCTGGTTCTCCCTGGCCTTCGTCTGCATCGGCCTCGAAGCCCGCTTCGTCGACCTGATCAAGCTCAACGGCGGCCGCCCCGCCTTGGCCTTCATCGGCGCCCAAATTTTCAACGTCCTCTGGACCCTCCTCTGGGCCTACCTGCTCTTCAACGGCCAATTCCTTCCCATCCCTTCCTTAAAATAAAAACCCATCGATCATATCCCCCAAGAAGCCCTGCTCGCCAGGGCTTTTTCATTTTTCCTTCACCACCGCCGCCAGCTCCTGTTCCAAATCTTCAATAGAAGGCAGTTCCCCCTTCAAGTTCTCCGGTACCGCATCAGCTATCCCCATTCACCTTCAAAGGAAACTGCCTCCCCATATAAGCAAACCCCTGCCCCAGCTCCAAAATAAACTTCTGAATATGATTTATAAGCGCAGTCTCTAAATCCTTCTCCTGCGCCTCCTTCCCCAACATCAAAAAATCAAAATTGTAAGGATTCTTCAACGTCTCCTTAGCCAGATCAGCTTGCGGCTCAGGTAACGTCATCTTAAAATTATCGATCGCCTTCCCCTTCCGCCGATAAAGCCTACCCTCAATCTGAGCAGCAAGCACAGCCCTGGACCAATTATTCCTAATAGTCTCCCTAACATAAAACAAAGCCTCCGAAACATCAGAACACTTAGTGATAATCAGCCTATTATGCCCCCACGGAATTTGTCTCACAAGCTCTGGGACTTTTTCATCCCCAATTTGTCTCACAACCTGTGAGACTTTTTCATCCTGATAAAACAAATACCATTTCCGAATATAAAACAAATTAGCTCGTGAAAACCCCTTCACCCCCGGAAACACCTTCCCCAAATCCCCCGCCAGCCTCTCAATCAACCCATCTCCCCAACTCGACCTCTTCTGCTCCTTACAAATCTCCTTCCCCAAATGCCAATACAACTCCAACAGCTCACGGTTTAATGCAACCGCCGCCTTCACCTGGGTCGATCGAATCCGTTCCTTCACCCCAACCAACCACTTCCTATGCTGTTTCTCCAGAACCACCTTCTGCACCATAACACCTCCTTTTTAAGCGACCTCTAAACTAGCGATAATATCAGCAATCGAATCCCCAAAAATTCCTTACCTTAAAACCATGAAATACCAACTCTTTCTCCTCCTTACTTTAACACTTATATCCTGCGCCCACGCGCAAACCGCCACAGCGCAAACTCCCCCCGCCCTATCCTCCATCCGCCAACAAGACATCAAAACCGACATCTTCGACATGGCCGGCGACCACTTCCGCGGCCGCGAAGCCGGCACCCTCGACGAAATGAAAATCGCCGTCTGGCTCGCAGAAAAAGCCCGCGCCATCGGCCTCCGCCCCGGCGGAGACGACGGCACCTACTTCCAGTTCTTCTCGATGGTCCGCAACCGCATCAGCGCCGCAAGCACCATCTCCATCGGCAATCACACATTCCCGTTATGGACCGAAGCCCTCCTTCCCCAAACTGCACCCGCTACCGTCGACGCCCCCATCCTATTCATCGACAGAACAGACACCAATAGAACCGACATCAAAGGCAAAGTCGTCGCCCTCGTAGCCTCACCAGAAGGCCTCAACCTCCAGGTATCCCTACCACCCCGACGCTATATGGGCCTCGTCGCCCGCCGCTATGCCACCGGCCTGCTCAACAAAGGCGCAGTAGCCGTCATCTTCATAGCCGACCCACTCGCCGAAGCCGGCTGGGCCCTCAACGCCTCCTACGCCGACCACGGCACCTACGCCAACGACGGTGACCCCGGCTCAACCCTCACGGAACGCGCACCCGTCCTATGGCTGCACGAATCCGCCCTCCCATTCGTAAAGACTCCCTCGCAAAACCTCAAGGCCAATATCTCGATCGAACACTTCCTGTATCCCTCCGTCAACGTCATCGGCATCCAGGATGGCACTGACCCCACCTTAAAAAAAGAATACGTCGTCTTTAGCGGCCACCTCGACCACGACGGCGTCCGCAATATCCCAGGCCCCGACTCCATCTTCAACGGCGCCGACGACAACGCCAGCGTAAACGTAGCGCTCATGGCCATCGCACGCGCCTTCCACAAACAACCCGGCCGCCGCTCCGCCCTCTTCATCTGGCACGGCGCCGAAGAACGCGGCCTGCTCGGTTCACGATGGTACGCCATTCATCCCACCGTCCCAGCCTCGTCTCTCGTCGCTGTACTCAACGGCGATATGATCGGCCGCAATAGCCCCGATAGCGCAGCCCTCCTCGGCTCCATACCACCCCACCGCAACTCTTCGGAACTCGTAGCCATGGGCCTCGCAGCCAATCAGGAAGGACCAAAATTCCTCCTCGATACCAATTACGACAAAGCCTCCCACGTCGAAGGCTGGTATTTCCGCAGCGACCACCTCCCCTACGCCAGAGCCGGTATACCCGCCCTGTTTTTCACCTCGCTGCTCCACCCCGACTATCATACACCCAGGGACGAACCCTCCCGTATAGACACGGAAAAAATCACCCGTATAGCACAGTGGATGTACCGTACCGGATGGAAACTGGCCATGAGCGATAAACGCCCAGCCCTCGACCCAAATTTTAAACTGGAAAGATAACCGCGCAGAACAGACCCCTGCGCCAAAGCAGAATCTCTATAGAACCGCGCAGATCCCAATATCCCCTGCGCTAACAATTACTCCTCACCGGGCTGATACTTCTTCTCCGCATGCTTCACCACGTCCTCGCGGTAGAAAAGCACATCCTTGAATGTACCAAACAAATACATAGACGCCTGATCAGAAAAATGCGGCGAAGCCGGATCACTGCTTTCCCCGCCCGTCACGATCGTCCTCGCCTTCACCCTTTTCCCAAACTCGACCGCAGCGATAAAACTATTCCCCGAAATCCCATACCGTTTCTTCGTATTCGGCATCACCCGGCTCACATAAGAAGGCAGCGCGCCAAAAGTCGACGCGACCAATCCCGCCGCAAGACTTGGCTTCGTATCATCATACGTCTCCGTAATCTTACCCGTAAGCCGCTGATACCGGCAAACATCCCCCCATTCCACCTTCCACGACCCATACCGCTGCCGCAGCTCATTCAAAGCCGCACTCAATTCCCCCGTCTTCTGCGCCGCCGTAGAATGCGCCACCTCTGCCGCTATATTCCCCACCGCATTGGAAGCATCCTCCGACGTCTTCGGCCGCGGAGCATACTGCGCCATCCTCGTCCCCCATTCTACCGCCAGCGTCGTCGCCACAGAATGAACAGCCGACCGGCGATCCCACTTCTGTAAGATACCGACGGCTTCCTGCAACGTCCGTTTAGTCGAATCAGGAGCCGAAGCGTATGCCTCGAATAAAGCCGGCAACAAAACATCGAATGCCGTCAGATACCGGTCATATCCCTTTGCAATAAGACTATCCAGCGTAAACTCCGACGCACCCGACAACAGCCGGGCTGCATTTACCGCCCGGAAATTCTCACCATCCGGAGCCATGTACGCAGGATACTTGCTCCGATCCGGACTGCTATTACCCGATAACGAATACGGCGTAGAGTTACAATTCTGTATCCACCCCGTAGCCGGATTATACGCGTGCACGATCTCGTCCAGCTCATGCAAACCCTTCCATTCCGTAGCCGCAATCGAGCCATCTACCGGCAACGACCAGTTGTAGGAGCTATCCCTCCTCGGCATAAAGTTACCGTGCCAATAGGCAATATTACCCTGATCATCGGCATAAACCGTATTATTGGTGGTATTGGCGCGGAGATCCATCGCCTTCTTGTATTCGTCGAATGTGTTGGCCTTTGTGATCAGCCAGGCCTCCAGCAAGGCATTCATCGAGCGATTGTATTCCCGAAGACTCAGCCACTTCCCATCCCGGCTGGCCATCACCGGCCCATGATGCGTGTACAACCCGTTTACCGGCAATGCCTGTATTTCATCATCCTTCTTATAATAAATCGTAAACGGCTTCACCGTTACCGGCTTTGTGTGCCCCTCATACTCATATACCCACCCCTTGCCATCCTGTTTCACTTTCTCTTCATACAAATCGGCCACGTCCGCAAAGCTCGACGTATGCATCCACCCACAGTGCGCATTGAACCCTTGATAGATAAAGAACTGACCCCAGGTTACCGCACCATACGTATTCAACCCCTCCTCACTCACCAGCTGCACCTCCATCCTGAAGTAGAACGGAACGTGGGGATTGATATATAATTCCGTCGCCTCCGACTTCGTCCGAAAACCCGAAAGGGCAAATCCATTGGAGCCTCTCTCCAGCACATCCTCCCCAAGCCCAATACCAGGCTGCCCAGTACCTAGCTCTTCCTCCTGCCGCACCTCGCTCGCTCCCTGCGACTCCGTCTGCTCCGATACATTCATCCCCCGGTCCGCCAGCACCATCCGCTCCACCGGCGACAAAACCTGCGCCTTTTGCACCGCCGCCACTACATTCTTGCTATAAAAATTCTTGATCTCATCCAACCTCGCCCCACCCGTACTCGTCGCCGACACACTCCCATCCGTAAACATCAAGGCATACCAGGGCTCGAAACGCTTCAGCACCAAAGGATGAACATCCGGATGTTTATAAAGATAGTAGTTGACCCCATCGGCAAAAGCATCCAGCAACTTATGCATCCACGCCGGACTCTTTTCGTAGTCCGCCACGGCCTGCGCACTGTCATAGATAAGCCGCATCATCACATCCGTATACAAATAATTTTCTCCATACGCCTCCGCCTGCCGTCCCAGCATCTCCAGGTAGTTCTTCTCCACCCGGCTAAAATCGTTTTGACACTCGGCATACATCAATCCGAAGACTACATCGGCATCCGTCTTCCCATAGATATGCGGTACTCCCCATTCGTCCTGGATAATCGTAACAGCCTTCGCCTCCGCCTCATACCTGCGCCGCTCCTGTTCAGAGAAAGGTTGAGCCTGCACCAACGCCGGCAATACAAGCCCGGCCCAAAAAGTCATAAGCAGTCTATTCATACCCCCTAATTTAAGGGATAATTGCCACCCCGCCGCACCCGATTTTTGCCGACCATTTGCGTAAATTTGATATATGTCCAACATTTCATCCATCCTACCCCCCATCGGCGTCGCCCATTTGCCGGTCGCAAAGATCACCGGTCACCTCCGCCAGGAGGTGCAGGACGCCGTTGCCATAGAAGAACCATTGGAAATCAGCCTCGAATATGGCCCCGCTGACGACCGTAAAACCCGGCCCATATCTATTACCATGCGTACCCCCGGCCAGGACGCCGACCTGGCCCTTGGCTTCCTTTTCACCGAAGGCATCTTATCCGGCTCCGCCTCCGTGCACTCCATAAGCTCCACACCCAATTCCATCCGTATCTCTCTAGACCCCGCCATTATCCCCGACCTTGCCCGCCTCGAACGGCATTTTTATACGAGCTCCAGCTGCGGAGTCTGCGGCAAGTCTTCGATCGAATCCTTAAAAACCCTGCCCCCCGCTCATATCCAGCCCAAAACATCCCAACCCCTCGATGCCTCCGTCCTACTCGACCTTCCTATAAAGCTTCGCAACAACCAGGACATCTTCGATTCCACCGGAGGCCTGCACGCCGCGGCCCTGTTCGATTACAACGGCGAACTCTTAACCCTGCGCGAAGACATTGGCCGTCACAACGCAGTAGACAAGCTCATCGGCCAGGCCCTCCAGCAAGCCCGCCTACCCCTCATCGAACGAATCCTCCTGCTCTCAGGTCGCGCCTGCTTCGAACTAATCCAGAAGGCAGCCATGGCCGGCATTACCATCATCGCCGCCGTAGGCCCCCCGTCCAGCCTCGCCGTCCAGCTCGCCGAAGAAACAGGCATCACGCTGATCGGCTTCCTAAGAGAAGAACGATTCAACATATATTCCGCAGCCTATCGTATTCACATCTAAAACAAGCCATCATGAACAACGACGCCGAAAGCCCCGACGAGCTGCACAACCTCCACCAAAAAAATATAAAGACCGAAGCCGTCGGCCTTCCCGCCATCGTCTCCAGCTTCCGGCATATCCTCGCCGAAACCAACCTGCCCCGCGGCCTCAAAGCCCTCGCGCACGTCAATCAAAAACAAGGATTCGACTGCCCATCCTGCGCCTGGCCCGACCCGGATGACGAGCGCTCCCGCATAGCCGAATACTGCGAGAACGGAGCAAAGGCTGTCGCTGAAGAGATTACGACAAAGAAACTCACACCGGAGTTTTTCGCCGCCAGCAGCATTGCCGATCTGGCCGCCCTATCCGACTATGAGCTGGGAAAAAAAGGCCGGATCGCCCAGCCAATGTTCCTCCCGAAAGGAGCCACACACTACCAGCCCATCTCCTGGGAACAGGCCTTTCAACACATCGGCGATAGACTCAACGAACTACCCTCTCCCGATAACGCCATCTTTTATACCTCCGGCCGCACCAGCAACGAGGCCGCCTTTCTATACCAGCTCTTCACCCGGGCCTATGGCACGAACAATCTCCCCGACTGCAGCAATATGTGCCATGAATCGAGCGGCGTAGCGCTCATCGAATCCCTCGGCATCGGCAAAGGCTCCGTCACCCTCGAAGACCTCTACGTCTCCGAGGTGATCATGATCATGGGACAAAATCCCGGGACCAACGCCCCCCGCATGCTTTCAGCCCTCCAAAAAGCAAAGCAAAACGGAGCCACCATCATCGCAGTAAATCCACTCCCCGAAACCGGCCTCATGGCCTTTAACAACCCCCAGCAAATCAAAGGCATCCTCGGTCTTGCTACCCCCCTCAGCGATTTGTACCTCCCGATCAAGCTCAACGGCGACATGGCCTTCCTGCAAGCCATCGAGCTGCTGCTCTCATTGGAAGAAGAACAAAACCCCGGCTCTGTCTTCGACATAGAATTCATAAAAAATAAAACCAACGGCTATCAGCAGTTTATGGAGCACCTCCGGCAGCAATCCCTGCCCGACCTCTCCAGAGCCTGCGGAATCTCCATACAAGATATCGGCAAGGCCGCCGATATGATAAAAGGAAAGAAAAAAATCATCGTCTGCTGGGCCATGGGGCTCACCCAGCACACCAACGCAGTCGACACGATCAAGGAGGTCGTCAACCTTTTGCTGTTGAAAGGCAGCATCGGCAAACCCGGCGCCGGCACCTGCCCCGTACGCGGTCACAGCAACGTCCAGGGCGACCGCACCATGGGCATCTGGGAAACACCCCCTCCCGCATTCCTCGATGCTCTTCGAAAACGATTCAATTTCGAGCCACCCCAAAAACACGGCTTCGACGTCGTCCATTCCATCCGCGCCATGCACGAAGGAAGAGCCAGCGTCTTCTTCGCCATGGGCGGCAATTTCCTTTCCGCCACTCCCGACACGACCTATACGGCAGAAGCGCTCCGCAAATGCCGCCTCACCGTACACGTGTCCACCAAGCTAAACCGCAGTCACCTCATCCACGGCGAAGAGGCAATCATACTCCCCTGTCTCGCCCGCAGCGACAAAGACCTCTCTGGCGGACAGGAACAATTTGTGTCCTGCGAAAATTCTATGGGTGTCGTTCAATCCTCCAAAGGAGTGCTCAAACCCATCTCCGATGATTTGTTGAGCGAGCCCGATATCATCTGCCGTCTCGCAAAAGCCACCCTCAAATCGAGCCCCATCGACTGGGACCGGTATACCAAAGACTATGACGCCATCCGCGACGATATAGAAAAGGTCATCCCCGGCTTCGACCAATACAACCAACGCGTTCGCCAGCCAGGAGGGTTCTACCTTCCCAACTCCGCACGCGAAGGCCGCTTTACTACACCCGATCAAAAAGCGCAGTTCAACGTCGCCCGCTATATGGAAATCCAGCTCGGCAAAGGAGAGCTCATGATGATGACCATCCGCAGCCACGACCAGTTCAATACCACCATCTACGGCTTCGACGACCGCTACCGCGGTATTTACAATGAAAGAAGAGTGATTTTCCTGAATCCGGAAGACATGCAGGAACAAGGACTAAAAGAGAGGGATTCCGTGGATATTTATAATCATCACGGTGGCGTCGAAAGAATCGCGAGAAAATTCCTCGCAATATCCTACGCCATCCCGCGCAGCTGCGCGGCGACCTATTACCCGGAAACCAACGTGCTGGTTCCCATCGACACCGTAGCCGAGAAGAGCAACACGCCGGTTTCCAAGTTGGTCATTATCACTATAAAAAGGACTAATATTTAGCAGATTCCCCCGGCTTCGGCAACGAAGCCTTGATGAATTTCCGCAGGCTCTCACTAGCCTCCACCAGGTCCGGCTTCCGCAGGTACATCATATGTCCGCTGCGATACCCCTCCCAGGACAACCGATCCTTCAGCTTCCCGCTGGGATCCAGCTGCCAAAGGCTATACTTCGCATTGAAGTAGTCGCAGGCGCCATCATAATAACCCGACTGGATCAAAAGGTGCAAAAACGGATTCTCCGCAATAGCCTTACGCAGATTTTCTCCGGTATGATCGTTTTGATTATTCCACGGCCTCACCGGACCAAACAAATAATAGGTCAGATCGGTCTTGTATTTTAGCTCGTCCCGCAAATAGATATTCATCGCCGGCGTAAAAGCATGATTCCACGCCGTAAATTCCGCGTTGTAGTCGGGTGTATCCCCCGCGTCCTGCGCGTCGATCCCCCTGTAGCGCGAATCCAGCCGCCCAACGGTATACCCCTTATCGCGTAGCAATTCTTTCCAGAAATAATTGGCAGGGATGATCAGGTTGGACTGCAAAAGCGACTTCTCGGATAACCCGGTATAACGGGACATCTTAGCCGCCAGCTCTTTCTTCTTCGCCTCTTCCAGGAATCCCCCCTTCCCCAACGCCGGGATCAGCTCGTTCATCGTAAAATTCTCTACTTCAGGTAACACATCCGTCAGGTCCTTCTTCTGCAGATCCGGAGCCATCATCTTGTGATACCAGGCGGTCGCAGCGTAGTAAGGGACGCGAAGGGAGGCGCGGACAAATTCACTCCGCTCAATCCCAAGAATCGTAGGCGACACCAGAATGACTCCATTCAGATACATCCACTGCGACTCCTGCAATTCCAACGCAAGCCCCGAAGCACGCGTCGTTCCATAGCTTTCTCCGATCAAAAATTTCGGGGAAGCCCAGCGATTCTTACGGCTGACAAAAGTGGCGATCCATTGCGCGAGATACTTGATGTCTTCATTTACGCCAAAGAAACGCGAGGTAGGAATGGACGCGCTGACTGCCCTGGAAAAGCCCGTATTCACCGGGTCCAGGTATACGATATCAGCCACGTCTAATATAGAGTTACCATTCTCCTTTACGCCATACGGCTGAACAGGATAACCTTCATCGTCGATGTTCAATCTGCGGGGGCCGGTATAACCGATCTCCATCCATACAGAAGGAGTACCAGGACCTCCGTTGAACGAAATGACCAACGGACGGGCAGCCCGGTCCTTACCCGTAATATCCGAACGTTCATAATAAGTATAGAAAACACCCGCAACCGGCTTGCCCTCCTCATCCCATACCGGCATCGAGCCAGCCGTAGCATCATAAGGAACTACCTGCCCCTTGATCGTCACCTGGGAGTGTGTCGTAACGGCCGAATCGATATTCAAAACCCGGCTGCCTGGCGGCATTTTTTCAACCGGAGGAGTAGGCGGCGGCGGAGTAGCCCCCCCACCCTGGCCATTCCGCTGCGCATATCCATGCGATAGAATGCCCGTGAAAGCGAACAATAATGCAATTTTTCTCATACGTCGATTTTGATTCCCGCTAATATAGGCCGGAAATCAAATCGAAACTTCCCAGATATTAACCGCAACCCCTAAAACCTTACCCCATTGCCGGGTCCGAAATCCCATCCTTCCCATTCTCTACCCGACCGGCATACCGCCTCTCGACCCCATCCATCATCACACTGAAATCATACCACCCCGACGAAGTAAATTTCGACATGTCCAGACTGCTGCCCGCCTGCATCGTCACAACTTTCGCTCCATAAGCATTATCCCTCACAACGACCGTACCCTTACCCCCCAGCACCAACCGCAGCTTCCCCGAAACATATTCCAGCACCGTCGTCAGCGCAGGCCCATCCTTACTCCCTATCCAGCTCCGGTAAAATCCATTCGGCCCATACAAATGCAAATCATATTTACCATCCTCTAAAGAAAACACATCCGACAGTTCATCCCCTGCCTTCACCGCATAGTTCCGCACATTCATCTCCTTTCCATACGCATATACCGTAAACGGAGCACCCGCAGATCGATTTCCAAAAAGCGTTTTTCCCGCCCTCATCACTACCCGGACCCCGCCATCGATCAATCCTCCCTCCGCCGAGAGCTCATACGGCAACGCACAAGAAGGCCGCGTCCCCTTTTCCTGCTCCGGCAGCATCGACCACAGATGCCCATCCTTACGCGCCCGCGCAATCTCATCTCCCGTCAGCTTCCTGAATCCCGTCGGAAGATCCCTATACTGCGCCTGATTGATATCCTTCAATACCACTTCCTTCCCCAGGAACGGCAGGTCGACACGTTCTCCTTTATACGGACGAAATACAGAAGTCAAATCCCCGCAGACCGCCCTCCTCCATTCGCTGATATTGGTCTCTCGAATGTGCTTACCCGTTTTATGACCGACAAAGGCCTCCAATAACATGATGATGGAAGTATGATCACAGACCTGCGAGTTGACGAAACCACCCCGGCTCCAGGGTGAAGCAATCACCAACGGTACCCTATAACCGAGACCCACAGGTCCTCCACGAGCTTCCTTCTCCCGCGCCCGCTTCAAATCATGCTCCCGGCTATGATACTCCAGTCCCGCATCGATGCCCGCAGATACCTTCCCCGTCTCCGGCCGGCTCGTGTCCGGCGCCACAAACGGCGGGACATGATCGAAATAGCCGTCATTCTCGTCATAGCAAAGAATAAAGATGGTCTTCTTCCAAACCTCGGGGTTCTTTGTCAGAATATCCATCGCCTCCGAAACATACCACGCCCCATACCAGGGCGCACCGGGATGATCGGAAAAATTCGCCGGCGCTACCAGCCAGGATACCGTCGGCAGCTTACCCGCCGCCACATCCGCCCGGAACTGATGGAACACATCCCCCTTCGGGGCCTTCATTGTCCGCGACGTTCCTTTATCCGTATAATTCAGATCATCCAGCTTTAGAAAATCGGCATCCCCCTGATTCCTTGTAAATGCCCGTTCGTGCAGATTTTTCGTGCGCTGGTCCAGCTTCGCGTAGTTCTCCGGAGTGATCGTCTCCATGTCCTTTTCCACAAACTTCAATAGCGCCTGCTGTCTGGCCAGCTTTCGCTTCGTCGTATCATCCGCCGGCGAAACAGCCGACAATTCGGCAACTTCCTTCCGCAGCTTTTCGACAAGCTGCGGGAGATGTCCCATATATGCCGGTGAATACCGCACCTGGTATTGCGTAAACCACTCGATCGGATTGTCCGTAAAATTGGCCAGCCAGCCTTCCTCCTCTCCTTCAAATCCCTGGTAGATGCTCAGCTCATTCTGATAAATCCGCCAGTCCACACCCGCATCTTCCAGCCGCTCCGGAAAAGTGGTCCAGGACGCTTCGACACGATAGTCGGTATCCCCATTTCGGACCCTTGCCCTTACATTGGCCTTCTGCTGGTCCCGGATTGTCCCCGTCCACAGATGCAGCCGGTTCGGCGTCGTCCCCGTCAGCGAAGAGCAGAAGTTCTGATCGCAAACCGTAAAGGCATCAGCCAATGAATAATAAAAAGGAATATCGCGGCGGTCGTAATATCCCATGGTCAACGGCATATGCCCATACTGCTGGTTCCCCGAAGGCTTAGCCTGTAGCCAACGATCATACTTCCCCTCATTCCGGGCATCGATCTGGTCGGTCCAGGAGTGCGGTAAAGAACCCATCCAGGTCGCATTCGTATCCTGGATGTCCAGCCGGAAAGGGCCATAGGTTTCCCCCGCCGCATTCGCCTGCAGCCACACCGGATTTCCGTCAGCCAGACGGATGGCACGGGGATCGCGGTAACCGCGCACTCCCCGAAGCTTTCCATAGCAATGATCGAAGGAACGATTCTCCTGCATCAGGATCACCACGTGCTCAGCATCCAGCCAGGTGCTACCCGCTGCCGGGTTGATCGCCAACGCTTTTTGAATGGAAGGCGGAAGTATGCTGCCAAGCCCGGCGGCCCCGGTAAGAATGGCCGCTTTTTTGATAAATTCTCTTCTATTATCCATGTTCTGAAAACTATGAAAGCCCAAGTTAAGGCCATTTAGGAGTTCTAAGGCCAACGTTCGCATTAAACTAATGTAAACGTTGGGGAATTAATTCCTCACATGTTCTAAAAAAAACACAGGAGTACACATGCTGACAGAAGAATTAAAAGAAAATACCCAGGAAATACACCGGGCAGCAGAAAAAAAAATGATCGCGGCCTTAAAACAGATCGAAACCACCGCCGACTATATAGGATTGTTGAGCTGGCTGTATGGCTTTTATGCGCCCCTGGAAGGCCAAATCAAAAAACAGCTCACGGAAGACAATTTTCCCGGTATTACAAAACGCCTGCGAACCGAATATATACTCTGGGACATCCAGGAATCCGGAAGCCCCCTTCCCGATTCGCCTCAGTGCGAGCAGATGCCCGTCATCGACTCTTTTTATAGCGCCCTCGGCGCCCTCTACGTACTGGAAGGCAGCACCCTCGGCGGCCGTATCATCGCTGGTATGATCGTCCGGCAGCTCGACTCCACCAAGAGTCTTTCTTATTTCAACGGCTACGGAGCAGAAACCGGTAATATGTGGGCCTCCTTCAAGGAATACCTCAACCAACCCTGCACTCCTGCGCAACGGCGCGAGATCATCTCCGCCGCCGAAGATACTTTTCTAACTTTCAAAAACTGGATCGACAAGCATGCCCTCCAACCCCAATTATGATTCCGAGCTCTGCGGCAAAGTACCCATTCATCTGATCAATACCGTACAACCCTACGGTGTCCTGCTCGTATTGGATAGAACGACGCTGGAGATCATCCAGGCAAGCGAAAATGCCGAGGCGATCTTAGGTCAGCCCGTGCCTTCCATCATTCAGTCACCGATCAGCCGATGGCTCGACACGAAGCCCCTGGAAGTACTCGCCGCCGGAAAGAATTCCGACAAGCTCCCCCAGGTCTGGACCATCGGAGGCAAACAATACCTTTCCATCATACACATTAAGGATAGCTATATCCTGGCAGAGATCGATCTCCAACCCTACCAGGAAGAAGTACAGCGCTCCTTCGTCAGCATATATCAGAAGATAAAATATTCGATGGCGCTCATCGAAAGCGCCACTACCACCACCGAAGTATGTACCATCGCCGCCCGCGAGCTAAAACGCATCTCGGGCTTCGATAAAGTAATGATCTACCGCTTCGACCAGGAATGGAACGGCACGGTCATCGCAGAGGAAATGACCGAAAACATGGAGTCCTATTACGGCTTCACCTTCCCTGCCTCCGATATTCCCAAACAGGCCCGGGAGCTATATCTCAGAAACCCATATCGATTTATTCCGGACAGAAATTACCAGCCGGTCAAGCTCTACCCGGTCATCAACCCGTCCACCCATTCTTTCATCGACCTCTCCGATTGTAATGTCCGCGGCGTCGTTTCCGTCCACCTGGAATACCTCGCCAATATGGGCGTCACCGCCTCGATGTCGACCCGCATCCTCAACAATGACCGGCTCTGGGGTCTCATAGCCTGCCACCATAAAACCGCCCGGCACCTGAGCTTCGAGCTTTGCTCCATCTTCGAGCTGCTGTCCAACGTCATCTCGGCCCGGATGCATTCCCTGCAAAACAAAGAAAAGCACGAGGCCTATACAAAGACACAGGAAGCCTATGCCCGAATCATGGAACAGGTGTATGAAGCCGAAAACATTCCGAAGGCGCTGCTAAGCGAGCCCACAACGGTCCTCCAGCTCTTCAACGCCGGCGGAGCCGCCATCACGCAGAATGGAGACCTGACGCAACAGGGCGAGGTTCCGGATAAAGACAGTCTCGACGAGCTCCTGCTATGGCTTCATACCCGCCGGCTCAATCGCTCCCTGCACACCGATCACCTCAGCGGCCTCTTCGACCGCGCAGCTCCCTATATGAATACAGCCAGCGGAATGCTTGCCATCCCACTAAACCCGGCCAAAGAAGAATATCTGCTCCTGTTCAGACCCGAAGTAAAGAAGGTGATCGACTGGGGTGGGGACCCGGGCGGACGAATCGTCTTCGAAAAAGACGGTCTCAACTACCATCCCCGCCACTCTTTTAAACTCTGGCGACAGATCGTAAGCGGCACCTCACTGCCCTGGAAGGAAGAAGAGCTGACCGCAGCCGAAACACTAAGGAGTTTTTTATATGAGCACGTCAACAAATAAATATAACCACTATATCGTCGCGATCGGAGCGTCCGCGGGCGGCCTCGAAGCCATCCACGAGTTCTTCGACAGCATGCCGGATACACCCAACATTTCCTTTATCATCATCCAGCACCTTTCGCCGGATTATAAAAGCCTGCTCGTAGAGCTCGTAGCCAGACACACGGATATGAAGGTCTACGAGGCCGGCGATCTTCAGGAAATCGAGCGCAAATGCGTATACGTCATCCCCAACACCAAGCTGATCACTATTCAAAAAAATAAGCTCCGGCTGACCGAAAAGACAAACCTAAAAGTACCCAACAACGCCATCGACGTCTTCCTGCACTCCCTCGCAAAGGAACGCAAGGAACGCGCCATCGCCGTCATCCTTTCAGGTACGGGTACCGACGGCACAAAAGGCACGGAAGCAATCAAGAAAGAGGGTGGCCTCGTCATCGCCCAGGACCCCTCCACCGCCAAGTTCGACGGCATGCCCAACAGCGTTATCGCCGCCGGCAACGCCGATTTTATCCTCCCCCCCTCCGCCATCTGTAACGAGATCATCAGCCACATCTCGCCGCCCCCCACTTTCTTATACGGCAACGATAAGAAGGACGACCAGTTCCTGAAATCCGTCTTTGACCTCATCAAGAACGAATCCGGCGTCGAGTTTCATTATTATAAGACCCCTACCATCCTTCGCCGAATCACCAAGCGAATGATACAAGGAAATTTCTCTAATCCAGACAAATACGTCAGCTTCCTGAAAGAAAACAAGGAAGAAGTCAAACAGCTCGGACAGGACTTTCTCATCGGCGTCACCCGATTCTTCCGCGATAAGGAAGCCTTCGAGATCATACAGGAGAAGGTCATCCCGGCCATCATCGACAATAAAGAAGAAGACGATACTATAAAAATATGGGTCACCGCCTGCAGCACGGGTGAAGAAGCCTATACGCTCGCAATGGTGATCGACGAAGTGCTGGAACAAAGCCCCCGAAACCTATCCGTAAAGATTTTCGCCTCCGACCTCGACGCAGAAGCCATCCAGTTCGCCTCCACCGGCGAATACCCGGCTTCTATCGAAAAAGACATCGACCCGAGACTATTAAAAAAATATTTTACCCGAACGGGTAAGACTTATACGATTATCCCGCGCATTCGCAAACAAATCGTATTCGCCCGGCACAATATCATAAAGGACCCTCCCTTTATCCGTAACGACCTGGTCAGCTGCCGGAACATGCTCATTTATATCAGCCCGGCGCTACAGCAACGCATCTTTTCCCTATTGCTGTTCGCCGCGGGTAAAGATGGATTTATCTTCCTCGGACCCACCGAAAATTCCGCCCTCCTGAAAAAGGACGTCAAGGAAATCAGCTCCCGCTGGAAGATTTATCGGAAGACGGCCGAGTCCAAGGTCAGCTACTACTATCAGCAAGGCTTGAGCGACGGCTATACTCCCCGTAGCATCAATAACACAAAGAATACCCAGCCCAAGGATACCCGTTCCCAATCCCTGCTCTGGGATGACTTCAAACAAATCCTGACCGAAGACCTCACCTTCGTCGCCCTTTATATCGACGGCAATTTCGAAATCCGGGAAACCGTCGGCCCTTATGAAAAGTTCCTGACCCTGCCGCGCAGACAGCTCCACCTCAACCTGCTCCGGATGGTCCCATCCAGCGTCTCCATCCTGCTCAGCGCCGAGATCCGAAAGGCTGAAAAGTCGGGAGAGAAAATACACCTGCGTAACGTCCGGTACCGGAAAGACGATCAGATCGTCTCCCTGGAAATCTTTATCCGCCCCGGCGGCCAGAATCCCGTCAGCCCCCATACCATGCTCGTCCTACGCGAAACCGCCACCGACGAAGCTCCGCAAAACGGTAACGGCAATGGAAATGGCAACGGTCACTACCACGGACACGAAGAAGAATACGTCCGGGCCCTCGAGTCCGAGCTCAGCGAGACAAAGAACCACCTGCAGCTGGCCATCGAAGACCTCGAGACAACCAACGAAGAGCTCCAGTCCACCAACGAAGAGCTCCTCTCGGCCAATGAAGAATTGCAGAGCTCCAACGAAGAGCTGCAATCCCTGAACGAAGAGCTGATCACCCTCAATACCGAACACCAGCTCAAGATCCGCGAGCTGCTGGAGCTCAACGACGACCTGAATAACTATTTCCGAAGCACCGATATTGCACAGGTCTTCCTCGACAGCAAGTTAAGGATCCGCAAATTCAACCCCGCTTCCGCTCGGATGATCAATTTCATCGACTCCGATACCGGTCGCCCCCTGACACATATTTCGAACAATATCCGTTCGGAGCAATTGCTGACCGACGTACAATCCGTCCTGAGAAACGGCCGCCCCCTCGAAAAAGAAGTCCAGCTGAATACAGGCAAAAACCTGCTCATGCGGATCATGCCCTATCTCACCCACGACGGAAAGAACGACGGCGTCATCATCGCCTTCGTCGACATCACCGCCATCACCGATCTCAATAATATCATCCGGGGGGTATTCAACTCCAGCCCAAGCGCCATCTTCGCCTTCCAGGCCAAAAGAGACGTACAGCAGCACATCGTGGACTTCACGGTGCTCTCGTCTAATTACGCCGCCAACGCCATGATCAAACGCTCCAACGAGGACCTCAAAGGTCTTTCGCTAAAGCAAAACCTGCCACAGCTGATCAGCAACGACCTTCTGTCGAAGTACATGGAAGTAGTCGGCGGAGACAAGAGCTTCCACAATACAGTCCAGCTCAAAGACGATAAAAAGTGGTACGAAGTAACCGTCGTAAAGATGATGGACGGCTTCGTCGCTACCTTTACCAATATTACGGATCGCAAGCTCGCGGAGGAAAAGCTGCGGACCAACTATATGGAGCTCGTAGCGACCCGGGAAACGATGCACAAGCTGAATATCGAGCTGGAGGATAAGGTGCTCGAAAGAACCCGCGCCCTGGCCGTCAGCGAAGAACGCTTCCGCCTCGTGTCCCGCGTAACGAACGACGCCCTCTGGGACTGGGACTTTGTCAATAATGTCGTCTGGTGGAGCGAGACCTTCTACAAACAGTTCGGTCACCCTGCACCCGACCTGTCCATGGACCGCCAGGACTGGCAGCAACGCCTGCATCCCGACGATCGCGCCGCCACCCAGCAGAGCATCTATACCGCCATCAACACTCACCAGACCCAATGGAGCCGCGAATACCGGTTCCGGAAAGAAGACGGAGAATACGCTTATATCCTCGACCGCGCCTACATTCTTCATGATGACAACGGCACACCCTACCGCATGCTCGGCTCCATGCTCGATATCACCGAGCTGAAAAAGGCAACCGAAGCCATCGCCCACGCCAAACAAGTTCTCGAAGAAAAAGTAGCGGAACGCACCGGCCAGCTCCAACAGCTCAACGAGGCCCTGGAAACCAGCAACCACGAGCTGCAACAGTTCGCATCTATCGCCTCTCACGACCTGCAGGAACCCCTGCGGAAGATCCATATGTTCTCTACCGCCATCAAGGATAGATATGGCGCAGAGATGCCGGAAGAGATAAAGTCCTATTTCAACAAGATAGTCCGATCCACAGATCGTATGCGGTCCCTGATTATCGATGTCCTCAATTTTTCCCGCCTCTCCGCAGAAGTGTCCCATTTTAAACACACCGATCTGGAGACGCTGTTCGAAGAAATAGTCGACGACTTCGAAGTCAGCATCCGCGAGAAAAAAGCAACCGTCACCGCAGGCCCCCTGCCCCAGATAGATATCCTCCCCGGGCAGTTCCGGCAAGTCTTGCACAACCTGCTCAGCAACGCCTTGAAATTCACCCGCCCCGGCGTACATCCCGTCATTCGCCTCGAAGCGGCACGGATCCGTAACCGGGCATTCGACAGCCCATTCGACCCAAATGGCAACTACTACTTGTTTACATTGAGTGATAATGGCATTGGTTTTGAAGAAAAGTTCGCCGATGACGTCTTCCGCCTCTTCCAGCGGCTCCACTCGAAAGACCGCTTCGAAGGCACGGGCATCGGACTGGCGATAACCAAAAAGATTATCGATAAACACAACGGCCTTATTACCGTTCATAGTAAAGAAGGAGAAGGAACACGATTCGAATGGATCTTACCCATTAACCATTGACTTATTAAATTGAGGCTATGCTGAAGTATAAAAAGATAGTACTTGTAGATGATGACGCCGATGACCGCCAGATTTTTGAAGAGCTTCTCCAGGAAATCATCCCGGATACCCTGCTCGAAAGTGTGGAGAACGGACTGGAAATGATTTCTCTCCTCGACAAGACTCCCGATGACGAGCTCCCCGAGCTGATCATCCTCGACCAGAACATGCCCAAGATGACGGGCAAGGACAGCCTCCTTTTCTTAAAAGAGAGTCCACGTTATAAGTTGATTCCCACAATCATCTATTCGACTTATCAGGTAAAGGATTTCTATCAGGAATGTCTGGAGCTGGGCGCACAGGACGTCGTAGCCAAACCCGATACACTACAGGCTTATCGCACGATGATCGAGCAGTTCCTCGTCGTGCATTGATTATTCGACTCCCTTTGTCTTCATCGGTATGCTATAAAATCCCGTCGACGCCGTAATAAAAAGCGTTTTCCGGTCCTTTCCTCCAAAACACAAATTCCCCGTCCACTTCTCCGGCACAGGAATCCGGGCTATCTTCCTGCCCTCCGGCGAATAGACCGTTACGCCATTTCCCGTGAGATACAAATTGCCCTGGGCATCCAGCGTCATTCCATCCGAACCCTGCGGACAGAAAAGCACCCGCTCCGATAACGCCCCACCCGCTCCAATCGTATACTTATATGTCTTGCCGGCATTGAGATCCGACACATACAAATAACGCCCATCCGGTGTTCCGACGATCCCATTGGGCCGCTTGAAGTCTTCCGCTACGACCACCGCAGCCGAAGCGCCCGGCGCTAAATAATAAACCTTTTCCCCCTCCAGATCAGGCTTCGTCCTCACCCAATAATCCCGCTGATAATAAGGATCCGAAAAGAAAATTCCGCCCTTCGAATCGATCCACAAATCGTTCGGGCCGTTAAACCGGCGCCCGCCAAAATCCTTTACGAGCACCGTCACTCTCTTCTTCCCATCGATCGCCCATATCTGGTCGTCCTGGTCGGCACAGGCAATCAACCTGCCCTTTCGGTCGAAATACATCCCATTGGACCGCCCCGCACTATCCATAAACAAAACCAATTGCCCATCTAGAGTATATTCCCAGATCTTATTATTCGGCTGATCGGTAAAAAATACATTTCCCTTCTTGTCGACCGCAGCCCCCTCCGTAAAAAGAAACTGCTGCGAAATGGTCTTCAAAGGGCCACCCACAATCCCCGCAGAATCGAACGCAACGACCTGCGCCATCCCCTTCATAACTCCCAGCAACCCAATTACTGCCAATAATTTTTTCATACCCAATTTTTCAGCAATATACCCGCCATATCGATCAAAAACCACCGCCACCGCTGTTCAAGCGAAAAAAACAGGATAAGGCATAAAGCAATATCTTTCATAATAAAACAATTTTGTCCTAATTACTTCCTAAAACTAAACAAAAATGTTTTAAAATAAACCATTCTAGTTGTATTATTTTTTCTAATTTAGATCAAAATTGTTCTAATGGGCCTTTCGGCTTCTTCCATCATACCCTTGTTGTCCAAATGGGAAGAATACCTCAGCACAAACCCTGAAGGCGACATCAACGGATTTGCCCGATGGGTCCTCTCCAATCAGCCTGAGCCCACCCAAGCCGACCCCACCCAAGCCGAAACCCACACCCCCAAAACAGAAATGGACGCCACCGCTCACGCAGCCATCCTCATCGGTCGCATCCACCGCATCCTCCAATTCCAATCCAAGCCCGTCGCCAAAGAGCTGGGATTCACCAAACCCATGGAATTCGCCATGCTCGTCCAAACAGCGATCATGCAAAACCCCAATAAAAAAGAACTCTGCCAGGAGATGCTCATCGAAGGCTCTACCGGCGTAGAAATAACCAAACGCCTCGCAACCCAGGGCTTTATCCGGGTAAACACCGATTCTAAAGACAGACGCGCAGCGCGCCTCAGCCTCACCGAAAAAGGAAAAGAAACCCTCGCCCTCGGCTACACTAAACTAGGCCCGATACACGCCGGCTTCCTCGACGCGCTCGAACCCGAAGAAAAGCAAAAGCTCGTCGATATCCTCGCCCGCCTAAACGAATACCACACCCGCCAGATGTCGCACGATACATCGTCGTTATCTTAATTTTATCAATTCCCATATAACACCCGTTATCCTTTCTTACACCTATATTTGATCAACAAACCCCTTCTATGGTCTGGTACGAAAATGAAGTCCAACGCCTCGAACAAGAAAGGACATTACTGACCTATGAACCTAAGCTGCTTTTCTACGGCAGTTCCTCTATCAGGCTGTGGGAAACGCTGGCCGAAGACTTTGCGCCCTATGCCCCCGCCAACCTGGGTTTTGGCGGCTCCACCCTCGCCGCCTGCGTCTGGTTCTTCGACCGTCTCATGAAACCCTTCAAACCTAATTCCATCATCGTCTACGCCGGCGACAACGACCTGGGCGACGGACGTCATCCCGAAGAAGTATTCATCTTCTTCCAACAGCTGGTTAGCCGCACCCGCCAGCAATTCGGCGACATCCCCCTCGCCTTTATCTCGATAAAGCCCAGCATTAGCCGCTGGAACATTGTCGATAGCATTCGCTACACCAATAGGATTATTGAAGAAGAAATCAACCGTCAAGGCAACAACCTGCACTTCATAAATGTCTATAATAGGATGACCGATAATTCCGGTTACCCCAAAAGAGAATTCCTGGACCCCGATGGATTGCATATCAACGATAAAGGCTATGCTTTATGGAAAGAAATCATTCTGCAATATCTATCCACGCGGATGTCATGAAAAGAGAATATCATAAATGGTTTAGCCCACACCTGGAACGAGAAATGGAGCTCCTGGTCTTCGGCCATGCCGGCGACCCCGTCCTATTCTTCCCTACCCGCACCGCCCACTTCTACGACTACGAAGACTGGCACGTCATCGACGCCCTCAAACGGAAGATAGAAGCCGGCAATATTCAGGTCTGGTGCCTCGACAGCGTCGACAGGGAAAGCTTCTACTCCAAAAACCTCCACCCCGCCGAACGAATGGTCCGCCACCTGCAATACGAAAAATACATTATCCACGAAGTACTCGACCGCGTCCGGCAAATCAATCCCCACCCCACCGTCGTAGCCGCCGGCTGCAGCCTCGGCGCATACCACGCCGTCAACCTGGCCTTCAAACATCCACAGCTCTTTCATAAAGTAGTCGGCCTCAGCGGACGTTATGACCTTACCAGCTCCATGGAACATTTCGATGACCTGTTCGAAGGCTTTCGCGACGAAAACATTTATTACAATACACCCAGCCAGTTCATCCCCAATCTGAACGACCCAAAACTGATCAAACAGCTCAAGGCCCTCGAGATCATTTTTGTAGTGGGAGAAAAAGACGTCTTTCTGGAAAATAACCGCGCCCTTAGCAACGCCCTCTGGGAAAAAGGCATCTGGAACGCGCTGCACCTCTGGGACGGAGAATCCCACAAGGCCAAGTACTGGCGTCACATGGTGCAGCTGTACTTATAGATCAGCTCACCTGATAGATCTGGATGTTATTCCCACACGTATCATCCAATACCGCCAGCGTAGTCGGCCCCATCGACGTCGGCGCCATCTTGAAGACTACACCCAATCCCTTCAACCTCTCATACGCCGCAGCAATATCACCTACCTGGAACGCCGTCCACGGAATGCCTGCATCATAAAGCTCTTTCTGAAATACACGAGCGGGAGCAAATCCCATCGGCTCCAGCACCAGCTCGACTCCGTCCTGCTCCTCAGCCGAAACCACCGTCAGCCAGGCATGCTCACCCATCGGAATCTCCCTTTTCTTGACAAATCCCAGCACCTCCGTATAAAACCGGAGCGCCTTCTTTTGGTCGTCGACCATTACGCTGCATAGTTTGATTTTCATGACGCTAATCTATCAAACTTTCCCAGCCGCCCTGTCTCGAAAATTGCTTTTCTTCCAGCTGGCCGGCGTAGCACCCCAGTATCGCTTGAAGAGCCCCTTGAAAGAGGTGACGCCTTCAAAGCCCACCGCCACACAAACCTCCGTAACCGGCATTCCTTTTAAAAGCAGCCTCCTGGCCTCCAGCAGTCTCACTTCCGTCAGATACCGATGCGGCGTCACTCCATAGTGTAGTTTGAATAAGCGCAGAAAATGAAACTTGGAAATCAGCGCCCGCCGGGCAATCCCGTTCAAATCCAATTCTTCGGCAAAGTGCTGGTCGATGTATTGCTTGGCCGCAACGATTTGCCGGCTCAGCTCCCCCCTCGGATACACCGCATCCCGGAGCTGCCTGACTTGCTGCTCATAAAAAGTCATTTCTTGCGCACCTCCACCTGCCATTCCCCACCACTGCTAATCTTGTTTACCGCGGCGAAATCCCCCTGGTTCAACGCAAACGACAGCTGTAGCAAGCTGTTCAAATAGGCCAGCGGCTTGCCCACCGGTACCGCCCCAAACGTCGAAGTATAAGGCATTTCACCCGAATACACTTCCTTTCCCAAATGCAGTATACGGACTCGTATGATATCCCCGAAGCCCACGTGCAGCTGTTGGTACAGCTCCCCCGGAATATTCGTCCACACATTCCCGTATTGAACATCCAGCACAGGTATCGTTCCGCTCAGCACGCCCCCTTTCAGCTCGGCCTTTTGATACGGAATCGACACGACTTCCTGTTTCGCCAACAAAGGCCCTACCTGCTCGAAGCTGATGACTCCCGCCGCCAGCCTCGCCGCCGTAAACGAATACACATCCCGGCCATGAAACGTATAGGACTTCTTCGAGTCCTGCCGCCTGTTCACCGCCTCATTGATTTCTCTTATCTCCGCAATACCGAGCGATTCCGCAATCAAGGTCAGCGTCCCATTGTCGGGCGTCACGATAAACTGCCCCGTCTTGGTCTTCAGCACCACCGACTTCCGCTCCGTCCCCACACCAGGATCGACCACGGAAACGAATACCGTCCCCGCCGGCCAATATGGCACCGTCTGCTGCAGCCGGTAAGCCGCCGCCCAAATATCATAAGCCGGTATCTCATGAGTAAGATCGAACAATTTAAGCTCCGTAGAAACCCCCATCGCCACCCCCTTCATCTCCGACACGGCCCCATCCTTCACCCCAAAATCGGACTGGTAAACGACGATCTTATTCTGCGCCCGGCCTGCTATCCCCGCGCAAAACACTCCCACAAAAAGAAGCAATTTCAATAGCATACTCGAAATGTTTTATCTTTGAAAGTAATGAAAAAAATCACACCCTTCCACGTCGCCGTCCCGGTCTATGACTTAAAAGAAACAAGAGCATTCTACCGCGACGTCCTCGGCTGCGAAGAAGGCCGCAGCTCCGACCAATGGGTCGACTTCGATTTCTACGGCCACCAGTTCGTCATCCACCTCAAACCCAAGCCCGTACAAGCCGAAGGCCTCCACCACAACCCCGTCGACGGCCACGACGTCCCCGTTCCCCACTACGGCGTAGTCCTCGAATGGGACCAGTGGCACGACCTCGAACAAAGACTAAAAGCCAAAGGCATCAAATTCGTCATCGAACCCTATATCCGCTTCAAAGGCCTCCCCGGCGAGCAAGCCACCATGTTCTTCCTCGACCCCTCCGGAAACGCCCTCGAGTTCAAAGCCTTCCAGGATATTACTCAACTCTTCGCCAAATAATAGCCGTTCATCCACATCGGCCCCCCTCATACTGGCTTTTTACCCTACCTTAAGGCCGCTAAAAAAACCAGTATGAGAATCACATTAACCATTACCGCACTGCTCGCGGCCATCGTCTCGCAGGCGCAGGTCAACGCATCCTTATTTCGCTATCCCGACGTGTCCGCCACGCAGATCGTATTTACCTATGCCAACGACCTCTGGGTCGTCCCAAAAGAAGGCGGCAAAGCCTTTCACCTCAGCTCACCCTCAGGAGTAGAGGTCTGGCCAAAGTTCTCTCCCGATGGCAACACTATCGCCTATTCCGCCGACTACGACGGCAACAATTCTATCTATACTATACCGTCGACAGGCGGCATCCCCTCCCGCATCACCTGGTACAGCGGCTTCGAACGCGTCGTCGACTGGTATCCCGACGGCAAACGCCTCCTCTTCGCCTCCGGCCGGCAATCCGGCCGCGAACGCTTCAACCGCTTCTTCACCATCGCCGCTACAGGTGGCGCACCCGAAGCGCTCCCCCTTCCCTACGCCGAATACGGTACCCTATCCCCCGACGGTACCCAGCTGGCTTATATTTATACCTCACAGATAGGCCGCAACTGGAAACGTTACCGCGGCGGCTGGGCAGGAAAAATTCACCTCTTCCACCTCAACGGCTACGCCGACGAAAATATCTCTATCGGCACAGACGCAGACGAAGAGCTTCCCATGTGGCACGGCAATACCATCTTCTTCCTCTCCGATCGCGGTGAAGAAAAAAGAATGAACCTCTGGGAATACGATATCGCTTCTAAAAAATTCACCCAGCTGACCAAATTCACCGACTACGACGTCCACTTCCCCTCCCTGGGACCCAGCGATATCGTTTTCGAAGAAGGCGGCAAGCTCTTCCTCTATACCATCGCCACACATCAATATAAAGAGGTCCCCGTCCAGGTCATCACCGACCAGAACGCCCTTCGCCCCACCCTCCAGGCCACGGAGAAATATCAGGCTAGCGCTTCTATCGCCCCCGACGGCAAACAGGTTCTTTTCGAAGCAAGAGGCGACGTCTACACCGTCCCCGCAGAGAATGGTCCCGTAAAAGACCTTACCCAAACCTCGGGTATCGCCGAACGCAGCCCCGCCTGGTCTCCCGACGGCAAATACATCGCCTACTGGTCCGACCGCTCCGGCGAATACGAGCTCACCCTCCGCACAACGAACAACACCTCACCCGAGAAGAAGCTGACGTCCTATGGATCAGGCTTCCGGTACAATCTCTTCTGGTCTCCCGACAGCAAAAAAATCGCCTTTATCGATAAGGCCATGAAGATCTACGTCTACGATCGCACCACCGACGCGACCACATTCGTAGACCAGGGACTCCGCCTGATGGACGGCGCCCTCTCGAGTTTCGTCCTCAATTGGTCCCCCGACAGCCGCTGGCTTACGTATAGCCGCGATATTCCCAACAATCATAACGTAGTCTTCATTTACGACTATACAAACAAGAAGCTGCACCAGGTCACTTCCGACTTTTACAGCAACAACAGCCCCGTCTTCGACCCCAGCGGTAAATACCTGTTCATTTCGACCAACCAGTCCTTTACACCGCTCTATAGCGATATGGACAACACTTTTATTTATCCCAATTCTACAAAGCTCGCGGTGCTCGTCCTGCAAAAGTCGACCCTGTCTCCACTCTATCCCAAGAACGATACCGTAGCCGTAAAACAAGAAGACAATACGCCCGCTCCGCCAAAGCCACCGGTCGCAGCCGCTCCTGCAAAACCATCCGTCCCCCCGGTAAACATCGACTTCGACGGCCTCGAATCCCGTATGGTCATGCTCCCGATCGACGCCGGCAATTTCGGTAAGCTCTATGCCACAGAAGGCAAGCTGATCTATGTTCAGCAGCCCAACACCGGCTCCGAATCGAAACAACAGTCTCTTCGATTCTTCGACCTCGATAAACGCAAGACTAAAACGATCGTCGACGACATCAACGGTAGCGAGCTTTCTGCCGACGGTAAACGTTTCCTGGTCATCAAGGACGGTAGCTTCTATATCGTAGCCGCCGACGAAGGCCAGAAGCTCGAAAAGAAGCTCCGCACTTCCGAGATGCAGCAATGGGTAACACCCCGCGAAGAATGGCGCCAAATCCTCGTCGACGCCTGGCGCCTCGAGAGAGATTATTTCTATGACGCAAAAATGCACGGCGTAGACTGGAATAAGGTGAAAGATCAATATCTAAAGCTAACCGACCAGGCCTCTACCCGTGAAGAAGTGGATTTCATCCTCGGAGAAATGATCGGAGAGCTCAACGCATCGCACACGTACCACGGCGGCGGAGCGCTCGAAGACACCAAACGCGCATCCGTTGGCTTCCTCGGTATCGACTGGCAAGCCGATGGTGAGTATTATAAGATCAAGAAGATCATCCGCGGCGCATCCTGGGACGCCGAAGTCCGGTCGCCCCTCGACGCACCCGGTATCAACATAAAAGAAGGGGATTATATCCTCGCCGTCAATGGCGTTCCCATCACGACCAAAACCGATCCCTACGCCTCTTTTGGGAACCTCGCCGGTAAGTCGGTCGAGCTCACCTGGAACAGCACACCGTCCACAGCCGGCGCCCATACCGTCATCGTAACCACCCTACAAGCCGAAAACAGGCTCCGCAACCTCGCCTGGATCGAAGAGAAACGCCACCGCGTAGAAGAGGCGACCAATGGCCAGGTCGGTTATGTATACGTTCGCAGCACCGGTATCGACGGACAGAATGAGCTGATCCGCCAATTCACCGGCCAGCTCGACAAGAAAGCCCTGGTCATCGACGAGCGTTTCAACGATGGCGGCCAAATCCCCGACCGCTTCATCGAAGTGCTGAACCGCAAACCCCTCGCATGGTGGGCTACCCGCGACGGGGCCGCTTGGCAATGGCCACCCGCCGGCAACTTCGGCCCCAAGGTCATGCTGATCAATGGATGGAGCGGCTCCGGTGGAGACGCCTTCCCCGACTACTTCCGCAAGACAGGTCTGGGCCCCCTCATCGGAACCCGCACCTGGGGCGGCCTAATCGGCATCAGCGGCGCACCCGGCCTGATCGATGGCGCTAATATCACCGTCCCCACCTTCCGCATGTACAACCCCGATGGCACCTGGTTCAAGGAAGGACACGGCGTCGACCCCGACATCCTCGTCCCCGAAGACCTCACACAAGGCGCCCAGGGCAAAGACAACCAGCTCGAACGAGCCATCACAGAAATTATCGAACAATTAAAGAAGGGCTTCACACCCCCCAGCCGGCCAGCCGCCGAAACACGCTAAACCACCACCCAGCAAAAAGGGACGGCGTCAGCCGTCCCTTTTCGTTTATGATACCCTAAGCCCTCGCCTCTTCTTCTGCAACCACGAAGTAAATACCGTATGAAACACCGCCACGATAATCGCCCCCTTAAACATGCCCGTAAACCCCCAAGCCGCCAACCCACCAATCACACCCAAAAACAAAACCAAAAACGGAATCCTCCCCCCACTCTTGGCAATCAAAATCGGCTTCAAAAACGCATCGATCACCAGCAACGCCACCCCATAAATCACCAGGAAAACCGTCGTTCCCGTCCTCCCCTCCACAAACGTCCAGATCACCAACGGCACCCATACCAGCAACGGCCCCAGTTGTATCAATACCAAAAAGAAAACGATCCCGGCCAGCAGCAGCGAAAACGAAACTCCCGCAATCGCCAGCCCAATCCAGGCAATGATCGCCGCAATAAACGCAGTTCCCATCACCCCGATGGATACCCCCTTGACCGCTTGCGTCGTAGCAGCCAGCAGAGAAAGTCCATCCCGTCTTCCCAATAAATGCTCCATCGAAGACTTGATCGGCGCCAGCATCTTCTCGCCTGACGCCAGAAAAAAAGCCGAGATAAAAATCCCTACGATAAACTGTAAGACCGTCCCGATCATCCCCACCCCACTGGTCAGCAAATGCCGCAAAGCCACCCGCACCTGTTCCCCATTATGCGCAATCGCATCCCTCGGACTATCCTGAAGCTGCTGCCAGAAAATCCGCACATCCTCCCCCACCAACGGCATATTCGCAATCCACACCGGCAAATCCGGGATACCATTTTCCTTCACCTTGCCCAGCCAAAGAACGGCCTCCTTTATATGGCTCCTCACCGCCGAAACGATGAAAAGAAACGGTATCGCCACGATCGCCACCAGCACGATCGAATAGATAACAGCCGCCAGCTTGCGACGGCCCCCCATCGATCGCACCAGCCACTCGAACGGGCTCGCAAACGACACCGAAAAAATCAACGCAAAAGTCAATACCCCAAAAAAGACCTTCAATACGTCATACAACGCCAGCATCAAACTCAACAGCAGCAAGAGTACCAGGATTGTCTCAATTAGACTACGGGAATCGTTCTGAATATACTTATTCATAAAATGCCGATTACCGCTAAATTAATACAATTTTAATGCCCTCCCTACTCTTTACTGCCGCAAGCCTGCCTCGCGCGGACACCTATCTCCCCGGCACCGGCACCACGGGTAAGCTCTCATTCCCCCCTTCCGATACCGACTGCACGGCAAAGAAATAATTGTCCTTTGTATACGGAACCTTGACGTCCGTCTGCGTCGTAAAGATTTTCTTCTGCCACACCGCGCTCGTCGTTTCCCGCATCAAAATATAATAGCCCTTTACCTTGCCATAAGCCGGCGCCTTCCACATTAGCTGCGTTCCATTGGTAAGGCTGCGAACTTCTACCCGTACATCCTGCGGCTTCCCGGGCGACTTGGCCAGGTTGGCCAGATTCGCCAGGTTCATCGCCGTATTCTTCCGTAGGTATTCGAAGTCCATAAACTCCACCAAATCCCCATATACAATCCCCTTTTCGGTCCTGACATCCTGGTGCTGGTGATTGTAGTTTTCGTTCATCTCCGTGATCCGAACCGCGGTATACCCACTGTCGACATAAGGCGTATGATCCCCGCCGCGTAAAAAACGGTCATTCCGATAGACCATCACCACTTCCAGGTTGTCGACATAACGCTCCCCGATCTCCTTTACATAACGGGCCAGCTGACGCGCATTCCCGTCATTCTCCAATCCCAGCTGACGAATCTGCTTCGCCTTCTTGTCGAGCTCATAAGCCGGTAAGCCCTCGCTAAACACCCGCACCCGCGTATTGTCGATGATATTGGTTTCATTGCTGTTATTGCTGCCGACGATATCGTTGTTCAGCACACCCTCGATATTCCAGTTCTGATTCTTCGCCTTCTTCGCCATATAACCCGAACCCAGCAACCCCTGCTCCTCACCCGCAACCGTTACAAAGATGACCGTCGCAGGAAACGCATGCTTGCTCATAACCCGCGCACACTCGATCACCGCCGCCGTCCCGCTGCCATCGTCATTGGCGCCCGGCGCATCCGCCACCCCATCCATCACATCCGTACGACGGCTGTCCATATGCCCGCTGATGATAAAGATGCGGTTGTCATTCGGGTCGGTCCCCTTCAAAGTCGCAACCGTATTCCCCAGGTTAATCGCCGTCTTCACTCTCCGGCCATCCGCCGCATAGGTCGTCGTATCCACAAAAGCCGTCAACCGTCCCCCCGAAGCCGCCGCAAACTGATTGAATTTCGACAGCACCCACTCCCTCGCCGCCCCAATCCCCTTCTTTTTATCCGTGACCGAGCTTACGGTACTCCGGGTTCCAAAAGCGACCAAACCCTTAATATAAGATTGTAGAGAATCCGCGTTGACTTCTTTTACCATATTCTCGATTTCGGCATCGCGGTTGATTGTTGTCTGGGCATGGCAAAAAGTGAGGGAGCCGGCCAGCACGGCAAATAAAGCAGTCTTTTTCATCCGTCCAATATAACAAAAATCCCGGCCTCACAGCCGGGACTTCCTACTCATTTTTGGCTTATCGTTATTTAAAGCTCACGTGCACGTTGCCGCCGCCCCCGTCGATCTTCACCGGAATACCACCCCCATTGAGCGACCCGCTTATATGATGCTTGTCGAGATCGCCCTTGAAATTATTCATACTGCTGGTATGCACCTGCTCACCGGAGATATTCAAATCCATCCCCTTGCCCTGCGGCAGCGTGATGGTAATATCACCCCCAGAGTTGCTCAGGTCCACATATTTACCCATCTCGTTCAGGTTGATCCGGATATTTCCACCCGAAGTCGAAGCCGCCAGGCTGCCCGAAAGATTATCGAAGTCCACATTCCCACCGGAGGTCTTCGCCTGCAGCTCACCCGCAATGTCTCCACCTCCTACTTGTCCACCCGAAGTCGTCGCACGAACATTCCCCTTTATCGAACGCAGATGTACATTCCCGCCGGAAGTAGCCAGCCGGATCGTTCCATCGCAACGCTCGGCATCCATATTCCCACCCGAAGTTTCCAGGTCGATATTATCCCTCGAATCGACAATGTTGACATTCCCGCCAGACGTACGCCCCGTGATCTTACCACTCAGCTTTGCAATGTCGATGTTTCCACCCGAAGTCCGGAAGTCTTCCGTACCCGAAAGATTTTTGATATCGATGTTCCCGCCGCTGGTCCGCAAAGTAGAGCTGACCGACTGCGGTACGACAAGCCGGAATGAAATCGACAGCGTCTTGTTCCAGTTCGTGTTACGATTCTTGTGCTTGGCGATCGCCTTTAATACACCCCCATCGACCGCAACCGTTATGTCGAATTCTTCAAGACGGCGTTCGATCTCCTCCTTGCTGATGCTTCCATCACGACCATTGTTGGGATGTACGAACATCTCTACGCGAGCCTCCCCAGCCGCTTCTCCGGAGATGGAGATATTCCCGCCGGACGTTTCGGACTGTACTTGCTTGACCGACTCACGAGGAAAAGACTTTTGCATGTAAGGGGTTTGCGCATTCAAACCGGCAAAAGGCAAACCGCAGGCTAGTAGAAAAAATATCCGCTTCATATTGTAGTTGTTTTTTTTAAAGTCATCATGCCAGTCCATAATGTTGCACCTATAAAAATTCATTACCGGACAGTTACTGTATCGAAACCGGACACACCACCCCCAAAAATACCCTTCAAGACCCTCGAATTCAGCTTATAAGAGCATGGCACCATATATGTCACACAAGAAGTATGCTCAAAAATTTTTTCAAAATCGCCCTGCGGAACCTGTTCCGCCAAAAGACATTCAGCCTGCTCAATCTGATGGGCCTGTCCCTCGGCATCGCCTGCGTCCTCCTGCTCGCACTACACGTCAAGGAGGAGCTGAGCTACGATAAAAATTTTTCGAAGCACGACCGCATCTATCGCATGGAATGGGACGACTGGTCCAAATCTTCGCCCCCCCTCGCCGCAGCCATGCAGGCCTACTTCCCCGAAATCGCCGCCACCGCCCGCTTCTCCCAGGCCGGTAATTCGGTATTTTACACCAACGACGGCAAGAAAAACAGCGGACTGGGCTATTTTGCCGACTCCTCCGCTCCTAAAATATTCGACTTCAAAACCGTCGCCGGCGACCCCGTAGCCGCCCTCTCCGAACCCGGAGCCATCGTCCTCACCCGCAGCATGGCCCGCCGTTTCTTTGGCGACAAAGACCCGGTCGGACAACCACTCACCGCGGACGATCAATACAAGGTATTCGTAAAGGCCGTCATAGAAGACCTCCCCGCCAATACACACCTGCACTTCGATTACCTCATGTCCATGACCACCTTTTCCAAATACATCAACCCCGGTGGCATGAACAGCAAGGGCTGGATGTTCGGCTGGACCTATGTACTGTTGAACCACCCCGAAGATGTCCAAAAGCTCAGGGCTAAGCTGCAAGCTTTCTATCTAAACTACCGCAACGACATCACCGATAAGACACGCGCCCAGACACAAGCCGCACTCTTCCGCGCCCGCCCCATCACCGACATCCACCTTCATTCCAACCTCATCCAGGAAATGGGGCCAAACAGCAGCATCGTTTATATCTATATTTTTATCGGCATCGGCGCACTGATTCTGCTCATCGCCTGTATCAACTTCGTCAATCTCTTTACTACCCAAACCCTCAAACGGCTAAAAGAAGTCGCCGTACGCAAAGTACTGGGCGCGCCTCGCTCACAGCTGATTGCACAATTCCTGGGCGAAGCCTTCATCCTCGCAATTTCCTCCGCCATTCTCGCTATCTTCTTATACGATCTCGCCCTGCCCTTCTATAACAACCTCACCGGCAGACAGGTGACAGTCATAGAATTGCTCAAGCCCTCCAACCTCCTTCTCCTCCTATCCATCGTCGCAGTCACCGGCATCCTCTCGGGAGTATTCCCAGCCCTCTTTATATCCGGCTTCCAACCCGCCTCGACCCTCAAAGGCAACAAGCTCCCCGGCTCACCCGCAGCCCTCCTAAGAAAGGGACTGGTTGTTTTTCAATTTATTGCAGCTGGCTTCCTGATAATCTCCACCGTCCTGGTCTATAAACAGATGATGCTATTCCACAACAAACAGCTGGGCTTCGACAAAGACCAGGTCGCCATCATCCGCTACTACGGCGACCTGAAAAAAAAGTTACAGACCAATCCAGATTTAATAAAGACCGAATTTCTTTCGAACCCCAACATCCTGTCGGTGGCCCAGACCTCCAATATCATCGGCGACGACCTTAGCGTAGAATACGTCGTCCCCTCCAACGTAGACCCGAATAAGCAATATTCCAACGTTCGCGTCTATCGCGTAGACGAAAACTATCTACCCACCCTGAATATCGAACTGAAAGAAGGCCGCAATTTCTCCCGCGACTTCCACGACTCGGTAGCCTTTATCCTGAATGAATCCGCCGCCAAGGCCCTTGGCAGCAATAAACCGCTCGCCACCGGCACAATGATGACAAACCACGACGCAGGGAATCAAAGAGGACCCATCGTCGGCATCGTAAAAGATTTCCATTTTGCCTCTCTCCACAGCCAGATCGAACCCCTCGTCCTCGAATATCGCCCACAATGGACCGGCAACCTGTTCGTAAAGATGCGCGCAGGCACCACCGCACAGTCTATCGCCTTCCTCCGCGATAAAGTGGCCCAGCTGACACCCAACGAATTATTTATCTGTGATTTCCTCGACTCGCGCATCGCGAATCTGTATAAGAAAGAAGACAACATGAGCACGATCCTGCGAATCCTCGCAGCCTTCTCGATCCTCATCTCCTGTCTCGGTCTCTTTGGCCTGGCCGCCTATGCCGCCGAAGTCCGCACCCGCGAGATAGGCATCCGAAAAGTCATCGGCGCCAGCACCGCCGGCCTCGTCCGGCTGCTGACGGTCGACTTCATGATCCCCGTCCTGGTCGGCAACGTCCTTTCCTGGCCGCTGGCCTGGTGGGCGCTCCATACCTGGCTACAGGAGTTTACCTATCGAATCGACATCGGCTGGACAGCCTTCGCGCTTTCCCTGGTACTCACTGCAGTTATTGCTCTCATGACCGTAGGCTTCCGCTGCTGGCAGGCAGCCCGGGCCAATCCGGTCAAAAGCCTGCGCGCCGAATAGCCGCTATTTCACGACATACCGTTGCCCCTTTTTGGTCTTGAGAACCACAGGCGCCTCATTGCCATTACGAACGATACAGTCGCCCCCATTCCGTGAAAAAATAGACGCCTTCACCAGCCGTCCACCTTTCCATTCCATATCCACCACAAATCCGCCCCTGGCGACAAGCCCCTTTACCGATCCATCCGCCCACGCATCCGGCAAGGCCGGCAGCAGGTGCACGTCCCCATCCTGGCTCTGTAACAACATCTCCGCAATCCCCGCCGTCCCTCCAAAATTCCCGTCGATCTGAAAAGGAGGATGCGCGTCGAACAGGTTCGGATAAGCTCCCCCACCTTCTCCATCGTATTCCACCACATTCTCCCTTGTCAGTCTCAACAAACGCCTAAAAAGCAGATACGAATGATTCCCATCCATCAGTCTCGCCCAAAGATTGACCTTCCATGCCATACTCCAACCCGTCCCAACATCCCCACGCAAAATCAATGATTGCCGAACCGCCTTCGCCAGCTCCGGCGTCCGCAGCACCGATATGTCGTGCCCCGGATATAAAGAATACAGATGAGACACATGCCGGTGATGCGGGTCCGGCGAAGCATAATCTTTATACCATTCCTGCAATTGCCCCTGACTACCGATCTGATAAGGAAACAACCGGCTCCGAACCTCCCTCAGCCGCGCGCTAAACACCGCATCTCCTTTCAATACCGAGTCTGCGGACAATAAATTATCGAACAAATCCCGCACAATCCCCATGTCCATCGTCGTAGCCACCGAAACATCGGCAACCTTCTTGTCCCCATAGATAAAGTCATTCTCCGGTGACATCGACGGAGCCGTAACCAGCCGCCCCTCCTTATCCGGGACCAGCCAGTCCAGCACGAATTGCGCAGCCCCCTTCATCAAAGGGTAAGCCGTATCCTTCAAAAAAGCCTTATTGCCCGTATACAAGTAGTGTTCCCATAAATGCCGAACCAGCCACGCTCCCCCCATCGGCCAGTTCGCCCATTTCGGCTCTCCCCCGCCCTTGTTCCCCACCGGCGTAGCCAGCGCCCATATATCACTGTTATGATGCACTACCCACCCATCCGCTCCATAAAATTCCTGAGCCGCCTTCCGCCCCGTCACCGACAGCGCTTGAATAAGCCCTACCAACGGAGTAGTCATCTCCGTCAAATTACACTCTTCTGCCATCCAGTAGTTCATCTGCACATTGATGTTCGTCGTATAGTTGGAGCTCCAGGGAGCCCGCAGCTCCGCATTCCAAATCCCCTGCAGATTGGCCGGCACCCCAGGCGTACGGGAGCTGCTATAGAGCAGATATCGACCATACTGAAAGTACAAGGCCTCCAGTCCCGGGTCATTCCCGCCCTTCGTATAAGCCGACAGTCTTTCGTCGGTAGGCAGAGCGACAGCCCCTTGTCCCAGCCGAAGCAAAACCCGATCATAATATCGGTGCACATCCGCTAAATGTCCTTCCCACAGTTGCGCATAGGACTTCGCAGAACCGACTTTCAATAGAGACGACGCGATAACTTCCGCCTTCTCCAGACTCGGACAACGATCAAAACTCCAAAAGCCCGTCGCCATCGAAACATAAAGCACCACTTCCGACGCCTTGCTCACACTGATCCCACTCGTATCCATCCTCACCGTCCCATCCACACTCGTCGCCTTCGCCACCATCGCCCAGGACATTCCTCTGCAGGTATCTTTATCGTCATAGATAACCGGATCCTGACTATCCACATAGCTCGGCTCCACATGCGACGGTGCCTTTCCCCACATCTCATAAGCTCCCCCGACTAGCTTGTGTTTATTCCTCAACAAGCTCGAAGCAGAAATCTTCAGCTGCAACGCGCCTTTCTTGCTACAAGTCCATCGAACGACCATCATCTGACCAAAAGCCGGAATAAACACTTCCCGCAAATATTCTACCCCACCCACTTTATACTTTGTCCGTACCACCGCATCCCGGATATTCAATTCCCGTTCGTACCCCCCAGAATCACTTCCCCCAAAGTCTTGATGAATATGCAAATCCCCCAACGGCAAATAGCTCTCCGACCAAACTCCCTGCATCTTCCTCGCCAGCTTCTCCGCCGCAGGATAGTCCTCCTCGAACAAAGCCTTCCGCAAAGGAGCCAGATACCCCTTCGCCGAAGGATTGACCGTATCCCTCACCGGTCCACCCGACCAAAGCGACGACTCGTTCAATCCAATCACCTCATCCCCCACACGCCCATACACCATTCCCCCCAATCTTCCATTCCCCAACGGCAAGGCCTCCGTCCATACCGCCGCCGGCTGACGATACCATAGCCGCTCGTCTTTCACCTGCCGCTCATCCTTCACCTTTCGCCCGTCTTTCACCTGCGCAAAAATCCCGATCGTATTCCACGTCAGGATGCTCAAAAAGAAAATTATCTTCATGGATTTGTACTTTCCTTAGAATAGATCGTTAAAATATCCTTTTCCGATAAAGCCTCCACAAATATCCTCGGCCGCCGGAAACCACCTTTATAGAACCGCTGCCCGGGAAACTCCTCATTCCCCCCAACCATCCACACATTGTCCCCCCCTGATAAATGTACGTTTTTTTCCAGCGGCGTAAATCCCTTCGGCTGCCCGTCGATATAAACCCTTAAACCGCTTTTGTCGCACACACCCGCGATCAGGTGCCACTTTCCAACCCAGTCCGCTGGCAGATCGACCGTACAGTCCCCCCTTCCCCACCCGCCGGCAAAAAAGCTCAACTGCTTCCCATTCACCACCTGCAGCACATGATTGTCTCCATTAGTAAATACATCCACCAATCCACCAACCCTCTCTTCCGGACGCACCCAGATCATCATCGTCAACCGCTCACCCAAATCATCAAGACTCGGACTACCCTTTATTCGAATAAGCCCACCCTCCGAAACAGCCTTGTTGCCAAAGCCCGACCGATCCACCAACCCGCTATCCAAATCCAAAACCAATGCATCGGCAGCCAACGAATATACCCTAAATCGCTGCTCACGATCTCCAACCTTCAACACATGCCAACCCGGCTTTTCCCCCACAAGCACCATCGACCCGAAACGTTCTTCACCCGCATCCAACCCCACCGTATCAATCCCCACAATCCTCCCATCCACCCGAACCGGCACCCGAAAATCCATTCCCTTCCACCCAATATTTTTCAAGCCATACTGCAGCTTAGAACTATCTTTAAACATCACCCGCATATCCACCTTATCGACAATCGGCAGCACCGGCAGCTTCTCCGAAGCCACCACCTCCACTATCCCAAAATCCAACGAATCCAACCTCAAATGTTGCTTCCCTTTTTTATACAATCGAACCCCGATACGCTCGTCAATTCTTTTTCCCTCCTCTACCAAAAAATTATACCCAGCCACTCGATATACCCCTGTGCTCCCCTTATTCTCCAAAACAAACCTTCCCGTCACCTCTTCTCCAGGCTTCACCCGGCGCCGGTCCACCGACAGACCGGAGACAACAAAAGATGGCTTCCGTCGATCACTCGCCCGCAAATCCGCCCCCTCCCTAAACACCAGCTCCCCACCCTTCATCACCTCGGCATGCGACAACTCCGTCGTACCAAACGGTTTCCCGTTCAATAACAAACTCCCCTTCTCCAACAACCGCCGCACTATCCAATCCTTTCCATTCTCCAAATGCACCGTTACCTTCCTAAAAACCGGTTCACCCAACGAATACACCGGACTTCCCGGGCACGAGGGAAAAAGACCCATCGCGCTAAACACATACCAGCTCGACATCGCCCCTAAATCATCATTCCCGGGCAATCCCCCCGGCCGGTTACTATACCGCTCAGACATTATTTTCCGCACCCAATCGACAGTCATCCCATGCCGGTTGGCCTCATTGAAAAAATAAGGCAGGTGCAAAACAGTTTCATTGTCGAATACAATCCGTCCATCCCGCAGAGCAGAATCCAATCGTTGACAAAACGCCCCCTCTCCACCCATCAGATCGATCAACCCACCCGGGTCATGCGGCGCAAAGTAACTGTACACCCACGCATCTCCCTCTTTATAACCGGAATTCCCCAGCTTCACCCGAAACGAATCCTCTACCCTCGGCAACAACAACAAAGAAGGTATATACAACAAATGACGATAAGCCATCGAACGCCGCTCCAAAGAATCGGCCATCGAACCATCCCCCATCACCTTCCTTGCATACTGCGCCAGCACCCAGTCGTCATAGCCATACTCCACCGTCCTCGTCACCGACTCCGGATAGGTCATCGGAATATATCCAAGCTGGCTATAAACAGTCCTGTCATCCTGTACAAAAGGTCCCCGAACCAAACTCTTCAGCATAGCATCATATAATAAAGAACTATCCCCTATCCGGAGACCCTTCAACCACGCATCCACAAGAATCGGCACAGAATGATTTCCCGTCATCGATTCCACCGGCAGATGACCGTCGCGCTTATATTTATCCATCATCGAAAGCAGCATCTCCTTCTGCTTCTCCGGGTACAGCAAGCTCAACAAAGGATGTAAGGATCGATAGCTGTCCCACGGTGAAAATTGCCCGTACCCTCCACCAGGCATGCGCCAGGGCACTAATAAAGAATGATATAAGGCCGTATAAAAAATAGTCTTTTTGTCCACATCCTCATCTTCCACATCGACCACCGAAAGCGCCTTCCTCCATTCTTCCCTGGTCATCTCCCGCAGCGCATCAAACCCAACATTCCCAATCCTCGCCTCAACTACACGCTCATCAAAAGAATACACCACTCCCCCCTCCACCTCTTTCCGAGAGGTATACGCAACACTAAACTGCATACTGTCCCCCACAAAAATCTTAGAAGCCACACCTTCAGGAAAACTCACCCGAAACACACCCCCATTATCACCCGCCGTCGCCTCCACCACCGTCCCATCATCCTTCAATCTTACCTTATAATACCCCGGCTCCGCCTCCTCATCCGCATGCGAAAAAGGCCTCCCCCTCCCATCCCCCGGCATCATATAAAACCGTCCCGCAGAACCATTCGGAAATCCACTGGCATGTCCATAACTGCTAAACCGTTCGATCACCGAATCCCCATAATCATATCCCCCCTTCCTCGTCTCCGGCGTCAGTTGCCAATACCCCCAGGGCGCCACCGCACCCGGATAGGTCCCCCCCTCATTCCCCCATCGCGTATAGACATCACTCTTCGTCGTACCAATAAAGGGATTGACATACCCCAGCAAATCCTCTTCCATCAGCTGCTTCGGCCGCGTCGCCCCCTCTTCTATGACAATGCTTACCTTCGAAGCATCCTTCCCATCCTCGTCAAAAATCCGCAAGCTATTCCTCCCCGAATGCAACCAGCACTCCGGTATATACAAACCCGGCGCAGGCACTTTCTCCGGATACCGGCCCAGATTATACCCATTGACCCAAACCGAACCATGCCCAAGCCCCTCCGGCACTATCCTCCATATCGTCACATGCCGCGGATTCTCCGGCAACATAAAATCTGTACTCCACCAGCAAGGCCCCGGAGCCTTACCCGCACGATCCCCCATGCCCCCCTTCATCCTCCATCCACGAACCTCTACCGGCGACAAGAACGGAGAGAACCGTACCGGCTGATCAATCCCCCCTTCATTACTAAAGTTCTCGATGACCACCCTCAACCGTATCGGCCTCCGCATGGTATCGACTCCATCCAATAACACATTGAACGGAGAATTCCATCCCTCATGCCTCGTCAGCTTCCGGTCATTGATATAGACATCCGCATTTTCATCCACACTCGCAAATCTCAATTCCGCCTGCCGCACTCCCGCCGCCACTTCCGGCAGCACCGTCTCGAAGGTGGCAACCCCCTGCTTCTTATCGAATACGTCTTCTCCAATTTTATAGGGCCGGGAAACACCATCCTTCACCACTTTCCAATCCGTCAACGAAACCACGGCAGGCGCTCCCTTAACCAGCAATGTGCGACCAAACAATCCCTTGCGAGCTACCGAATCCAGTCCTCCAATGTACGCAGGTAGCTTGTCCCGCCCGTCATGCGCAGTAAAGACCGCCAACACATGCCGCCCCGCCCCTAATCTCAACCCGATCGCTCCGGCTTTTATATCCACCGAATCCATCGCCTTACCATCCACATATACCCTCACACGATCCGCCCCTTCCACCAACAACGTATATTCCCCTGACTTCGCTACCCTTACTTCCGTCCGATACCAGGCCGAAGCCGTGCTATCTCCGTCCGCCCCCATCTGCAACGGCCATTCACTATACTTCCAAGAACTCGCGTCATACCCCGGTTCCGCCACACCCGTCGTCGACACCCGCTTCCACTCCCCCACAACTACATGTTTTTCCAACTGTCCAGCCCATCTTACAGGCTTATACTTCTTCGTATCTTCACCCGTATACAATAATGCCCCAACAGTATCCTCCGTCTCGAACCCCTCCTCTTTCATTTCCCCAACGTAACGAGGGCCAACCACTATCTTATCTCCAATAATCCAACAACGATCCGCCGCTTCATCATTCATCACAAGCACCCTTACCTGCTTCCCCATCCAATATACCGAAGGCTCCCGACCCGCCGGCACCGTCACCTCGATCCCCCCGGTCGAAAACTCCATCCGCCCCTTACTCCCCGCAACCCCATACGCGATCAATGTAGTCACCTCTCCTTGCCGAACTAACCCCAACAACGGCAAGCTATTCCCTACCATCCGCACATCTCCCGCCAGCAGGCAATCCTTCACCACCGGCACTTTCCCCGAAAAATCAACCTTCGCCCCGACAAAGCTCCGCGCAAACCAGGCCGCTTTCTTAAAAGCATAATAAATAGGCCGCAGATCACCCGCCTGCCCTACCGCCGCGCCATAATCATAAGAAGCCGCATCCTCATCGTTGTTCGTATACCCAAAGTTGCTCCCCCCATGCGCCATATAGTAGTTGTACCCGGCCCCGCCCCGCGCAATGATCTTCCAGGTCCGCTCCGCAAACGTCTTCGCTTCCTTCTCCCCTGACCCATACCCATTGTACCAAACACTCCAAAATTCCGTCGAAAACCACGGATTGGGCCGCGACGCATCGTCCAGCGACACCGCATCTCCCGCCGGGTCATTCGCATGATGCAGCCCGCTAAAAAAATAAGGCACCTCCAAGCCCAGCGACAAAGCCTTCTGTTGCAGCCACGTAAAATAGCTATTCGGCATATCCGTCCCCCAGCCCAAAGGATGCTCATTCTCCAATTGCACCATAATGACCGAACCACCTTTATGCACTTGATTCCTCAGAACAATCGGCAGCAGCCTGTCGAAAAACAGTCCCACATATTTCTGAAATTCTTCGTTCGGTTCCCGAACCCGAAGTCCCGGCTTGAACTTCAGCCACAACGGATAGCCCCCATTGTCCCACTCCGCACAGTAATAAGGCCCCACCCGTACGATCGAGTACATTCCCAGCTCCTGGACCAGTTTCAAAAACGCGCCCAAATCCTTTTCCCCACTAAACTCAAAAGCGCCCTCCCTCGGCTCATGCCAGTTCCAAAAGGTATAGACTTCCACACAGTTGAAACCACACCGCTGCAGCCGCAGTAATCTATCCCGCCACAACGCCCTCGGCACCCGCGCATATTCGATACCCGCCGATACCAGAAACGTCCGCTGTCCCTTTATAAAAAATCCCTTCTTGTCGAAATCGATTGAATTCCTCGCAGCGGCCGCCGCAGGAAAGATATGATCGTTCGGCTGCTGGGCGACGGCAAGTCCCATCCCCCAGCAACACAAAAGCAAACTATAAATTAGACGCATATTTCTTATAAAGCCCCTTGACTATCTCGATCGAATTGCCCGTAGGCTCCTCCGCATAGACCACACCCGTAGTATTGACCCATTTCCATTCCCAATCCCTGATCGACTTCTCGAAGTCCGCCGTCTCCATCCGCGCCCCACGCCCCATCTTCCCCTTTAGGTACACAAAGAACTGCGCCCACCGCGGTTTATAAAAGTCCTTGACCAACCCCGCCCACTGCCTGCATGAATATTCGTGCAGCCCGCTTTCCTTATCCCCCCAGAGCGTGATCAGATCACGAGCGTTCTTTTCATACAGGTCCTTCTCCGCCGCATCCACCCCACAACGACGCGCATCCCCGATCCATCGACCCAATAAAAAATCCTTTCGGGTAGCCAGCAGCGCATCCATATCGTCCATCAGCGCCAAAAACTCGGCCGTATATCGATCATAGTCCGCCTCGTTATGTTGCAGATAAGCCAGCACCCATTTCTGCTGTAATGGCAACGCATAGTTGGCAAGCACCTGCCGCGTGACATCCACCAGGTCGTACTGGAACCCATCACTGCCTCCCAACGAATCGGAAGCCTCCACCAACAGTCCCCAGGCCTTCGCCAGCTCCGCAGGCTGATAGTCCAGCACCGTTCTTATCCGGTCTCCCCAGGGCTCTATCTGAGGCCTCGATTGCAGGATCGACTCCGGCCCCCCTTCTCCAAGACCTCCCTTATAAACCGTTTCCGACAATATCTTCCAGGCGGCATTCGCCTTCGAGTTCTCAGCGCCATAACGCTGAAACGCATATGATCGTAGCCACGACGATAGATCGATAACGCTATCCCTCCACACATTGTCCAGCATCAATTGATACAAGGCCGGATTCTGCTCGATACCCTCCGGCGTCAGCCCAATTCCCTTCATCGAACCCGAGACAGGACTGGCCAGCGCCTTCGCAGGCCCTTCCGCCACAGCCCCCATCCTGCCCCAAAGCGAGATATTCCCGCCAAAGTTGTGCAGCATGTTCCAGATCCACGGCTTGCCATAATAGGCATTGGTCCTCGTCCAGACCGGGTGACTTTCGCTATAAAGGTCCAGCACGATCATCTGATCGTCCGGCACAGCTTTTAACAATGCCTGTATCTGCGGCCCTCTCCAATAAGCCGAGTCATAATGAAACATCCAGCCCTGCATGACCCAGATCGCCTTCGGGTCGGCGCCGGCCATAGAAGCAAAGACTTTTTTGCTCATCGAGCTCAGATAGGTAGAGTCGTCAGTAGGTGGGAGATTTTCGTTAAACGTATCGGCCGAATAGAAGTGATCGGTTCCATATTCCTGCGTCTGCGCCTCGATAAACTGGCGACCAATCTTCTCGAAGAGAGGGTCCCCCGGATCGAGAATATAAACATCCGGAAATCCAGCCCCCCAGTTCGTCTTCTTCACCTTCGCCTGGGGATATCGCTGTACGAAGCTCGGCGGCACATGACCCGTAAACGAAGCCAGCACCGGCTTCATCCCCATCGCCCGCTCAGCCCCAAGTATCTTCTTCTGCAATTCCCGGTGTGAGTCCATCCAGTGCTGCGGCAGCGGCCCACCCCAGGCATCGATATTCCCCATCCAGAACCAGCTGAAATACGCCGGCCCGCAAAAGAACTTGTCCAGCTCCCCATCGCTAAAGCCCATGGCCCTGTAGACCCGCTGCCAGATCGCCTCCTCCCCCGTCAACGCCAGCGGCAGATTGATCCCATTCAGGGTCATCCAGTCGATCTCCCGCTGCCAGCGTTCCCAGTCCCACCAGGCCATCGAGTAATTGAACGTACAGTAGTTGATATAATACCGGTATGTATAAGGCGTCACTCGCCGCACTTTCCCCTTGACCACCGGCAGGACCGCCGGCAGTCGCAGCTCCCCTCCATTCCAAATCGATAAGCTATGACAGTATTCTCTTAAATAGCAATTTAGCGCCGAACCCACACTCAATCCATTGCTTCCCCGCAGCACGATCTTCCCCTTCCGGCTCTCTAATTCGAACACATCCTTCCCCTTTACAGGCGCCACATACTCCGCGACAAATGCCCCGGCATGCGAACCCGTTACCCGGGCAATAAATGCAGTTACAGCATCCTTATCGATTTGTGAGTACCCATTTTTGATACCCACCAGTCCAAAAAAAATAAAAAATAACCGCGCTCTCAATAATTGGGATTTTGTTTGATCACCCCCTTGCTCTCATCGATAATCTGCTGAGGCAAGGGCATATAATAGTCCTTTGGCCTTACAAATGTACGCGCTGGAATGATAACTGAGCCATTATAGGGGGGCAGCGGAGAAGCCGCCTTGGGTTTGCTGACGATCGTATCCAGGTTGATCAGCTTGTCCTTGTCCCAACGCAGCAAATCCTGCCAACGGGTGTTTTCTGCACCCAGCTCGACACGACGTTCGTGGATCAGCTGGGCCATCGTTGCTCCGCTTCTCGGCAGCAACCCGGCGCGGGTCCGCACTTTATTCAACTCTGCATCCCCGCCGCCGGGACCATTCTGCCTTATTTTGGCCTCAGCAACCAGCAGATAGATGTCTGCCGTACGTAACAGCGGCTGCTTGAGATTGAAGTCTATTTGTCCATTGTGAGCCGGGTTGCCGTCCGATACAAAGGCCGTATATTTTCGGACACAATAGCCCGTCGCCGACATGCTCGGCAGCATCCGTCCCGTAGACTGCCCTTCTTTCCCGGCAAACATTTGATAAGCATCCGGCGCACCGATGTCCACGATGTTCTTCTGATAAGGGATGGTATCCCCGACCGAAACCAGCGTAGCCCGCTTACGAATGGTGTCCGCCGTCTCGAATTCATCGGCGAAGTTCTGCGTCGGCTGATGGAAACCCCATCCCTGCCAGGATCGGTTCGTAAAATACTGGCTGATAGCCGAGGTCGGAACGTTGGCGGTCAGCTGGCTGTTGTTCCATACCGCAAACAGTATCTCGGAATTGCTTTCCTGGTTGCCGACGGTAAAGTTATCCGCGTAATTTGTAGCAAGCGCATAGTTGGGATCACTGATGACCTTCGTTCCATAGGTGACCGCATCCGCAAGACGGTCTTCAATCATATACAGCTTACAAAGCATCCCCCACGCCGCACCCTTGCTCACCCTGCCCCTATCGGCATCCCCATAGGTCTCAGGCAGCAGATTCGCAGCTTGCAGAAAATCGTTTTCAGCCTGCTTCCGAACGCTGTCGATCGACGATTTTGCTACATTGTAGTCCACCGCCGTTACATTCTTCTCGGTAATGATGGGCACGTCTCCATAGATCTCGCTCAGGATAAAGTAGGCATAGCCACGCAAAAAGTATGCTTCGCCCATCGAACGCTGCCTGATCGGATCGTCCATAACCGGCACCTTGGGAATATAGATCAACGCATTGTTCGCCCTTCCGATCTGCTCATAGGCAAACGGCCAGGTAACGCCGATCAGCTGAAGAGTGGCATCCGCATTGAATCTCTCCACGGCCCAGAAATCGGAGTGGTCACCCGCTACACTGATATCGTCCGACTGGTCATCGTAAACATAGATATGGTGCCCGATATAGTCTTCCGTATACAAAATATTATAGATCCCATTGATACCGGCCAGCACGTCGTTCTGGTTCCGCCAGTAGTTCCCGGTATTATACTGCCCGCTCTGCACCTGGTCCAGGGGGTGCTTGATACAACCCGCAATCACAGCCGCAGCCGCCAGGGAAAGAATGCCAAGTATTATATAGTTGCGTCTCTTTTTCATGTTGTCGATTTTCCGGTTAGAAATTCACCGTCGCTCCAACGGTAATGTTACGGGATTGAGGATACTGCGCTACGTCCACCCCACGCTGCAAGCCGGGAGTGACCGCGTACGGATTTTGAACACTAGGCCCCGAAGCCCCCGGATTGGTATATCCCAGCTCGGGAGTATATCCCTTATATCCGGTAATTGTAAAGGTATTGTAGCTGCTGACGTAGACCCGGATATCGGGAATCTTCGCACTTCCGATTTGAAGCTTTGGCAGGGTGTATCCGATCGAAACACTCTTCAACGTAAGATAAGCGCCATTTTGTACCCACATATCCGAAGACCGGTAGTTGTTGTTCAGATTCTCGATCGACAGACGCGGAATGCTGTTGCTCGTATTCACCCCATGCCAGCGGCCGTTCTGCTCGGCATACCAGTTGAATACCTGCGTAGCATCCAGACCCGCGAGACGGTCCGCATTGTACAGCGAAAAGCCCGTAGCGCCGGTGAAATTGAAAGCGAAGTCGAAACCCTTATAGTTTAAAGACCCATGGACGCCAAACTGAAAACGCGGATTGGGATCACCCAGTCTCGTCCGGTCCTTGTCATCGACCACGCCATCTCCGTTCAGGTCACGGAAATGCACATCGCCAGGCTTAATGTCTCCCCTGTTTGGATCTTTCGCCACGTCCGCAGATTTGTCGATATCATCCTGCGTCTGATAAAGACCCGCCGTCTTGAACCCATAGAAAGAAGCCATCGGCTGCCCTTCATAAGTACGGGAGATATCGACGTTCTCACGGCCATAGATGGGGCCCGAGAGATATACATTGTCCCCGAATAGACGAGTCACCTTATTGCGGATGATCGAACCATTCGCCCCGAATGAATACCCCAGCTTCCCGGCCGTATTCGAATAGTTGACTTCGATTTCTACCCCTTTATTATTGATCTTGCCCAGGTTCAGGTCGGGCAGGGAAATATTCCCGCCATTGTCCGTCGTAAGACCATTTCCCCGCTGGGCGCCAAACGTCTCGACCAGCTGAAAAGGGATCAGCATGTCCGTCGTATTTTTATTGAAGTAGGTTACCGTTGCAGACAGATGATTGTTCAGCGTCGAAAGCTCCGCGCTGATATTGGTCATGACCGACCGCTCCCAGGTAATATCCGGATTGGCGATGCTGATGACATAGGCGCCGTTTTGGTAGACCGTACCCGTGCCCGTGCTATAGCCGTATCCACCGCCGCCAAGACCGCCGCCGCCACCATACCCGATTCCGCTCAGGTACTGGAAGTCGCCGATATTCTGGTTACCCAGCTGCCCCCAGCCGCCCGTGATCTTGAGCGAATTGAGGAAATGGACGTTGTCCCGGAAAAAGTCCTCATCCGATACACGCCAGCCGGCCGAAAAAGCCGGGAAATAACCCCAACGCTTCCCAGGTGCAAACTTGCTGCTGCCATCCGCCCTGAAAGTCGCCGTCAGCAAATATTTGCTCATGAACGAGTAGTTGCCCCGGATAAAATACGACTGCAAACCGGCGGTCGGTGAGTTGAAGCCCGTGTTGCCGGCGCTGCTGCTGTTCCCCAGATCCAGCACACGCTGGTTGATGCTCGTATCGTCATATCCGATTCGCGAGGCATTGAAGTAATTTCCTTTAAAGGTCTGCGCAGAATAACCACCCGTCAACGTAAGATTGTGCTGACCAAAGAGCTTGTTATAAGTAAGGTAGTATTCTTCCAGGAAGGACCAGCTCTTCCCGGAACCACGCGTCAACGTAGACGAGCCCGGTCCGCGAGCCTGTTCCGGCATCGCATTATCGAACTGATAGAGGTCTTCCGTCATCTGGTCGTAACCATAGTTCGCCCGGATCTTCAGCCCCTTGATGATTTCCAGCTCGGCATATCCATTCGCGAGAATCCGGTCGAATTGATCATGCTTGTCTGTTTCCTGAGCCGTCGCCACAGGATTGTTGATATCTCCCAGTCCTGAAACGGACGCGCCATAGCTGCCATCCGGATTGAATATCGGGATCCCCGGGTTGAATCGTAACGCGCTCCACACCAGTCCCGCCTGCGTAGACTTGGTATTGGGAGACGCGCCATCCGTATGCGAGTACACCAGGTTCTCCCCAACTTTCAACCGGTCGAAGATCTTATGCTCCGAATTGATCCTTGCGCTGTAACGTTTAAAAAAGGAATTGGGAATCATCCCCTTCTGGTCGAAATAGTTGCCGGAGAAGCTATAGGTGCTGGAATTATTCCCGCCCCGCAGCGCAAAGTCCGCATTCTGCGTATGCCCCGTGGTAAACAGAGCTCTCTGCCAGTCGGTCTTTTGCGTAGCATAGGTATCTCCCGACCAAACGGTGGGAATCGTCAATCCATCGTTCGTATAAGCCTCCCGTTTCAGCTTGACCAGATCCGGAGCCGTCAGCACGTCCAAATATTTTACCGCCTTGTCGACGCCATAATAATAGCCCACGCTCGTCTTCATCTGCTCGCCGAAACTCCCCTTCTTCGTCGTGATCAGCACCACTCCATTAGCAGCACGGCTGCCATAGATCGCCGAAGAGCTCGCGTCTTTCAGGATTTCCACCGAAGCAATATCGTTCGGATTGACATCATTTAGTCCATTGGCCGGTACCCCATCGATCACGACCAGCGGATCTGAGTTGTTCAACGTACCCGTACCCCGGATACGGATGCTCGGGTTGCTGCCGGGGCTGCCGTCATCCCGGATAATGTCTACACCGGAAGCACGACCTTGCAAAGCGCCCGCCGCATTGCTCACCGGTAGGTTCTTGAAGTCGTCCCCCTTTACCGTACTGATACTGCCCGTTACGTCTCTCTTACGCTGTGCACCATACCCCACGACGACCACGTCCGCCAGACCCGTCGCATTGGGCTGCAGCTTGACCGAAAGGTTATTCGATCCATCCAACCCAACCCGCTGCTCTTTATACCCGACATAGCTGATCACCAGCTCTTCGCCGGTGGCCGCATCGATGCTAAAATTTCCGTTCTCGTCCGTCTGAACAGTACGTGCTCCGCTGCCGAGCTTTATCGTTACTCCTCCAAGCGGCTTACCACTCTCATCCGTCACTTTTCCTTTAATAGCCGTATCCGGTCTCGACGGGTCAGCCGCCTGTCTCAACGGAGTGATGATAACCTTCCGATCGTCCTTGATCGTATAGCCAAACTTCCCCGACAGCACCTTATCCAGTATACTGTTCAGCGAAGCATCCGTAACATCCAGGTCTATTTTACCCAGCTGCCGCAGATAGTCGTTATTATAAAAGAACCGGTACCTGCTTTCCTGCTGGATAGCATTGAAGATCTCATGCGCCCCCACCTGCTTGACGTGGAAGCTGAACTTTTCCTGGGAATAGCCATGAGCGGACACTTGCAGACAGAATGCCATGAGCAAAGCGAGGCTCATTTTCATTGGCAAAAATTTCAGCATAACTCTAGTTTTGGTCGACAATTAATTTTACCTGGTTACTGTCTATTTTATAATTGAACTTCGTCGTCATTTTTAGGATGTCCAGGGCTTGCTGCAGGCTTTCTTTCTCGAAAATACCGCTCACATGCTGCCTGCGCAGTCCCTCGCTTTCAAACGCTATATGCACCGCATACCGCCGCTCCATCTGCCGCACCACCTCTTCAAAAGGCTCATTATTGAAAATGAGCTTGTCTTCTACCCAGGCCGTCTCCGGAACCACTTCTTCGTGCTCGGTCTGGGGCAACGATAGCACCTGATAACGCAATTCGTTCTCCGTAAGGCCTTTTTCTTTATTGGTATTGGCAACCGTCAGCTTCTCATTCGGCGAAAGAAGTATTTTCTTCTCGGGGTCTTCATTCAGAATCACCTGTATCTTTCCGCTAATCAAGGTCGCAGAAACCTGCGCGTCCTCCCGGTAAGCCTTTACGTCGAATCTTGTACCCAGAACCCGCACCGTAATCTTCCCCGTATGTACAAAGAAGGGTTGATGAGTCTGCTGCGCCACATCGAAAAAAGCCTCCCCTTCCAGCTCCACTTCCCTGGTCTTCCCGACAAAAGAAGAAGGATAGATCAGCCGGCTTCCCGCATTCAACCACACCTTCGTCCCATCCGCCAGCACCAGCATCGACTTGCCCCCATAACCCACCTGCGTGGAATTACTGGCCACCACGGGGGGCCGCCGGCTCACCCGGTAATAAGCGACAAATCCTCCTAATAGCACGATCAAAAGCGAAGCGGCCGCAACCCATACTTCCCAACGGGGCATCCTCCTTACTGTCGCCCCCTTGTTCATTTTCTCCGCCAAATGCGCCCAACCGCTGCTCGCCAGATCTTCGGCCGGCAAAGGCTTCTCCATACTTTTCAATGAAGACGCCACCTCCGACAGATATGAAAAAGACGTGTGAACGGACAACAATTGCTCCAGTTCCTCCAGCTCCTCGGGCAAAGCCACCTTCCCCATCTTCTTCGCCATTAATTCGATAATCCGTTGATGTGCAGTTGAAAAATCTCTCATTCTGAGAGCAGGACACCCTTATTCCGCATTTTTCTTAAAAGAAACGGAAAAATTTTTCGGCAGGGAGGGGCGGAGCGCCTCCTCCAGCTTCTTCAGGGCAATGGTCAGCTGGGTAGTGACCGTCTTATAAGAGATGTCAAGAATACTGGCCACTTCGGCAGCCGACAAGCCATCTTCTTTTACTAGTTTGAATATCAATTTACAACGACCCGGCAGTCCGTCGATCGACGCCTCGATTTTCCGCCTCAGCTCGTCGGTGACCAGCAGCTGCTCCGGGTCGGGACTCAAATAGAAATGATGAACCACCTGGTTCTCCAGGTCGATCGTAACCCCCTTAACTTTTCGAAGATAATTGGCCGCCGTATTCCGGACCGCTACATAAAGATACACCTGTATATTGTCGATCGAATTCAGCTTCGACCGGTTCTGCCATAGCTTCAAAAAAACATCGTTGACGATCTCCTCCGCCTGTTCGCGGCTTTGAATAAAAGTAAAAGCAAATTGGAACAGCTTGAATACATGCTCGGTATAGAACTGCCGGAAAGCAGTCTCATCATTTTCGAATTGTATCCGATACAGTAGTGCGGAGGACATAGATGGTGTTTCACGGCCTGACCAATTGCACCGGACCATTGTTCTTAACTGCTACTATCAGAAGCCCGGCGGCCGTCTTTACGGATGTAATATTACGAATATCTCCCATCATGGACAACCTTATCCCTTCATTCGCGACAGGAACGAAGCTTCCCCTCGCAGATCTTTTTAGCAAAATTCCCATGCCTGCATCCAAAGGGCCCTGCTGCGCACGTAAAGGATAAAAATTCCCGGCCAGCAACAAATCCTGCAAGCCATCTCCATCGAAATCTCTGACCACAATACCGTTGACCGGGCTCATCTGAGCCTCTACCGGCAAGGCCTCCGGCCGAAACCGCTTCCCATCCCGACGCAACAGCAAAGACCTCATCTCCTGAATAGAAACCGTCTTCCCCGTCGCCAATTGCTCCGCCGTAAACAAGTCCGTCAGCTGCGCGTCGGCATAGTCCGCGTATCTGCTAAACTTTTTTTGCAGCACAGGCATTTGATCGAATAATTCATCCCGCGTACAATAAGGATAGCTCTTCCCATCTTTATAATAACAAAGCATCGGATCCATCACCCCATCCTTATCGAAGTCTCCATAGGTAATCGTCAAAGGCGTCGACGGCCCCGCCTGAAACTGCGTGTTGAGACCTAGATTACCGGCAATGATATCATCACCCACAGCCGCCAGTCTGCACCACCATCCCCGCGTCGAATCCAGCCCATATTCCTTGGTTTGATTAACCAGCTTCCCTGTATGATTCTCAAAGACCGAAACCGGCATAAAGGGCCCCGCGACGACCAGGTCCATCCAACCGTCCTTATTCAAATCCATCCACAATGCATCCGCCACCATCCCGCAATCCGCTAGCGATACATCCTTTTCAAATCGAATCTGGCCTCCTTTGCTCCTATTCTTCAAGATCATGCTCTCCGGAGGAGCCGGGAACAACCCCGGCTGAACATATCCACCCACAAACAAATCGGGCAATCCATCCTTATCGATATCGGCCGCCCGCACACAAGACCCGCTGACCACCTCCGCAGGCAACGCATCCACCAACAATCGAAAATGCCCCTTCCCGTCATTTTGAAAGAACCGGTCCTGGTAATGCTTGTCGTTCAACGGATAGTCCGCACCCCCACTCACCAGGTAAAGATCGAGGTCCCCATCGCCATCCGCATCGAAAAGCAACGCATCCGAATTCGTATATTCCTTCGACTGATTCCAGGGCTGATCGGCCGCCAAAACAAACTTCCCCTCTTTCGTCTGCAAATACAGCTGGCTTTCATAACCCGCAGACGCACCGATAAACAAGTCCTCCAATCCATCTCCATTGACATCTCCCTTTGCGACCGACGGACCTGTCTTCGACACCTGAAAAGGCAACAAAGGCGAAATCTTGAAATCGATAGTCGGCGCCTGACTATGCACAAACTTCACTCCGCTACCGGCCGTCACATCTCGAAAACCCGATACGACTTTACTACTCCCATCAGGCAACACATTCCCCTCTCTTTCATCCAACACCAGCAACGTATCCGCTCTTACTTCTTTCATACTTATCACTTTTCCTGACGGCCACCTGACTACCAACGACGCGACACTATCCCCCCCCAACCCCACATGCATCACAGGATCAACCGAGGACTGAAATCCCCTCGATGTATACTCCTCTTGCTCCTGCGACAAATGCGCCGAGACAACCGAAACCTTCGCTCCCATACCAAACGTATTCTTCCCTTCTCCCCTCAGCTGCAAACGTAGGTAATGCCCTCCGGCCCCATTATTCCGATACACCATCACCCCATCATTCAAATTATTGACCACCAAATCCAAATCCCCATCATTATCCAAATCCGCATAAACAGCCCCGTCGTGAATCCCCTTCCCCGTTATTCCCCACTCCTTCGTCACATCGGTAAAGCCCAGCTCGTGATTATTCCGGAACATGTAATTCGTCAACGGCGTCGACGGCATATCCTGCAACAGCTTCCACATCTCTTTCTTGTCCCCACCTACTTCCTTGTAGTTCGAAGAATAACCCGAAGTATATTTTACAAAGTCGAGATTGGTGATATCCCTTAGTATCCCATTCGAAACAAAAAGATCCTTCCACCCATCATTATCGAAGTCCGCAAACAAAGGCGCCCAGCTCCAATCCGTAGCCGACACCCCCGCTAGCTGCCCCACTTCGCTAAAAACAGGCATCCCGCTGCTATCCACTCCCCGGTTCAGCTGTAGCGTATTGCGCATTTGCTGATGCCCCAGGCCATGATCCACCCGCATCGTATACTTGTCATATGTATCCGCACCCCGCAACAGCTTCTGCCGGTGATTGCTTTCCGGCAACATATCCAGCACCATGATATCCGGAAGGCCGTCATTGTTATAATCCGCAATATCCGACCCCATCGCAAATTCGGATAGATGCCCCACCGCCTTGTCCAATACCTCGCGAAAAGTCCCATCGTGATTATTCAGGTATAGAAAATCCCGCTCGTCATAGTCATTGGTCGTATAGATATCGGCCCATCCGTCATTGTTGACGTCGCTGATGGACACGCTCAGACCAAAGTTCAGACCGCTCCCATAGATCCGCGCCTGCTCGCTGACATCCGTAAAATGACCATTGTCATTCCGGTACAGCCGGTTCCCCGCCTGCGAATTTCGCTTGGCCCGCAATTGATCCGTATTGTAGAAAGGATTGTAGAACATGGCGGCATGATTGACCATAAACAGATCAAGGTCACCATCATTGTCCATGTCGAAGAAGCTGACCGTCGTCGTATAAGTACCCGGAGCATCTAACCCATACGCCTTCGCCGACTCCGTAAACCGCGGCACGCCATCCTTCACCCCATTATTGATGTATAGTTCATTGGACCGCTCCACATCTGTCCCCGGCCCCGAATAACATACATAGAGATCTAATAGCCCATCCCCATTCACGTCCGCCATCACCGTCCCCGTCTTCCACCTGGAACGCCCCGCAACTCCTGCTTTCCCCGTCACATCCTCAAATTTAAACTCACCCTTATTCAGATACAGCTTGTCCGGCCCCATATTGGCGGTAAAGTATAAATCGGGCAACCCATCCCCATCCACATCTCCCACCGCAACTCCGCCGCCATTATAGATATACTCGTAGGTTAGTACATTGTAGTCTTCATTTTCCTTGATGTCATTTCGGAAATCGATATGCGTTTCCGAAGCAGACAGCTCCGTAAAGACGGTTTCTTTCTTGGCACTGCAAGAGACCAGGCTACCAATCAAAAAAAGGCCGAATCCGGCTACAGCAAGTTTCATGAACCACAATATTAGTGTATTTTTATGCATGGCTAAACGGCTACTCCCCGTTATCATCTGGCTGTCCTTCTACTACACTCCATTCCCGTCCCTCGCCGGTTCTACGCGCGAGCAAGCCTTGGAGTACCTAAACAGTGCTAAAATTCCAGACACCAGCATCTTCTGGCCCAACGTCAAACGCCACCTCTTCATCGCAAACCTAAAAGCCAATATAGATTCTCCCCTATCCCTCTACCAGGGAAGCAATACCAACTTCTGCGGCTATGCAGCCATGTCCTACCTGCCCCTGCAGGATGACCCGCTGACTTATACCCGTTTCCTCATCGCCTTATATATAGACGGAACCGCCAGCTGGGGAAACATCCGCTTCAAACCCACCACCGACGTACAAAAAGCCGCCGGCACCCTGCACTTCAAAGGTATCCTCGACATCCGCCACGCCGACCAGATGTGGTTCCTCTCCCTGGCCGATCACTTCCGCGGCTACCTGAACTTCTTCTGGCCCAACTTTCACCCCGGCTCGGAAGATACATTCTGGGCAGCCGTCAACTACGCAAAATTCAACCGCATGATCCGCCAGGTCGCAGGCTATCACACCGACGCCACCGGCTCCGATATCTTCCGGCCCCACTTCAAAGACCTCTATGCCTATCTGACTAATTGCCTGAAAACCGGCACCACCTATCTCTACGTCAACAATACCTATCTGCATAAAAAGAACCACGCCAAGGAAAGATTTAGAAACAGCTTTCCTACCCACTATATCGTCCTCACCGACATCCGGAAGATAAGCAACGACCCTAACGACGACACGGTCGATATCATCTACTGGGACTACGGCGGCCGTACTCTCCGCCAGGTCAGCCTGCGATTTCTGGGAAAGATCCTCTTCGGCGTCACACACTGTACCCCACCTCAACCACCAGTCTCCAACTAATATGGCCGCAAAAATACTATATCGAATCCTTCTCTTCGCTGCCCTGGTCCAAACCTGGTCCTGTACTTCCCTGAACATCACCAACTATTACCGCAAGCACCAGTCGACGCTCGACAGCATCGAAGTGGTTTATAAACAAGCTTACGCTAAAAAACCCTTCTCCATCGAATTCACCGACCGCCCCTTCAGCCGCCTTTCCCTCGAGCTCATCACCGATACCCTGACTTATATCTATGAGTACACCATCGGCGAACCCCGTCTCCAGGATACCCTCCTACGCTACGGCTACGACACCGCCTCTATCAATAATATCATCGGCAATATGCGCTCGATGGAATGCACCTGGGTCGACAACCTCGACTACTATACCGAAGAGCAAAAACATTCTCTCATCTATATTTCCCTATGGCCCCGGGGCTTCAATTCCCCCTTCGTCAACAAGAAGTATTATATCCTGACCTATTTCCAAACACGACAATATTACGATACCGAAGGCCGCCTCCTCGTCGGTCGCCGGCTACGCCGCATCCGGAAAATAAACGCAGACGTCTTCAGACGAATCAACGACAGAATGGCCTACACCATCTCCGACCGCTTCCGTTAAAGACTAATTCCGCAAATCCACGATGACATTGATCGTCAGCGCCACGATCACCGTATTAAAAAGAAAGGAAAGGATCCCATGCACCAGCGCCACCCGCCGAATCGTCCTCGACGAGATTTCGATATCGGAAACCTGAAAGGTCATCCCGATCACAAACGAAAAGTAGGCAAAGTCCAGATAGTCCGGCCACAGCTCATTGGGGATCTGTAACCCGACCGTATGCGCATCCGGGTCCAGAGGATGGTCCCCATAATACAACAAAGCATAACGATACGCAAACATGGTATGAAGTAACAACCAGGAACAGACAACCCCGGATATATAGACAAAAGTTTCTACCCCCTTCGGCAGCAGCCAGGCCTCCTTATTTCCCAACAAAAGCATCACCCCCAGCAAGCTCCCCAGAATCGCCACCAGTACGATGAAAAAAACCACAATCCGCCCCGCATCCTCCGTCTTGGCCAACACCCGGATTTGCCGCGGACGCATGCTGGAAAAGATAACCCCGCTTATAATGATCATACAAAGGCTAAAACAATCCCAGCCGATCATCACCCTTGTCATCCCCTCCATGCGGATAGGCAGCAGTCCCACCGAAATGATGGTAGAAACGGCGAGACTTATAATTAGCTTATAAATGGACGGCAACCGGTGAAACCAGTTCGGACAATTAATATAGTTGGTCACGTAGGAAAGATTGTGTTTAAGCCCCCGGCCGCCAGGCCGGAAAAAATGAGCTACACTTAGTGTAAGCTAAAATTAGTAAATTCAGCGTAAAATAAGGCTCATGCCCTCCTATTCGCTAAGCATTAACAATAAACCGGTCCAGGTCGACGCCGAACCGGACATGCCCCTCCTATGGGTCGTAAGGGACCTGTTAGGCCTAAAAGGCACAAAATTCGGCTGCGGCATCGCCCAGTGTGGCGCCTGCACCGTCCACCTCGCCGGTACCGCCGTCCGCTCCTGCGGCCTGCCCATCTCCGCCGTCGCGGGCCAAAAGATCACCACCATTGAAGGACTCACCGGCAACCACCAGGCCGAGCTCGTTCAAAAAGCCTGGATAGAAGAACAAGTCCCACAATGCGGCTACTGCCAGTCCGGACAGATCATGAGCGCCGTCGCCCTCCTCCACCGCAATCCCAAACCCACTGATGCCGATATCGACATGGCCATGCAAGGAAATATCTGTCGCTGTGGCACATACGACCGCATCCGCAAAGCCATCCACCGAGCCGCTACCCTACAGCAAGTCCCCCCCGGTTCACTAAAAAAATCCCTGACACAAATCTAATTCGCCATGTCCCTGCCAAACAAAATCGCCCGCCGGGAATTCCTGAAACATACAGGACTCTCCGGTCTGGCACTCATTCTTGGCGTATCCTCTATCCACTCAGCCGACGCCGAAACGATTACCAGAATATCTCCCTGTAACCTGCCGATGACCGGACTCGCCGACCTCCCCGAGAGCTATGGCATCACCCCATACATTATTATCGATCCCACCGGCCGGATTACCATCATCAACCCCAAACCCGAAATGGGCCAGGGAACCTATCAGTCCATCCCAGCCCTGATCGCAGAGGAGCTGGATGTTTCCCTCGACCAGGTGACCATCATCACCAGCTCGGGACAGAAAGCAATCCCGGGCCAATCTGCCGGCGGCTCCTCATCCGTCCGCGGCTCCTACGCCCAGCTGCGCAAAGTGGGCGCCTCCGCCCGCGAAATGCTCTGCACCGCAGCAGCCCGCCAATGGAACGTTCCCGTCGGCGAATGCATCGCCCAGGACGCCAAAATCGTCCACAAACCCACGGGCAAAAGCCTCGGTTATGGTGACCTGGTTGCAACCGCTTCTACCCTAGAAGTCCCCGCCAACCCCACACTAAAAGATCCCAAAGATTTCAAGATACTAGGCAAATCCATGCCCCGCCTGGACATTCCGCTCAAAGTAAACGGAACCGCCGTCTTTGGCATCGACATGGAAGTCCCCGGAATGGTCTACGCCTCCGTGGAAAGAAGCACCGTCTTCGGCAGCAAGCTCGTCAGCTATGACGACAGCGCCACCCTCAAGGTCAAAGGTGTCCTCCGCACTGTCAAGGCCGAACGCGTCCTGGGAAAGATCCGCTATGAAGGCGTGGCCGTCATCGCCGAGAACTACTGGGCCGCGCTAAAAGGCCGGAAAGCGCTCAAAGTCCAGTGGGACCACCAGGGCTTCGACAGCTTCAATACCAAAGACTACGAACAGCACCTCCATGAGCTCTCCAAAACCGAAGGACTCATCGCACACAACAGCGGTGACTTCGACGGCGCCATGTCATCGGCCGCCCATCCCCTCGAAGCCTTCTATGAAACCCCCATCGTCGCCCACGCCACGATGGAGCCCATGAACTGTCTCGCCCACTGGCAGGAAGACGGAAAAGTAGACATCTGGACCTCCGTCCAGGGCGCCGCCATCGTCAAACGCGAGCTGTCCGAAGCCCTCGGCGTTCCCCAGGATAACGTCACCGCCCACATCTCCTTCCTCGGAGGAGGCTTCGGCCGACGCCTCGCCGCCGACTATGCCGTCGAGGCCGCCACTATTTCAAAAGCCATCGGAAAGCCGGTTAAGGTCATCTGGACCCGCGAAGACGATATCCAGCTAGGCCCCTTCCGCCCCATGACCTTCTCCGCCATGCGCGGCGCCGTTTCCGCCGACGGAAAAGCAGTCGCCTTCCAGCACAAAGTGATCTCCCCCTCCATAGCCGCCACAAAAAGCGACAAATACGACAAGACGAAAGTCGACCGCAGCATGGTCGAAGGCATCAGCGAACAGAAATACGAGATCCCGAACATGAAGAACGCCTATGTATTCGCCGACATACACATCCCGATGCAATACTGGCGCTCCGTAACCAGCAGCACCCTCGCCTTTGCCCACGAATGTTTTGTCGACGAGATGGCCGTGGCCGCCGGAAAAGACCCTATGGCCTTCCGCCTCGACATGCTCACCAAAGAATCCGATTGTAAGAGAGTTCTCACAAAGCTCAAAGAAGTATCCCACTGGGATAAGCCCCTGCCCAAGGGCTGGGGCCGCGGCGTTGCACAGTACGAATTCTTTGCCGGTCTCGCCGCCAACGTCATCGAAGTGTCTACAAAAAAAGACGGCGGTATCAGGATTGAAAAGATCATCTCCGTCATCGATCTCGGCACCGTCGTCAACCCCGACATGGTCAAGGCCCAAACCGAAGGCGCTATCGTCATGGGCATCATCGCCGCCGTAAAAGACGGCATCGTCTTCGACAAAGGCAAATCCATACAAAGCAATTTCCACAACAACCGCATGCTGCGTATCAACGAAATGCCCGCAGTCGAAGTGCATATCCTGGCAGACGGTGGCCCGGTCATCAAGGGCGTCGGCGAACCCGGCCTCCCACCCGTAGCACCAGCGCTGGCCAACGCAGTCTTTGCCGCTACCGGCAAACGCATCCGCCGCCTGCCCTTCGACCTGGCTAAGATCAGCTAAGCTTAGGCCACAAATCGTATAGTTTTATTATATATTGAATCGTACTTTCATTGCATGAAAAAGTTAAGGACTCTACTCCTCGCAACCAGCGTCACGCTCGCCGCACACGCACAACCCTATAACCCAACCATCGACGTCCAGCACTACGACTTTACCCTCGAGGTCAGCGACAGCAGCAACAATATCCGCGGCGAAGCAGCCATCACCATCCGCTTCAAAACAGACGCACCCAGCTTTACCCTCGACCTCACCCGGAGAAACAGTGAAGGGAAAGGCATGACCGTCTCTTCCGTTCGGGAAGGCAAGAAGGGCGTCCGCTTCACCCAAAACACCACCCAGCTGCTCTTCAACGTTCCCGTCAAATCCGGCGAGGAACACACCTATACCGTCACCTACGAAGGCATCCCCGCAGACGGCCTGATAATCTCCAATAATAAGTTTGGCCGCAGAGGCTTCTTCGGCGACAACTGGCCCAACCGCGCCCACAACTGGCTGCCCTGCGTCGATCACCCCTCCGACAAGGCTACCCTGGACTGGCACATCACCACCCCCGACCACTATACCGTCGTGGCTAACGGCGCCCTGCAGGGAGAGAAAGACCTGGGCAATCACAAAAAGCTCACCCACTGGAAAGAAGGTGTTCCCCTGTCTCCCAAAGTAATGATGATCGGCGTCGCCGACTTCGCCGTCGATCACCCCGGCGACGCACTCGGCATACCCGTATGGAATTACGTCTTCCAGGAGAATAAAGAGGTCGGCTTCAAAAGCTATAAGTACGCGCTGCAAATCCTCCCCTTCTATATCCAGCACATCGGCCCCTTCCCCTTCGAGAAGTGCGGCAACGTCCAGTCCAAGACCCGCTTCGGCGGCCTGGAAAACGCCAGCGCCATTTGCTACTTCGAAAACTCGGTCACCTCTCCCGGTGTAGAGTCCCTCATGGCACACGAGATCGCCCACCAGTGGTTCGGCGACGCGGCCACCGAGACAACATGGCAATACCTCTGGCTCAGCGAAGGCTTCGCCACCTATATGACCCACTGCTACCTGGAAAATAAATACGGCGTCGATACCCTGAAGAAAGGCATGGTCAAAGACAGAGAAAAGCTCGTCGCCTTCGAAAAGAAAAGATGGACACCCATCGTCGACACCAGCGAGAAAGAAGATTTCATGAAGCTCCTCAACCCCAACAGCTACGAAAAAGGCGGATGGGTCCTTCACATGCTCCGCCGTCGAATCGGCGACCAGGCCTTCTGGAAAGGCATCTCCACCTATTATGCAACTTATCGCAACAAGAACGCCACCAGCGCCGACCTCGAAAAGGTTATGGAAACAGCCAGCAACCAGGACCTCCACGCCTACTTCCAGCAATGGCTCACCCAACCCGGTCACCCCAACCTCAAAACGGAATGGAACTATGACAACGATAAAAAAGAGCTGTCCATTAGCTTTACACAAACCAACGAACAGCTCTTCGAATTTCCTCTAGAATATGCTACGGATGGCGTCCTTCACAGCGTCGACATAAAGGGTAAGACAACCTCCGTACGCATCCCTCTCACATCCAAACCATCCAATGTCGTCTTCGACCCCAACGTCAATACACTAGTGACTTTCAATTAGACAGCGTCCGACAACGACGTAAACGTAAAGTCCCTGGCCTTGATCGGCGGCACGAGATAGCTCCGGTACGATTCCACGCTGATGCTCCGCTCCGGCTTGCCCAGCGCTTCCACATTATTCAGCATGATGACCGGACTCTCGTTGAAACGGAAGTTCTTCACCGGGAACTTGACTTCGCCATTCTCGATATAGAACGTACCGTCACGCGTAAGACCCGTCAGCAACAAAGTCTGCGGGTCCACCATCCGGATGTACCATAGCCGCGATACCAGGATACCCTTTTCCGTATTCTTGATCATATCGGCCAGCGACTCCGTGCCGCCTTCCATGATGATATTTCCAGGTCCGGGCACCGGCGACACGTTCTTCTTCTCCGCCCAGTATCTCGAATAGCTCAGATTCTTTACGACACCCTTATCGATCCAGGAGCGCTTTTCCATCAGCTGCCCATCACGATTCCAGGTCGAAGAGGGCAATTCCGGATGAAAAGGATCGGAATAGATCGTCACCTTTTGATCCATCAGCTGCTCACCCAGACGGTTACCACCACCCGGCTTGCTCATAAAGCTGCGCCCCTCATCCGCATTTCGCGCATCCAGGCCAAAGAACATGTTCTCCAGCATATACGCCACGGCAACCGGTTCCAGTATCACCGTATACTTGCCCGGCTCGATCGCCCGTGCTCCTATCGACCCATTGGCCTTCGTAGCCGCAATCTTCGTAGCGCTAAAGGTATCCAGCTTGGTCACGTCGTGGAAGCCACGAGCGGCATATCCCGACCCCGTTCCTTCTTCGTTACGCGTAGTGATCGTAAAGATGACGTCCGTCTCTTTGTTATAGGCAAACAGCCCCTTCGAGTTCATCATCCCCACAAAGTCCGTCGTATTCTCCAGAAAGCCCGCTGCCTGCAGCTTGGCCTCTTTGCAAACCTGTATGCTCTTCGCAACCGCGTCCGCCCGTACATCGGGAGTGATGGCAGCCGTCGCCGGTACATACGTAATCGACTCGGGGAATTCCCTCGGCCCCAGCAAAGGCATATGCTCGGGATTCTCGGGCGCCAGCTGAGCCAGCTCCTCCGACCGGCGGACCACTTTCTCCAGCGAAGCATCATCGAATTCATCGATGCTCGCCGTACCCGTCTTCTTGCCAAAGCTGCTGCTGCAAACAAGACTTAAACGACCTATTTCTCCCGCGGTCGAAACGGAGTTACGCGCATACCGGATATTCCCAGCCTCCGAACCCGTCAAAAAAATCTCGCACTCATCCGCCTTGGAATAGCTCAGCGCCTTCTTTAATAATTTTTGTGCTTCTTCTTTATTTAAGATTGCCATAGTGATAAATTTTTTCAGCCCCCGGCCTCGCCGGCCCAGCCTTATCCAATTTTTCGTGCTGTATTAATAACGTTTACACCATTGAACCGGGCCGTGCTGCTGCCATGCGATACCGCATTCGACTGTCCCGGCTGCCCCTTTCCATCGTTAAAAGCGCCACCAAGCCGGTAATCGCGTTCGTCCGCCACAGCTACCAATGAGTTCCAAAACTCCTGGTTCGTCGCCTGGTAAGCAACGTCTTTCAACATCCCCACGATCTTCCCATCCTTGATCTCGTAGAAGATCTGTCCGCCAAACTGGAAGTTATAGCGCTGCTGATCGATCGAGAAGCTGCCGTCTCCAATGATATAAATACCTTTCTTGACATCCTTGATCATGTCCTCTACGCTAAGCCTTGCCTTACCCGGCTGTAAAGAGACATTCGGCATCCGCTGGAACTGTACGTCGGCCCAGCTCTGCGCGTAACAGCAACCCTGCGACGCATTCAATCCGATGATATGGGCCTGGTCACGAATCGCCTGGTAGTTGACCAGCACGCCGTCCTTGACCAAATCCCATTTCCCGCACTTGACACCTTCGTCGTCATATCCGACCGCGCCCAGACTACCCGGCTGCAATTTGTCGGCAACGATATTCATCAGCTTGCTCCCAAAATGGAAGTTCCCGGACTTCCACTTGTCCAGCGAAAGGAAGCTCGTACCCGCGTAGTTGGCTTCATAGCCCAATACCCGGTCCAGCTCCGTCGGGTGAGCGACTGACTCATGAATGGTCAGCCAGAGGTGCGAAGGATCCAGCACGAGATCGTACTTGCCTGGCTCCACGCTCTTGGCCGTAATTTTCTGCGTCACATCCGCCGCCGCATTCTTCACGTCTTCGAGGATATCATAGCGGTCCTTGTAACGGGTGACAATCCCACCTACCTTATCTTCCGGCCGCGGCATCAGGTATTCATAGCCCATCCCTACAGGTGAGCTCAACGAACGCCGCGTCTGGAATTTACCGGACGCCTTGTCGATCTTGGTGACATTGAAATTGGGATAGAGACGGTGGATATCCTGGTCGATATAGCTTCCGTCGGTAGAAGCGAAATACTTCTGCTCGTTGATCGCCAGCAACGCCGAGTTGACGAAGTTGGCGCCACCCGACATCGCGATGCCGTTTACATTCAGCAGAAGATCGATTTTTTCTTTTAAAGGAACTTCAAAAACATTCTTGACGATCGGCGTCTTCCAGCTCACTTCGCCATAGCCTTTCTGCGGAGCCAGCTGCACCGGCGTATCGATGATCTTGGCATTGGCCTTGGCGACAGCTACAGCCTTGGCCGCCGTCTTGGCGACCCCGGCAGGAGTGACGTCATTGGTCGCGGCAAAACCCCAGGAGCCATTGGCGATCACCCGGATACCAACCCCGAAGGATTCGGTATTGGCGATATTCTGGACCCTGTTCTCGCGCGTAACGACGAATTGATTGAGGTATCTTCCAATGCGCACATCCGCATATGAAGCGCCGGCCGATTTAGCCGCATTCAACGCAGCATCCGCTAGCTGTTTCTTCGCAGCTACGTCCATCCCCCCCTGCAACGCTTCTGCCGGATCGATCATCCGGGTGCCAAAAGGAAGTTTGGGCAGTACTAAGGACCCTAGTCCCATCCCCGCCATGTGAAGGAAATCTTTTCTTTTCAAGTTAGTTCTAGTTATAATGTGATGTAATGGAGAACACAATCTAAAGAATTTTTCGCTCGATCCACAAAAAGAGCGCACTTAACAAAAACAAAGCGTAAAACCACGACTTGGACAGCGGAACCCGCTCTTCTTCAACGGGCGTAGCACCCACGGACTCCTCAGGCACAGGCACATTCATTGCCTTCCACGCTCCCTCCGGCCACACATACCAAAAAGCCGTATCTCCCCGCAATAGGCTCGCCGTCTGCCAGCCCGACTTCTCCGGCCAATATCTACCGCTCCAGGAAAAAGGCAACACCCCATCCTCCGCCAGATACACCGTCGCCGACCTCGCTCCCAGCATCGCCTGCGGCATACCACCCATTCCCGCCGATACACGAGCCTCCACGGGCTCTCCCACCCTCGGCAAAGCCGGCGTCCACTCCCATACTATCCCCTCTTCCTCTTTTGCTACATCCCTCAACAAACCGGACCAATAAGCCGCATATTTTTCTTCCTCTCCTGCCAACGCCAACGCAAAAGTCGACTGAGCCGTACGAACGATCCTCCCCGCACCCAGCTTCACTCTGCCCTCTCCCAGACTATCCATCCGTATCACCAACCCCATCCCTTTCTCTTTCACCTGCTTTCGCAATACCTCCGTCACACTGGCCGAATCAGCCACGACCAAATCAAATTCGTCCAGCAAAGCCGTATTCACCCGTTCCAACGAACGCTGCGACATATTGGCAAAGCTCGACTGATATTTATCCTTGCTGACCAGGGTCCGGCTAGCCACTTCGTGTCCGCCTTTGCCCAGCCAGCTGACCAAAAACGTATTTTCCGCACTAGGCGAGGAGGCCAGCACAAGAATCCTCAATGGCTTCCCGACTTCCACTTCCACCGGCATATCCTCCAATTCTATCGTATCCTTCCCCCGAACCGCCCTGAGCCGATAAATAGATAGCCCCACCAGCGCCGGCGTCGTACCCAGCACAAACCCCGAATCCTTTCCCACCACCGCCGAATCCAACACCCGCCCCGTTCCTTCCAGGAACAAACGCACAGACGCACCCTGCCATCGTCCCTGGATCCGCAAGGGCTCTCCCTTCACCAATTTCCTCTTCCAATCCACCCGCACAATTCCTTCCGCTGGTTTCTCTACCACCGCCGCCTTCTCAGGCCCCGCGGCTTTCTCTCGCCTACAGCTCATCGGTAGTCCCAGGCAAACCAGGGCCCCCACGGCCAGTGTCGTCGCCATCGTCCGCGCAGCCAGCCGCGCCCGGTTCTTCCGCGTCAGCTCACCCGCCAACAAAAACACCAGCAGCACCAATCCAAGCCCAACGACGATATAGTTCCAAATACTCATAGGTGTTTAAAATAAAGTCCCGACAAACCCGCATCCGGCGCAGAAACCCTCCCCGACGGCACAGCACGCGCCACCGGCAATAGCCTTCCGATCGCCTCCTGTACCACCCGTATATCCGCATCCTTCCCCTCCACCACCTTCCTAAGCTCCCGGTATCCATCCAAAAATTCTCCCGGCCGCGAAGCGGCTGCCTTCCCCAAACTACGCATCGCCTCCTCCATCAAGCCCTCTCTCCCCGATATTCGTTGTTCAAGAATTCCCAACACCATCCTTAGCACATCTTCCTCACTCAACCCAGCTTCTTTTATCGCTTTCTGTACCGGAGCCTCCACACCTTTCAGCTCTCCCGTAAGTCTCTTCCCCGGATTTAGCGGCGTCACCTTCACGCCCGTCTTTGCCACAAAAGACCTCGACTGCTGCTGCAAATCTTTCAACAAACGCAGCGCCTTATATTCGAACGGCAGCGCATCCGCCGGCTTATACGTCCTTAGCTGCAGCTCCGCCTTCCACATCTCCGACAAGGTCGCCTTTAGCTGTGCCTTGATCGCCGGCTCGAAGAAGGTCGCGTCCTCCGCATTGTCGTGCTTATCCGTATACGCGTCCAGTATCTTCGCCGCATCCCCGAATGCCCCCGGCTTTGTATCGGGCTCTTTTACATCTCCTTCCTCCGCCTCCTCACCCAAAAACTTCCCATAACGCAATCGAAGCAGTTTCTGGTCAATCCCCAAATCATTGCTTTTGGCATTGAAGTCAGCTACAGACATCGTATCCCGGGATTTCAACAATTGCTCCGTCTCGATGATGATCTGCCGCTCGCTCCTAAAAAATTCCGGCTTGACATTGCTGGGAAGCGTCAGCCCCTCCAGACTCATCAGCTGCGCCGTATCCGCAAGCGTAATGATATACATATCCGACCGCGACTCCTGTCCATGATTGTCCTTTGCCCGGCAATAAAAATAAAGCTCATCCCCCGGCTTCAACTCCATCGCCGAAAGATCCAACACCTTCGACAGATCATACTTCATTCCCCCAAATCCATTGGACCACCTCAGCTCCTGCGTCTTGAATTTTACCGCCTCACCCCTTCCGCTCGAAACCGTCGCCATCACCGATGCATCGCCAATCCCATAGTCATCCCTCAACTCCACCCGCATAGGCACTTTAGTAGACTCGCCATAATCCAAAACGGTATGCCCCTGTGGCGAACGCACGCTGATCGCCGGCGGCTCATCCTTTATCACTTCCAGCTTATACAGCTCCGATACCCGTCCCCCAGCCCGCACCTGGTAAAAACCAGGATGCGCGGCCAGCACCGAATATTCCCACACCGTCCTGCTGCTATCCACTCGCCGTAATAAAATCTTCGAAGTATCATTGAATAAAAAAGATACCGTATCCATCGCCCCGCTCGTCCGGATTTCCCATCTCAGAAAAGCCCCTTCCTCCACTCGCAACGAAAAGGAGCCCTGCGTCCGCTTTACCCGACCCGTATACGCCGGCGGAGCGATCGTGATCGTCACCCCCTGCACACCCGGCGATACTTTGGTTACCACCACCTTCTCATTATCACTATCGACCATCCTCTTCCCCTCCTTCCCCGCCCCAATACACAAAATCACTACAAACAAAAAAACGCCTTCGGCTATCCACAATTTCTTACGCAAAGGCTTCGGCATCTGCATCCTCCCCATCCTATCGACCATCCGCACAGCCTGCAGCCGCTCCAACGGACCCAGCTCCTCGCCGGACTTCAACAACAACCCGCTACTCTCTTCCAGACCCGGCAACTGCCGGTCCAGGTATCGAACTATATCCGTCATGGTTATCCGCCAGTAAGGAACCCGCCATAATAACACGACAAGCCCGATCACAAGTCCCCCAACGCCAATCACCCAATTCCACCCGGACAAGAGCATCCCCACCAGGCCAATAGCCAGCGACAACAACAGACAGTAGGCGAATCCCTCCGCCTTCCATCGCCGTTGCAAAACGACCAATCTTTCTACGCCCTCTTGCTTAGCCATCGTTCCGTTACAAATAATAAAAGTAATAGTACCCAAACCGCCGGTCCAAGATCGATAGTCGGCATCCTCGCATCATGAGCCCGAGCCCTGCCGACCAACGGCGCGACCTGTCCCTGGTCGATCATCCGCAAATCCCTCTTCCCCGGCCCCTCTTCTCCCAACACAAGCCTCGCCAGCACGGCCGGAAATTCCCGGTCCCAAACCAAATCCTTCCAACTCGAATCCCCAATCGCACCCGAAGGCCGCGGCTTCGAAGAAAGCCAAAACAATCGCCCAGCTCCTTCCGCTGAAGACCCCGTCATTCCCACACGCATTCTGCGGTGAGTAAATTCCTGCACCGCCTGCAATCCAGCCTTTAAATAATGCACCTCCTGCTGATACCCCGCATCTGCATAAATACCAATATCCAAAACCGACGTATCCATCCCCTCCTCCCTCGCAGCCATTTGATAAGCAAAAGTACTCCCCGTCAGCTTCGCCACTCCCCGCATCACCCACCCACTATCCGCCGAGACCACCCACGCCTTCTCCTTCCATTCCCGCACCGAATCCTTCGGCGCATATATGTCCCAGTGAACGACCCTACCACTGGTAGGCCGCACACCCCGAAAATGATGAATCACTCCCGAAGAAAAAATCCTAAACTCCGCCACTCCCGACGCCGCCCCATCCTCCGCCCGAAACGACCGCCAATAGTCATCCCCCCGCAGTTCCCTCCTCGCCCAACCCGCCGCAACCAGCGAATCGATCGACTTCCCATAAAAACCCACAGCGCCGCTATCCGCCAGCACCCACCCCTTGACGCTTACAGCCCGCGGCGTCCAATAAGGACCCGCCAGCACGAGCGCCAATGCCATCACCAGAAGACAACGCAGCAGAAGCAGCCACCACTCCGATATCCTCCGGCTCCAGGACATCCGCTGCGAAGCCCCTTCCAGCAGAGCGACACTCCCCACACGCAAAACCTTCCCGCGGCGGTCGTTCCAAAAATGAACGATCACCGGCAGGACCACTGCCGCCATCGCCGCCAGCCATATCGGTTGTAAAAAATGCATTATTGCCGCAATTTCAAAAAGTCACGCAAGGCTTGATCCATCGGCTGGTCCATCCGCATCAGTTGGTAAGAGATCTGCAGGTCCAGGAGCCGCAGCCGAACCGCAGACAGCCAGGCCTGCATACGCTCCTGATATGCGTCCGCCTGCTCCCGGCTCACCGCCGCTCGCTGTCCCGTCTCCAGATCTTCTACCTGATCGTATACGCCGTAATTCATCTCCAGCTCGTTTCGCCCCATGACATGAAAGACGATGATCTCGTGCCGCAAAGAAGCCAATAGCTCCAGCATCCGGCTGATCTCATCGTTCTGCTCATATAGGTCCGTAATAAAGATGAGCAGCTCGCGTTTCTGCTCACCCAAAAAAATATGTTTATACGTAATCGGATCTCCCAACCTCCCCTTCGGCTCTATCGCCTCCAGCTGATGAAAGAAACGGGCCAAATGCTGCGCGTCCTTTCGCGCCGGTAAGGAGTATACTTCTCCCTCCTGGAACACATAAAGCCCCAACGCATCCCCCTGCCCATGCGCCAGCCACCCCAGCGCAGCCGCCAGGTGACGGGCATAGTCTATCTTGGAAAAGTCGCCATCCCGATGAAGCATGGAGCGGCTCGCATCGACAAGCAATCGCACCGAAATGCTCGTCTCGATCTCCGACTCCCGGATATAATATCGGTCAGTCCGGGCATATCGCTTCCAGTCCAGCCACCGCAGATCGTCTCCCGGCTGATAGCTCCGGTATTGACTAAACTCCAACCCCGGCCCCCGAACCTTGCTCTTGTTGATACCGGTCATAAAACCATCGATCGTCCGGCGCGCCGCCAGCGACAAATCTTTTATAGCCATCAAAATATGGTGATCGGGAATTTCTTTCATAACCTTCCACCCGGCCTCTCGACCTCCTTTATCAAATGCTTCGTCACATCATCCGACCCAATCCCTTCCGCCTCTGCCTTGAAATTCATTAATATTCGATGCCTCAGCACAGGGTACGCCATCATGTGTATATCCTCCGCCACTACCGCATATCGCTGCTGAAACAAGGCCCTGGCTTTCGCCGTCAATATCAGCGCCTGCCCAGCCCGCGGCCCGGCGCCCCAACGCACCCACTCCTTCACATACGCATGACTGCTCGTATCGGGCCTCGTCGCCCGGATCAACCCCGACACATACCGCACCAGGTCGTCGCTGATGCTCACCTCCCGGACCAACGCCTGCAGAGCTTTTATCTCCTCACCCCCTACTACCGCATTGACCACCGGTTTCTTGCTCCCCGTCGTATTGCTTAAGATTGCCGTTTCCTCATCGGCCGATGGATATCCGATCTTGATGTATAATAAAAAACGGTCCAGCTGCGCCTCCGGCAACGGATACGTCCCCGCCTGCTCGATCGGGTTCTGGGTGGCCAAAATAAAAAAGGGCCTGTCCAACGGATAAGTCTGTCCCGCATAGGTAATTTCGAATTCCTGCATCGCCTCTAATAAGGCCGACTGCGTCTTCGGCGGCGTCCGGTTGATCTCATCCGCCAGCACGATATTGGCAAACAACGGTCCCTTTACAAACTTAAAAAAACGCCTCCCCGTCGTATGGTCCTCCTCTAATACTTCCGTTCCCAAAATATCCGTCGGCATCAGGTCGGGCGTAAACTGGATCCGCCGGAACGATAAAGCAAGCGCCTGCGACAGCGTCCTTACCATCAAAGTCTTCGCCAAACCAGGCACCCCTTCCAATAAACAATGACCACCCGCCAACATCGCGACTAAAATCTCCTCGACGATGGCCTCCTGTCCTACGATCACTTTTCCGATCTCCGACTTCAGCTGCGTCAGCTTTCCCAACAAAGATTGAACCTGGCTTTCGTCAATTTTCAAAGCAGTTGATTTTTTTATATATGTCCGTTTATCAAGATTTTACACCCAAAACAGGAAATTAAAGATAAAATCAGCAACTTTAAAAAAATTACATGACCGGTGAACTCATCAGGAGCAAACAAATTCACATTCATGCGACTCCGCTACCATTCCGGCGACTGGGACACCGACCAGCGAATGCCCTCCAACCTCCTCAACTCCCTGATCGAATACACGACCATCCCCGTAAACCTCCAGGAAAAAGTCGTAGACCTCGAAAGCAACGAGATCTTCCAATATCCCTTCGCCTATATCAGCGGTCATAAGCTCGTCCAGTTTACCACCCAGGAAAGCGCCAATTTTCATAAATACGTCAGCAACGGCGGCTTCGTCTTCGCCGACGACTGCAACCACGACATCGACGGTCTCTTCGCCCGCTCCTTCGAAACCCAAATGACCAACCTCTTCGGCCCCGCCGCCCTGCATAAAATTCCCAACAACCACCCCATCTACAATTCCTTCTTTCATTTTGAAAAAGGCCCTCCCAATACCACCTTCGAGCTCAACGGCTGGGGCGACGACCTCGTCCACGACTACCTCAAAGCCATCACCATCAACAACCGCATCGGCGTCCTCTACAGCAACAAAGACTACGGCTGCGAATGGGACTACGACTTCCGCAACAAACGCTTCCTCGCCGAAGACAACACCAAATTCGGCGTCAACATCATCATGTACGCCCTAAACACCATCACCTCCCCCAGCCGCTAACCCTCCCAGCACCCTCCCCCACAACCCGACGGGTCACTCCCCCCGCCAAAGCGGGAGACCCAATCCCCCAGCACAAAAAAGCCCCCGCCAAAGCGGAGGCCACCGTGTAATAGATAAGATACTGAATTCTTGAACAGGGCTTCCTTACTGCTGCTGCAAATCAGTTGCACTTCCCGTCGTCCCAGTGCTCTGTTCTTTGTACTCAGGCTGCTCTTCATTCGAAGAAGAACCATTCTTAGGTTGTTGCTGCTGATTCTGATTTCCCTGCTGCTGCTCCTGCCCATTATTCGGACGAACATTACCCCTGCGGGAATTATAATAATAATCCTTTTTAGCCTGTATGATCTCAGCTTCCCGATCATGCTTCAATGCACGGACCTTCTGCCTTCTTTCCTTACCGGTCAAAGTCTTATCGTCCTTTACGTCATTGATACGGCCCTCATAGTCATTGTTGATGTCCTCGATCTGTAATGCCAGCCTGGTAGGCACCGGCGCATTGTAATAAGGATACGGGTAAGGACCCCAGGGATTATAAAACCCATAGGGATAACCCCAGGGCGAAAAACCATAACCCAGTCCAACCCCTACTCCAACATAAGTCCGGGGAACATAGTGATAACCACCCCCACGAACAATAACGTGACCCCGCTGAGCCGAAGCGCCATAAGCGAGGCCGAGCGAGAACAATATGATGAACAGTTTCTTGCCTGCGCTCATTATAGTTCTCTTCTGATTTTCTTGCATCGTCGTTTTCATATCTTGATGTTTTAAATTAAACGAACTACTATAAGAACGCAAAAAGTGCTCTAAGATTAATCTCTTATCCGGTTATAACACATCTCTAACATTGTCTAACAAAATGTTAAAGCCCACCAATCATAATAGATTGATTTTCATTCTTGACTGTCAAAAACATGAAAATACTTCTAAGAAGAAAGAAGGACGCCTATTTAATCTTACTGACAGGCTTGCTCTTTTTATGCCGGGAGCCCGGTACGCCTGTCTTTTTGTCCTTAAAATACTGAACTGTTTCCGCAATATCCTTCTCCACATGAGCAGCCTTTCTACCCTTAGGTTGTATGCCCACAAATCCTATCTCATCCAAACCGTAATATTGCTTTTTAGAACTCATTTCAATACATCCTTGAAATACGAATTTACTAATTTTTTCGCAGAATCCCCCCTTACACACATCCTATCTCTAAACAACAATTCAGCGCCTAAACTATCCTTATAATGCTGAATCAGCCTGGTCTTGGCCCGAAAAGCCACCACTCCGTCAAAGCCAGCCCCGAAACTGATTTTACACGCAAAAGCCACTAAATTTCCAGCTACCCCAAGATACTTTTTATTGCTGCCAAAGTTATGCGGTGCTGCTTCGATAAGATGCATCTCGATGTAATTTTCTGCTCTTTGCAGACTTAGCAATCCTTGTACAGTTTTGTCTCCCTTGATCACCAGCTTGTACAATTCCCGTTCTTTAAACGCACGCTCAATTCTCCAATTAAATCTCCAGCCATTTCTTTTGGTTACCCCTTTTAAATCACCCGCCTCTAAAGACAGAACCTCCGTTTCAATATTCTTCTTCGTAATCGCCTCCTCTATACTCCGGGTTATCTTATCGACATAGAAACTATTCCTTTTCATATCTCCTCCTCTTTGACTCTCAAGTCTTTAATTTAGTTCAACAAAAATACTAAATTTATTAGCTTTTATTTACTAAACTTCTTATCTTCACTCCATGCTTTTCACCATCGGCCACGGCACCCGTCCTCTCCCAACTTTCCTCCACCTGCTGGAACAATACTCCATTGAATTCCTCATCGACATCCGCTCCGTCCCCTACTCCGCCTTCAACCCCCAATACCGCCAGCCCGAATTCGTCACCGCCCTCCGCGCCGCCGGCTTCCGCTATATCTACATGGGCAATTCCCTCGGCGGCCGCCCCACCCATCCCACCTGCTACAACGCCAACGGCCGCCTCGACTATGAGCTCGTTCGCACCCAGCCCTTCTTCCTCGAAGGCATCGAAAGAATCGTCACCGCCTACGAAAAAGGAATCAACGTCGCCCTCATGTGCAGCGAAAGCAAACCCGAAAACTGCCACCGCAGCAAGCTCGTCGGCCGCTCCCTCCAGGAAAGAAATATACCCATTCACCACATCGACGAGGAAGGAAACCTCCGCAGCCAGTCCGAACTCACCCAAACCCCTACCCTCCTTCTCTTCTAATCATCCCCCTAACCACGCAAAGCATCCCCGCACAAACGCCACCCCCATTATAAACCCATTAAAAACACGATGTCTCAACGAAATTGCTTAAATTGAAGCTCAGTCCCGACTGACCATAACAAAACTATAAACCAGCCATATGATAAGGACCGGTTGCGCGATCCTATACTCTCTGCTTATAAGCCTTGTCTTAGCCCCTCATGCCCATGCCCAAACTAATAGCCCCCAGCCAACACCCACAGACAACGCCATCCTCCTTTATACCCGAAGCAACGCTGCCGAAGCGCACCTCTACAACGGCACCCTTTACGCCGGCTACGACCGCCAGGCCCAGGGTTATCCATTCTTCCAATCCAACTCCGCCCTCTCCGGCTCTCTGACTTATGACGGCGTCCTCTATCCGCAAGTCCCCCTCTACTACGACCTCGAAAAAGACATCGTCGTCATCCCGGATAAGAAAAACTCCGCCCAGATCCGCCTCCTCTCCGAAAAGCTCAGCAGCTTCACCGTAGACGGCCACACATTCATCCACCTGCTCCCCGACAGCACCGAAAAAGACGCCCCTGCAGAAGGCTTCTACGAGCTCCTGTACAAAGGCAAAGCCACAGCCCTCGCCCGCCACAAAAAACAAGTCCAAAGCTTCGGCAAACCGGAAGACAACCTCACCCGCTACCAACAGTATGATTCCTGGTATCTCGAACGAGACGGAAAATACTATACTATTAGAAACCAGCGCGACCTCACCAATACCCTCGGAAAAAATCTAAAAGACTACCTAAAGAAAAACAACATCAGTTTCAAAAAAAACCCAGCAGATGCACTCACAAAAGCAGCTGCATTCTATAGCCAGTCAAGTAACTAACTGTTATGACCACTCTTTTTTATCGCCTGACCCTTATCTTTACCCTCCTCACCGGAGCCCTCACCGGCCCCCTCATCGCCCGAGCCCAGGCCCAACCCCAACCCCAGGAAGGCCCCCTCATCGACGGAGACTTTAGTGATCTCCCCTTCCCTGCCTTCGCAAAACGGATCGAATCGATGACCAGCTACCACTTCTACTTCGACGCCGCCGAAGTAGACACCCTGCGCATCAACCTCAGCGTCCGCCGTACTCCCCTTCCCCGTCTGCTCGACCAGGCTTTTAAGAATACAATCTTTCACTACGCCATCGACCCCAGGAATAACGTATATATCACCCGCCTCAACGCCATCGTAACCACACTCACTCCCGGAGGAAGCAGCTACGGCAATCTCACCAAAGACACCACAGACGCAAGCGCCTCCGCACCTTCGAAGATGCTCCGCGCCGCCCTCGAGAACAAGCTTTTCGAGATCGGCACCCCATCCAGCCGGACCGGTAATGCCACCCTCGTCGGCTACGTCCGCGACATACGAAACGGTGAAGCCCTCGTCGGCGCAGCAGTCTATCTCGATAATCCACCCATCGGAGCCATCACCGACCGCTTTGGCTACTTCTCCCTCCAGATGCCCCGCGGCCGCCATACTCTGCAGATCAGCAGCGCAGGCATGAAAGACACCCGGCGACAAATCTTATTACATTCGGACGGGAAGCTCAACATCGAAATGGAAGAGTTCATCCCCAACCTCATCGCCGCCACCGTCGTCGCAGAAAAACGCTCCAATATAAAGGCCCTCCAAATGGGCGTCGAAAGGATCAATATCAAAACGATCAAACAAATCCCGGCCGTGTTCGGTGAAGCCGACGTTCTCCGCGCCGTACTCACCCTCCCCGGCGTCACCACCGTCGGAGAAGCCAGCACCGGCTTCAACGTCCGCGGCGGCTCCGCAGACCAAAACCTCATTCTGTTCAACGACGCGACCATCTATAACCCCTCGCACCTCTTTGGCTTCTTCTCCGCTTTCAACCCGGATATTATAAAAGGAGTCGAACTCTACAAAAGTTCCATCCCCGAGAGATACGGCGGACGCCTTTCTTCTGTCCTCGACGTCAGCACCCGCGACGGCAACAGCAAGAAACTCTCCGGAAGCGCCGGCATCGGCCCCCTCACCAGCAAGTTCACCCTGGAAGGCCCCATCGTCAAGGACAAGACCTCCTTTATCATCAGCGGACGCACCACCTATTCCGACTGGATCCTCAGGACCCTGCCCAACAAAGAATATAACAATAGCTCGGCGTCTTTCTACGACGTCGCCCTCCACCTCACTCATAACTTCAACCCAAAGAATAGCCTCTACCTTACCGGCTATCTCAGCAACGACCAGTTCCGCCTCAACAGCGATACGCTCTATAAGTATGGGAATAAGAACGCCAATATAAAATGGAAGCACATCTTCAATAACAAGCTATACAGCCTCACTACCGCTGCAATAGACCATTATCAATACGGCCAGTCCAGCAGCAACAATTCCGTCAACGCCTACGACTTCCGCTATGGCCTCGACCAGGGCTCCTTCCACCAGGATTTTAACTATACCGCAGGAAGCAAACACGCCCTCGACTTTGGCATTAGCTCCATCTACTATCGCTTTAATCCGGGTGAAAGAACACCATTGGGCAGCGCCTCTCTCGTCACACCCACAAAGGTAGCCCGTGAACAAGCGCTCGAATCGGCCATCTACGCCGGCGACCAATATTCTATCACCAGCGACCTGGCGCTCAACGTCGGTCTCCGCTATTCACTATACAATTACCTGGGCCCTCATGACGTATACGACTATGTCCCCGGACAACCCCTCGCAGAAACGACAATAAAAGATACTACCCACTACAGCGGAGGCAAAAACATCGTTACTTATAAAGGCCCCGAATATAGAATCTCCCTGCGCTACGCCTTCTCACCTAATACTTCCGTCAAGCTGGGCTATAATACCCTTCGACAATACATCCACCTGCTTTCCAATACGACCGCCATCTCCCCCGCCGATATCTGGAAGCTGAGCGACCCCCACATCGCCCCGCAAACCGGCGCCCAATACTCGATCGGCCTTTATCAAAATTTCCGCTCCAATACGATCGAGACCTCGATAGAAGTTTATTACAAAACCATTCGCAACTACCTCGACTATAAGAGCGGAGCCAACCTGCTCCTCAACAACCATATAGAAACCGACGTCTTCAACACCCGCGGCAGAGCCTACGGCGCAGAACTGCTCATAAAAAAACCGGCAGGCAAGCTCAATGGCTGGCTCAGCTATACCTACTCCCGGACCCAGCTAAAAATGGACGATCCCCTGGCAGGCGAAGTCATCAACAACGGCAACTACTATCCAGCCAGCTTCGACAAGCCGCACAACGTCAACTTCGTCGGGAACTATCGCTTCTCCCAGCGCTACAGCTTGTCGCTTACGACCATCTATAGCACCGGCCGTCCTATCACCCTGCCCATCGCTACCTTCACGCTCGGGGGCTCCCAAAGAGTCTATTATTCCGATCGCAATCAATACCGCATCCCGGACTATTTCCGCAGCGACATTTCCTTTAATATGGAGGGTAACCACAAGGTTCACCAGGTCTTTCACAACTCCTGGTCCTTTGGCGTCTATAATATCACCGCCCGAAAAAATCCTTACTCTATTTATTTCCAGTCGGAGAACGGCGTCATCAAGGGATATAAGCTATCCATCTTCGGTACCGCCATTCCCTTCCTTTCGTACAACATAAGATTTTAAAAGCATGTCAACCAACCGACTCTTCTTAATAGTCTGCTTCTTATTTATGGGCATCGCCTGTAAGCAGAATTATCTGCCCCCCGAGCAGAAGACCAACCCGGCCATCCTCGTCATCGAGGGCGTCATCGATGCCAAACCCGGCGACTCCACCGTCTTCCAGCTGTCCCGCACCCAGGCCGTCTCCGACTCGGTAGGCGTCCACACACCCGAGACCGGAGCCAAACTCACCATCATCGGCAGCGCCGGCGACACCTGGCCCTTCCACGAGCTGGGCAACGGCTCCTACTCCACAGCCCCCCTATCCCTCAATCCCACCGAAAAATACCAGCTAAGAGTCGTCACAAAAAACGGAAGCCAATATCTCTCCGATACTGTATCCGTCCATCCCTCACCTGCCATCGACAGCCTGACCTGGTACCAGGATGACAGCGCCGGCGACGTCCACGTTAGAATCAACACCCACGACCCTTCCAACAATAGCCACTATTATCGCTGGTACTTCTCCGAACTATGGGAATATCACTCCGATGAATACGCGGAGCTTACCCTCGTCAACGGACAGATCGAATATGCAGACACATCGACTTCTACCTGGACCTGCTGGCGCGGAGCTAATTCCTCCGACATCCTCCTCGGTAATTCCACAACCCTCAGCCAGGACCGAATCAACCAGGCGCCTCTCGCCATCATTCCCCGCGGCTCACAAAAGCTAAGCGTCCGCTACAGCATGCTCGCCACTCAATACGTACTCTCCCAACCCGCTTACCAATACTGGCAGACCCTGCAGAAGAATACTCAAAACCTGGGCTCGCTCTTCGACCCGCAGCCCTCGCAGCTAAACGGCAACTACCACAACACCACCAATCCCAAAGAAGCCGTCATCGGCTTCCTCAGCGCAAGCTCCTTGCAAAACCTTCGATTCTTTATCAATAATAACCAGGTACACAACTGGGACACCGCTCACCAGTCCTGCGATACGAAATTTGCAAGCGCCCAGGACCCAAACAACTTTCACATTTATCTCGATACCGATACCTTGTACGGGCCCTTCTATTTCCTGCAAGGCGCACTCGTCCTTGGTAAAAAGACCTGCATCGACTGCCGCGTTCAGGGCGGCACCACAACAAGACCCAGCTTCTGGTAAAAAAAATGGACATGAACCGCATCACCATATTAATCGCTCTCCTTTTCTGCCTAAACGCGCAGGCGCAGACCACTGCACCCGCCCCCCATCCGCAGACAACTGCACCCGCCGCCCCCCTCTCAGAAAAAATCTTCACCCACACCGACAAAGACCTCTACCTCGCCGGCGAGATCGCCTGGTTTAAAATTTATACCCTCGACGCACCTACCCTCCACCCCCTTTCTACCAGCAAGGTCGCCTACGTGGAGCTCCTCTCCAAAGAACGCCCCGTCCTGCAAGCCAAAGTCGCCCTCGACGAAGGCCTCGGCGCCGGCTCCTTCCAGCTGCCCTTCTCCATCCCTTCCGGAAATTATACCCTCCGCGTCTATACCAACTGGATGAAAAACACCGGCCCCCAAAGCTTTTTCGAAAAAAACCTCACCATTCTCAATACCCTCCGCGACCCCGGTTACCTCGACAGCCTGATCAGCCACAGCCCCACCTCTTATCAACCACCCGCCATCACCACCCAAACATCTACGATACAAATCAATTCCGATAAAGAAACCTATAATCCCCGCGAAAGAATTACCCTCGACATCCAGGGCCCTCCCGGCAACGCCTTCCTCTCCATGTCCGTCGTCCTCCAGGATTCCCTCCAATCCACCAATACAAACGACATTCTCTCTTCCCTCAACCAAAACCAGATAAACCAAGCCCCCCAACCTACTATCCCTCCCGACTACGCCGGCCCCCTGATCCCTGGCCGCATCACCGATAAGCTAACCGGCCTCCCCGTCGCAGGTGTCCCCGCCTGGCTCTCAGCCCCAGGCAGCCCCTTCCACCTCGCCTATGCCACCAGCAATAGCGAAGGCAATATCTGGTGGGACCTCGGGCCCCTCTACGGCGAACACGAGCTCGTCGTCCAAACCGCCATGAACCCCAACCCAAACCCTAACCCTAACCCTAACCCTAACCCAACCTCAAACGCCCAGAACCTCACCAATACCCGCTACCGCATCGACATCCTCTCCCCCTTCTACAACCCAACCCTACGCCAGCCCACCGCTCCCCTACAGCTCCCCGCCGGAACCAGCCAGCAGCTCCTCTGGCATAGCATCGCCGCCCAAACACAAAACGCCTGGCAGGCCGAACGCCGCCGCCGCTTCTCCCAGCCCCCCATCACCGATACCACCGCCTTCTTCGGCATCCCCAGCAAACGCTACCTGCTCGACGACTATACACGCTTCAACACCATGGAAGAAGTCATGCGCGAATACATAAAAGAAGTCCGCGTTCGAACCCACAACGAAGGTTTCATCTTCAATGTCCAGTCCGACCAGGCCAACCAGCTCTTCTTCGAGAACCGCCCCCTCATCCTCATGGACGGCGTACCCGTAACGAATATTAATAATATCATCCACTTCGACCCCCTCAAGGTCAGAAAGCTCGAAGTCGTAGCAAAAAGGTACTTCCTTGGCGACACGATCTACAATGGTATCCTCAGCTATAACACCTACCAGGGTGACCTTGCAGGCTTCCCCCTGGACAGCAGCGCCTACATACAGGAATATGAAGGCCTGCAGCCCCATCGCGAATTCTATTCTCCCATTTATGAAACGGACGACCAACGACAAAGCCGCATCCCCGACATGCGCAACGTCCTCTATTGGGCACCGGATATCCGTCTAAATGACAATAACCGCCGTCAACAATTGTCTTTTTACGCCTCGGATTGGCCCGGACGTTATACTATACTCCTGGAGGGTATCACCGCAGACGGCACACCTGCAATCGTCAGCAAGACATTTATCATTCAAAGTCCCTCAAAAAAATAAGGAAATACCCCTAAGCAGGTCAAAAAAGACCTTCAGATAAAAATACATAGGGTTTCTAGCCGTTATGTTGCCGCACCCTGAACGCAGTCTTGTTATTCACAAAGCTCTGAAACCCTAGCCGATGCTGTATTTTCTCGTTAAAACGACAGTCTTGGCATGCCTATGCGCAGCTTTTCTATATCTCTTCTTTTTGATCCGGCGTCTAAAAACCCGGGCCAAACTGTTGGAGGCATTGGTGCATAAGCATACCCAGCTCACAGATGAAGCTAATCGCACCAAAAGTCTCTTCCTCGCCAACATGAGCCATGAGATACGCACCCCCATGAACGGCATCACCGGCATGGCTTCTCTGCTCAACCAGACCGCCCTGACCAGGGAACAACGCAGCTATACCGATACCATCCAAAGCTGTAGCGAAACCCTGCTAACCGTCATCAATAACATTCTGGATTTTTCCACTCTCGAGGCCGGAAAGATTACTCTCAAAGAAAAAGATACCGACCTGCGCACCTGCGTAGAAGAGGTCGTCGAAATCTTTATCGGACGAACGCTAAAAGCCGGCATCCTCCTCCACTGCCACATCGAGGAGGACGTCCCCCGTCGTATTTTAATCGACACCGACCGCCTCCGGCAAATCCTGATCAACCTCGTCGGCAACGCCGTCAAGTTTACCGGGCAGGGAGAAATCCGCATCCGCGCCTTCGTCACGTCTAACCAAACCATCAATTTCGAAATAAAAGATACCGGTATCGGCATCGAACCCACAAAGTTCAACGAGCTCTTCCAGTCCTTCTCGCAGATCGACTCATCCGTTACTCGTAAATACGGCGGCGCCGGTCTTGGCCTGACCATCTCCGATCGCCTCGCCAGGCTGATGAAAGGCTCAATCCAAATAGAGTCTCAACCCGGTTCTGGCTCTACTTTCACTTTATCTATACCCATGAAAGCAGTACCCCTCAAAACCACACCCGGCATCGCCCCCATCCCCCTGCTAGCCGGCAAATACCCCTTTCGTATGATGCTGGCCGAAGACAACCCGATCAACCAGCAGCTTGCCATCATCATCCTGAAAAAGATGGGCTATAGCCCCGACATCGCCGAAAACGGTAAAGAGGTCCTCGCAAGACTGGAAAACGCACGACTCGAAGAAACTCCCTACGACCTCATATTTATGGATATTCAAATGCCGGAAATGGACGGGCTGGAAGCCACCCGCACCATTAGGTCCGGCAAAGGCCCCCAGCCCGTCATCATCGCCATGACCGCCAACGCTACGCATCATGACCGTGATGAATGTCTTTCCGAAGGAATGGACGATTACCTGCCCAAACCCGTTAATATCGAAGACCTGGTCGTCATGCTGGAGAAATGGGGTAACACCTCCTTCTCCGCCGCCTCGGTAAACTAATGCAGCCCCCAGCCCAGCCCACGACCTATTAATGCAGCAGCTCCTTCACCGCCGCCTCGATCTGCTGATCGTGCCCCGCAGACATAATATCCGGAGCATTCCGCACCATGATATCCGGCTCTAGCTGATGTCCCTCTTCAAAAAGTCCATCCGGAGCCCTCCATCCCCCCATCGGCATCCCAAAAACCAACGCCGGGTCGATCTGTTCTTCCCACCAAACAAAGGTCCCCGTACCCGGAACAGGCATCCCCAATGTCTTCCCCACGTTCTTCAGCTTATAGGCCGCCGGGAACAGATGCGCATCCGAATAATTCGATTCCCCGATCAGCACGATCGAAGGCTTCGCCCACTTGTCATAAGGCTCCGAACCCACATACTGCCCATGCGGAATGATATCGAAGTATTTCTTCCCATTCAGAAAGTCCGAAAGCTGCTCGTGAATATTACCCCCTCCATTGAATCGCGTGTCGATAATAATTGCATCCTTCCCCATATTCCGTCCAAGGGCCTCTTCGAAGACCACCCGCATACTTTCGTCATTCATCGCCCGGACATGGATATAACCGATCTTTCCCTTCGACAGAGAATCCGTTTCCTTGCGACGCATATTTACCCAACGCTTGTATAAGAGCTCGTTTTCTTCCCCAAGACCGATCGGCTTGGTCGTCTCCTCCCAACGCACATTCGTGGACGGGTCATACAAGGACAGCAATACCAGCTTGCCGACCTTCCGGTTGAGATATTTATAATGGTCGACCGTATCCGTAATCGAGTCTCCATCGATCTTTTCCAATATAACCCCGGGCTTGATCTTCTCGGAGAATTTATCCAGCGGCCCACCATCGATGACATCCGCAATCTTCAACCCTGCCCCCTTGTAACGATAGTCGAAGAAAATCCCCAGCGACGCTGTCCTGTCACCGGTAGGACGAGGCCCTCCGTAATAATAACAGCCCGTATGCGAAACATTCAGCTCACCCAGCATCTCGCTCAGCATTTCCGCAAAGTCGTAGTCATTATTGATATAAGGAAGGAACTTCTTATAGGTAGTATAGTAGTAGTCCCAGTCGACACCATTCATGTTGACCACATAGAATTTTTCCTTCATCTGCCGCCAGGCATGATCGAAGATATACGCCTTCTCCTCCGCATCCTTCAACGCCATCTCCCCATTGATACCCACCCCTTCTGTTTTACCGCTATTCGCATCGATCTTCGAGATCCGCCCATCCGCAAGCAGGAAGATCCACTTCCCGTCAGTAGAAAGCTGCATCCCGCCATAACGAGCACCCAGCTTGGCAAATAGCTTCGTATCCTTTGTCCGCGTCTCCGTCATCCAAAGATCATAACCCTTTTCAAAGCTGGTCAGATAGTACAGCTTCTCCCCATCCTTCGACAGGAGCCAGTCCACCGCATCCGACGTATGGGTCGTCAGCCGCAGCTTACGGTCAGTGAGATTATCCCAGTCTATTTTAATTTCTTTTACCGGAGAATCCTTCTTCGCCTTTGCCGTGTCTTTCGGATTTTTCTTAGGCTCCTCTTTCTTAGCTTCCGCTTCCTTCTTAGTCTCCGCTTCCTTCAACAATTCTAAATCTTCCTTCGATAATTTAAACCGGTCGAAGCTTTCTTTCGAAAAGAACATCCCATACACATCCCCCGTAACACTTTGTCCTCCCTGCCCCCTCGCCCCTTCCCGATTGGATCCCCAGATCATCATCTTCCCATCCATCGTCCACTTGGGGGTAAAATCATCGTAGCCGCTCAGCGTCAGATCGACCACCGGCGTCTTCCCGTCAGCCGCCACCAATCCCACTTCCGACGACATCACACGCTCCGGCAGCCCATACTGGACCAGGAACCATCTGCTATCCGGCGACCACTGATAGTACTGGTCCCCATCCGCATAGGAATAGTTCTTTTCAGCCGGCAGAATCGTACGGCTCTTCTTGCTGGCCAGGTTGACGACCTTCAAGGTCACCCGGTCTTCCAGGTACGCCACTTCCTTCCCATCCGGCGAAAATGCCGGCTGAAATTCTTCCGCCGGCGTAGCAATCACCGTCTCCTCTTTCAATACCGTAGAGGCATAGAAATAGGGTTCTTCTTTACGAATGATAGAAAGGGTATAAATATTCCAGTTACTATTTTTCTCCGCAGCGAAAAGCAACGACCTCCCATCCGGACTCCAGCTGACACTCCGTTCCTGCCAGGGCGTATTCGTAATCCGCTTGGTCACACCTCCTTCCACCGAGGTCACGAAGATCTCACCCCGGAACACAAAAGCCAGCTCCTTCCCATTCGGCGCCAGCTTCATCTCCGTCACACCCCCATTGACCGGCAATATTCTTTCCATGGAAGCCCGACCATCCTGCGCAATACGAATAGAAACTTTCTGCGCCGCAGAACCCTGCAGCTGCGTATAAATCTCTCCGTCGTAACCATAACAAAGCGTATTATCCTTCGCCACACTCAGAAAACGGACCGGGTTCTTTGCGTAATGCGTCAAAGCCACGGGCTTGGCGCCCTCCGCCAGCGAGCTCTTGTAAATATTGAAAGTACCATCCTGCTCGCTCAGATAATAAAAGTCCTGCCCATTGGCATCGAATACCGGGTTCCTGTCCTCGCCTTTAAAAGGGGTTAGCCGGGTGTACTTCCCCGACTTCAGGTCGTACGACCAGATGTCCCTCGTAACGGCCGAAGTATGATGCTTCCGCCAGTCGCTTTCATATCCCTTCACGTCTTCGTAAATAAGCTTGTCCCCAGCCCCATTCACTTTTGCCGCCAGCGCCGGCACCGGCAACACCTGGCTCACCCTTCCCCCATTTACCGGAACACTATAAAGCTCCGACATGACCGAAACAGGAAACTGCGCATTTGTCACCACATCCTGCCGGCTGGCAGAGAAAAGAACCTGCTTATCATCCGCGGTAAAGGTGCTCGGTATCTCACCCCCCGAGAAATAGGTCAGCCGCCTGGCTTCCCCACCCGTTGCCGGCATGACGAATACATCGAAGTTCCCATACCGGTCCGAGGCAAACGCTATCCAGCGCCCATCATGCGACCACACCGGTGCAAATTCATATGATTCACTGATCGTCAGCGGGACGGCCGTCCCACCCTTCGACCCCACGGAGTAAATGTCTCCCTTATAGCTAAATAGTATCGTCTGACCATCCGGGGAAATAACAGGATATCGCATCCAAAGCGGCGCATCCTGTGCATACGCCACCCCCGTCAATAACAAGCAGGCAGCCAAAAAAGCTTTACGCATAGTAAGCATAGTTATGGTTAATGTTTAATGATTTTTACTGCTTTTTCCCATCGGCATCACCCTCACCCGAGCCATCCCCTCCCGCTCCTTCCTCCCCCACATAAAACGAAAGCGCACCCGAAGGACACTTCTTTATCTGCGCCATCAGCTCCTCCTCCGTCGCATTATCCACCTTGATCCACGGCTTTTCAAACGGATTGAACACCGCCGGCAGCCCCGTAGCCGCCTTCCAGCATACCGTGGAATGAATACATACACCCGGCTTCCACACGATCGTCAGATCGCCTTTTTTATATTTTTTTACGATTTCAGCCATATTTCAAAAATAATTATATCCTATAAAATTAGTTGGTTATCATGGCAAACGGCCACACAACTTACTAAAAACCATACATTTAACCAAATCCACCCTACGGTTGACGTAATAAAAAACGACCAAACTGTGTTTGCATCACCCCCGGCCCCGTTATAAATTTGTGTAACAATTCGGATGATTGCTTCTCCACTCCAATAGATTGCCTGCCCCACACACTTGCTCCGCCATATTCTTCTAACACGTTGCCTGCCGCAAAGAGTTTTAGTAAACAACATCGTAAAAAATAAAATTACAATAGTATGAACACAGTAGTAAAAGCATTGGCAGTAGCCTTCACTTCAGTAGTAATTCTCGTTAGCAACCCCCTGAACAGCCAGGCTGCAAATGGCGGTAGCAAGAAATCTACCCTGACCGAAGAGCAGGTTTCCGTAAAGTACCAGGGTATCAGCGATAACAGCATCGTTTTCAAGGTAGAATTCGATAACCCCACTGGCGAGAAGTTCTCCCTGATCATCAAGAATGACAACGGAGACGTAGTATTCCACCAGCAGTTCTCTGACGCACACTTCGCAAAGTCTGTATACTTCCAGAACACGGATTCTGAAATCCACCCGACCTTCATCATCCGTAGCAGCAACAATACCGAAATCGTTCGTCAGTTCCAGGTTAACAAGACCTTAACTGAGAGCACTGTTGTAACTCGCCTCTAATTCAAACAGGGTAACAAACATAACACATGAGAAAGGCCGTGGTAATCCACGGCCTTTTCGTTTATAATAGACTAAAAGCTTTTATTTTTTGTCGTTAATCTTAAAGAATTTCACCCCAACCAGCGCATCCGCACGATTCGGACAAGGGTCGTTGACCAAAGTAAAGCTCAGCATATCCCCGGCAACGGCAAACTTATAGATCCCCTCCCCATTCTGACAGTTGTACTGCCCGTCGAAGTCCATGATCTTGATCGTATCGTTCTCGGTCTTGCAAACCGAACGAACCACAACATCCCCCGTGCTGGTCGTACAGAAGCTGGAATCACTCCCGATGTGCATCGTCAAGGTATCATGCAGGGGTTCCAAATAGAATTTCCAGGCAGTGTTTTTAAGAGACTGAGCCTGTAACTGGTTAGCAGCCGCGGAAAAGAAAAGAACGGCAGCAAGGACGGTCAATGTGCGCATAAACATAAAAAATTGATATTTATACCGAATTTATGCGTTCCCGATGGTCCGACGATGCAGCCCGCAAATTATTAGCGATAACGTAACCTAACGCAGCTTCCTCAAATACTCCAGCTGATCCCCATCCACCTGCGCCCCCACCATCTTCAACCTACCCAAACAGTAAGCCCTCAAATCCTCCCACCGGTAATACACCCCGTCCCCCGCAGCAAAAACCCCCAGTTTCGGCAGCCTCACCTCCCGCTCATTAAGCAATATCTTCACCAGGTAGTCCTTCCCATTACTATACACAATCCATTGAATATTAGCACTCAGTGGAATAACCCGTTCCGCCTGCCAATGCTCGTGATAATTATATATTCCCGCCGCCGGCACACTCGCCTCCGGTATGCCCAGTAAGGTAGCAAACGGCGAGATCGCCTCCGCATGGGTAAATCTCAATACCGCATCAGCCGCCTCCCCAGCCCTCTCATCACCCTTCCCCATGAGCCGACGCCCCACCATCCCGTCCGTCGTCCGGATAAAGTCCGCCAGCAACGGTGCCGCTACCTTCACCTGTATCCCCAACGGGTCCCTACCCGGGCCCTTCTCCAGAAAATCCTGCGCCCCGGAAGCATAGTCCGCCCATCCCAGCTCCTCCTTCCCAAACGCAATTCCCAGATCGACCCCATCCTTCGTCTCCCTCACCAAAGAGAATTGCACCGAATAGAGATCGTAAAGATTAGCCACAAACTTCAGCTCCTCCTCGGTCTTCAATCCCGACCGGAAACCCTCCGTAAACACACGCTCACAAACAGCCGCGGCAACAGCAAAAGTCCGCCGATCCCGATCCAAAGAGTCGAACGACTTCTTCAGTCCCGCACTCTTTTTATACTGCTGATACCCCGGCGATAAATCGTAAAACCGCAACACCGCGTCCAACGAATCGGGCGACTTCGAAAACCGCCGCTGCCCCTTATACCCGCCAAAACCCTTCAAAAAAGCATCCGCACTTTGCTGCGTCCTGACTTTATACGTCACCACCACGTCGAGCCCCCTCCCGGTGAACGCCGGCTTATACTGGCTCATCATCCTCCCCCCGATCGCCTCCTGCTCCTCCGCCCCCAGCAGCGTAATATTCTCGTACTGCCCCTTCTCCACGGCACAAAGCTTCCTCACCATCCCCTCGATCTTTCTTCCCGTCTCCGTCAGCCCCTGTGCTTTATCCGCGTCTTCCAATAGCCGCAACGCATCGACGTCCGCTCCCGCCTTGGTCATGTAACGCGCGCCATGCCGGCCTACATAGTTCACAAATACCGGCTTGAAACCCGCCGGCGGCGGCGTATAGGAAACGCCCGGCGCCACATATGGCGTCTTGGTCCCTAAATACCCGGGGGCCTGCCCACAGGCAAGCAACCCCGGTAAAAAGGCTATCAAAAAAAAGCTGAATTTTCTCATGCCACTCTATTTTGCAGAAGTAAGACTCGATGTAAAATGCTTATTCCCCGTTCCATCAGTGGGATAAGCGCCCATATCCGCATTGGGATCCAATGTCGTCGCCCCAAAGTCACCACCCTGAGGAACTGTGCGCTGCGCCTTGAAGGAAGTCGTTCCCTTCTGATAACCCGGGCTACTGGCCAATAAGCCAAAATCATAGCCGCCCGAAACGGTAACGATCGCCTGCGGCATCGCACTCTGCGCGAGCGGCGGCTTCACCGCAGAATAATCGAACTGATCCACGTCATATACCTTGAACTTCGGATTATTCGCCTTCGGAGCGCCCAAAATATCCGCGCTGGCAGCCTTACCCACACCATCCACCGAATAGAACTGGCTGGTCAGAGAGATATCGTTGCCATAGAATTGCTGATTGTTATAGGCAATGTTCGTGATGTCCGCATCCCCCGTCAGCCGCATACCGAACCGGCAGTTGACGATGACGTTGTTGTAGATCTTCCCTGAAGCGCCTTTCTCATAGTCGATAGACCCGCCACGCCCGGACTTCAGCTGGCGAAAACCACTGTTCAGCATCGTATTGTTATACAGATAGGTCTTGTTTTCGATCGGCCCGCCACCGCTGTTCGAAATCTTGAAAGCATTCGTAGCAGCGCCTATAACCAAATTGTAACCTACATCACCGACGACACCGTTTTTCAGATTCACCGCTTCACCACCGGTCGTGCCACAGTCCTCGAACGTATTCCGCATCAGGCTTACCTTCCCGTGCAGAATCCGCATGCCGTCATCCTGCGAGCCATAGAACCAGCAGTCTTCGATGATGACGTTTCCATTGATGTTGGTATAGGAAAGATTGTTTCGGGGATCGCCAGGCGCAAACACATTCAGATCGGCCGCCTGACCGGCAGGGCCACCCGCAAATTCAAAGTGCGTCCACTTCAGGATCAGATCACCACTGCTTTCTCCACACTGGATACCACCCCAGTAGCCCTTACCAGCATTAGCAAAAGTCCGCTGCGCATCCGGCACCGTGATGTAGTTGTTGTTGTCTTCCGTACCCAGGCTGATAAAGGTGCCATTACAGGTGATCTGCGGACTGGCAGACCCCACGGCAATCAACCTGGAACCCGCCTGCATAAGCAGGGTATCCTTGGCGTTGATGGTGATATCGGCAGAGAAGTAATACGTTTTGCCCGACAGCAGGGTTCCCGAAATCGAACCCTTCAGCGAATCGGAGGTAATGGGATGACTGGTGACGACCAACGCCTTGCTGACATTGACGGTTTCCGCCTTGTGACAGGCCGCCAGCGCCACAACCAATGCCAGGATAAACCAATTATATTTCGTATACATGATCCGTTGTTTTTAGGAGTTTACAGTTTGAATTTTATACCGAGCAGGTAGTTCACACCATAGGTATCTTTACGCATAAACAGATTCTTCCCCTCTGTCTGGAAAGGAGGATAGTAGGGAGGTACCGCCGTCGGCGACTTATATGGCTGATGAACTTCCAGCTCATAAGGCGTATTCAGCAGGTTGTTGATCTTGCCATAGATATAGAAGCGCTTTACGATTCTCTTCTCCAATGAAAAGTCGAGCTGCGTAAACGCCTTCTGCCAGATATCGTAGTTGTAATAGCCCGATACGGTATTGATCCGCGCGCTCGTATAGCCAAAGGCTAGCTGCGCATTAAGACCTAGTTTATTGTCATCCTTGAACAACAAAGAAAAGTTCCCCACGTGCTTGGACTGCCCCTGTAAAGGACGAGTCTGGTTGATATATTCGGCCGTCGTAGCCCCGGCAACACGATAGTCGTGTTCCTTGGTCGTCGTGATGGACGATTGCGTAAAGGTATAGTTCAGTCTTACTCCCAGCCATCTCCAATACTTGGTGAGATCGAGCTCGGCGCCATAGTTGGTGGCATTTCCAAAGTTTTGCGGGACAAAGTAGGTGTTGTTGCTCGGCGGAGCATCCGACTGGGGATCCGGCTTATTGGTGATCGTATATTCGATCGGATTCTTCAGCCTTTTATAGAATACACCCACGATCAGCTGATCGAGCCCCTTCGGATAGTATTCGTAACGCAGATCGAAGTTGTCGGCCGTAGTCCTCTTCAGGTGCGGGTTACCGGTTTCAGTAAGCCCGGTTTCGGGATTGTACAGGATATAAGGTATGACTTCGAAGAAGTTGGGACGGCTGATAGCCGAATAGTACGAAAGCCTCAACGCCATCTTCCTGTCGAACGAATATTTGATGTTGCCGCTGGGAAGCACGTCGTAGTAAGAGATGTTCCCCGTCTTGCCTTCCTTCGTCTCGGGCACGCTGCTCAGCCAGTCGAGAGAGGTATGCTCATATCTCGCGCCGCCCGTAACCAGCCAGGAACCCACAGAGATTTTTACCATTCCATAACCCGCCCCTACTTTCTCATTCGCAGTATAGTTCAAAGGATCTTGAACCGTTCCATCCGGATTACCCACGGTAAACGTATGGCCGTTCATAGTGCCCCTATAGACGACATCCCCCGTAGGAGTCAGACTGTACTTGTCATAGCTGCTCACACGATGCTTGTCACGATACATACCGCCAAGCGACCAATCTACCAGCGCACCCGAGATCTGGCTCTTATACGTAAAGTTCGCATAGCCGCTCTTGTCTTCGTCGGAGCTGTGTACAAACTCCCGGCTCGCCGATTGAATATTGGTAACTTCCGGCGTCGGCTGCGAGGTAACAGGATCCTTCAAAACGCTGCCGTTTACACTGAACGTTGCCTCGTCCGGCCGGTTAAGGATTGCTTTGGAATAAGCACCCGTCCAGTCCAGGAATAAGTTGGGCGCCAGCGTATGCTCACCCTTGAGGGTGAAGTTGAGAATCTGCTGCGTTTCATGCAAGGTCCGGTAGCTGTTGGTGATCCGCCCCAAACCCGGAACCGTCCTGGCAAGCTCCAGGTTGGTATCTGACACCTGGCGGAACTCATTACGCATCAGGTTGACATAACCACCATACAGGCTCAGCTTGTTTTTCGAATCCAGCCGGTAGTCCAGTTTGACGTGCGCGCCACTACGCTGCTGCTGAACCGAGAGGTTCCGCTTGTCTACACTCGCCAGCTGATAACCCCCATCGACCAGCTGGTCAGGCAGCTGGAAAAGCGTCGAGCTGACATTGCGGTAGTTGTTTTGAAAGCTGCCCGCAACCATGACTCCTAGTTTGTCGCCAAGCGTACGGCCACCCAGCGACAGACCAAAGACCTGGTCGATCGGATTGTGGCTCAGGCTATGATTGAATGCGCTATTGGGAAAGTCGCCCGGCGTAGCGCTATAGCCCTGACCATTGAGGACCCGGGGGCTCTTATCCAAACTGGGACCATTGTCGAATTTCGAAAAGTCGTCGTGCGCAAACTTGCTTCCGTAACCGGCAGCCGCACTCGCATTGACGCTAAACTTGCTCGGTGCGTCTTTCATGACCATGTTGACAGCACCCCCAATAGCATCACCCTCCATATTGGGGGTCAGCGTCTTGGTGATTTCTAACCTTTCCAGCAGATCAGCGGGAAAAATGTCCAGCGGTACATAACGATTTTTGTTATCGGGACTCGGGATCTTGATGCCATTGACCAGCGTATAGATGTACCGCTTTTCCATCCCGCGAACGATAATATATTGCCCCTCCCCATTGGAGCTGCGCTCCAGGGTCACACCGGAGATCCGCTGCGCAGTATTGGCGACCGATAGATCCGGGGATACTTCGATCGCACGGGCCGAAAGCGAGTTTTGAACGATGTCCGCCCGGCGGTCCGCCAGCTGCGAAGACCGCTCGGTTCCCCTTGCCCCGGCCGACACACTTACCGTTGCCAGCTCACTCTTCTTGGGCTCCAGGCTGACAGTCACCGTCTGAGGCTTGCCATCCCCCAGGTCCATTTCTTTCTCATATTTGTCGAAGCCCACGTATTTGACCTCGACTTCATAATGTCCGGCCTTTAAATTTCTAACGACAAAACCTCCATTCAACCCCGTCAGGAAATGGAGCTTCACCCCTCCTTTAATGGAGACCTCCACGCTGGCCCCGGGTAACGGCTCGCCCGTCTGCTTGTCCGTTACCATCCCGGTCAACGGGGCGGTCTGCGCATGGGCAGCGACCCACCCCATGCTCACAAAAAAGATCAGTGAAAATAAATGCTTCATATTAGCTAGTTTTTGTTTGCTCGCACAAAAATGCAGAGCGCCCAAACAGAACAGAAAATAGCAGGGTGAACAAAATGACAACAGCCCCATCCGAAGCGTAGACAAAGCAGCAGCACCGTTAACATGCAGGATATAAAATATTGATTTACAAAGAAGAGACCCGAAGCAACACCTCCATTACCAAATTGTTACCACCCTCGTTTTACACCGATTGGACAAAGGCGGTGAGGCTTTCTTCAACCCCCAGATTCAGCTTTTTCTTCAGGCGGTAACGCGAGACCCTAAGACTATCCTGGGAAATTCCAAGCAGGGTAGCAATATCGCTCGAAGCCAGATTGAGTTTTATAAGCGATAAAAGCCGCAGGTCATTCCCCGTCAGATCCTCCGAATGCTGCTTGATGCTGTCGAAGAATTGCTGATGTACCTGACCAAAAGTTTCCCGGAATTCGTCCCAATATTGATCGTGATTGAAGTTTTGATTGATCTGCTGGATCAGCTGCTGCAATTGCTTCTTTTGATCCCGCTTGTCTTCCTTGACCAGGTAGGACAGCCTGTCCCGCAGGTTTTCCAGCAGCTGATTTTTTTGAATGACGTGTAAAGTGTAGGAGGTCAATCCCTTACGCTTAGACTCCAGTTCCTGGACAAGTTGTTCCTCCTGTAGCTGCTTACCGGCCAGCTCGACTTCCATCTTCTGCCGCTGCGTCTCGTGCAAGTGCCGGTTCCGCTCACTTTCCAACCGCTCATTCTTGATCTTCATCCGCTGACGGCTGATGATCACCCAGCCCAGTACGACCAGCAGGATGACCACGATGGTTACTCCGATGGTCACGATCCGGGTGATGTTCCGGGCATTCTCCAGCCGGATGATTTCACTATTTTTCTTATCGATATCGAAAAGGACGCTCAAAAAAGCCGTCTGCCGGTTATTCTCCTTGGAATAGATGTCCAGCGTCGCCCGCCTCGAGAGCTCCAGGTAGTGATAGGCGCTATCCTCCTGGTGCAGCAGGTCGTAAGCCTTACCCAAATCCCGGTAAGCCGCCCCCTTCTCATATAGGTCATTCGTTTTCTCCGACAAAACCAACGCCTTCCTCGTCTGCGCAATCGCCTCCTTGTACCGCCCCGTCTTCCGGTAGATGTCCCCCAGGTTATTCACCACCTCGATGCTGGCTACCTCTTCCCCAGCCTGCTCATAAAGCTCCAGCGAGTTCGTAAAGTAATACCAGGAGGAGTCGAACCGCGAAAGGTCCTCATAGATGCTCCCCATATTCTCGTAGATCTTGGCCATGCCCTGCTTGTGCGCAATCCGGCTGTACTGCTGCAGAGCCAGCCGCTGATACAGAAAGGCGCTGTCATAGCTTTGCCGCTTTTCGTACAAATGCCCAATCCGCCCATACGTATCCGCCATTCCCTCTACATTCCCTAAGCTCCGATAGATCCCAAACGCCTCGTCATACTTCTGCCGCGCCATCCCCATCTGCTTGTTGTAATAATACAGGAGCCCCATATCGTTCAGGTTCGCCGCCACCCGCTCGGAAGAATTCTCCGCACGGAACAGCTTGTCCGCCTGCCCATGATAATCCAACGCCTTCGGATAGTTGCCCAGGTAATAACAGATCTGCCCCATCTGCTGCAGACAAATCCCCGTCCCCAGCCGGTCCTTCCGGCTAAGAGACTGATCATACATCTCCTTTAATAATAGAAAAGCGCTGTCAGGAAATCGTTTGCTGAGTCTTTGCGTATAGACCAGCTCGGCCCGGTCATTCTCCTGGGCACGTCCGCTCAGGCACCAGGCTATCACCAATAAGATCGCTACTATTTTACGAAAAATCATCATGTGTCAGGGGCCAGCTGCAAAGAACGGATATCTATATTATGTAATTGTTAAGGGCCGTTTACCGCCTCCAGACCCTCTTTCACCGCCTTTACCCCCAAAATAACCGCCTTCGCCTTGTCCCCTCCCCCCGAACGGATTAACTTAGCTTATTATGAACACAACCAACTCCACTGCCGTCCAGGTCCAAGCCAACACCCCTGCCGTCCAAGCCCCCGTTCTGCAGGTCAGCAACCTGAACGTGAGCTACGGCAGCTTCAAAGCCGTCCAGGATGTCTCCTTCTTCGTCCAGCCCGGCGAGATCTTCGGCCTCCTCGGCCCCAACGGCGCCGGAAAAACCAGCACCCTCAGCGCCATCGAAGGCCTCTTAAAGCCCTCCTCCGGTTCCATCACCGTCTCCGGCTACGACAACCGAACTCACCCCCTGCACGCCCGCGCCTGCATGGGCGTCCAGCTGCAAGCGACCAGCTTCCAGCCCGAGCTCACCGTAGCCGAGATCATCCAGCTCTACGCCGGCCTCTATGGTGTATCCCTTAGCAAAGAACAAATCGCCGTCCTCCTCGACGATATCAAGCTGCAAGACGCCGCGATCAAACGCTTCGGCCAGCTCTCCGGCGGCCAGCAACAACGCGCCTCCCTGGTCATCGCCACGATCCACCAGCCCAACCTGGTGCTGCTCGACGAACCCACCACCGGCCTCGACCCCCAGTCCCGCCGCCAGCTATGGGAACGCATCGAAGCCATGCGCGACCGCGGCCACGGCATCCTCCTCACCACCCACTCGATGGAGGAAGCCGAATCCGTGTGCGACCGCATCGCCATCATCGACCACGGCCAGATCATTACCACCGGTACGCCCCAGGCTATCATCGACGACAACCGCGATCGCCCCGAAGTCATCGCAGCTTCCCGCAAAGGCCGCATCACCCTCGAAGACGTCTTCATCGGCCTCACCGGCTCAATGGTCCGCGCATAATAATCCGCACATACCCCCGCACACAAAAAATCATCAGCAAAAATTTATACCATGTCCTCTACGACAATAGCCGCTCCTTCCGCTCCTGCCCAGCTAAAACAAATGACCATCCCTTCCCAGGGCGCTGTTTTCGCCGCGCTCCTGCGTGCCGACCTCACCACCCAATGGCGTAACCGCCGCTCCTCTCTCCTCGTCCTTCTGGTGCCCATCATCATTCTTACGACCTGGGGATGGACTATCAAAATATTTGGCCCAACCTTCGCCATCGCCAACAGCATCACCGTCGGCCTCATGGCCAACGGCCTCATGGGATACTCCAATTCCATCGCCCGCGACCGCGACAAAGGCATCTTCCAACGCCTCCGCGTTGCCCCCGCCTCCAACTGGGCCATCATGGCCAGCCGGCTCACCGTACAGCTGATCATGATCGTTATCATGACCCTCGCCATTTTCCTCGTCGCCTACCAGGTCCACCATATCACCATGACCGCCGGCGGCTACGCCCTGGCCCTCCTCGTATCGATCGTCTGTGGAGTCGTTTATCTCTCCCTCGGACAGGTCATCGTCGGTCTCGTCAAAAACCCAGAGACCGTCAACGCTACCAGCCGCTTCGTGTATATTATTTTTATAATGGTCGGTATGTTCGGCGAGTTTGGCGCATTGAAAAAATGGGATTGGTTCGTACACTGGTCCCCCTACGGCGCCGTCAAACGCGTCATCGACGGCGGCCTCACACCCTCAACCTGGACCTCCGAAACTACCATGTACCTCGTAGCCACCCTGATCTATAGCGCAATCTTCAGCTTCTTTGGCATCCGCTGGTTCCGCTGGACCACCCGCTAAGCCCGGCCGCTATCCGATACCCCTGCTGCCCGCAACAACATCCCACGGCCCGCTACATCACCAAAAAAATAAAGGCCCCGCTTGAAAAAGAGGGGCCTCCTCCCTGTCGCCAGGGGGGGCACACTGAGAGTCACACTAAAACTAAAATTGAAAGTATATAAACGAGCTACTGCTGGCCTGACTCAAAATCAGCAAGATCACCATCACCGACCACAACACACCAGTCGCCCACCAGGGCAGACGATAGGCG
>JAFDYG010000491.1 GCA_018267545.1 Bacteroidota bacterium
AAGATGTTCGTGCCGGGGGTTGCCCTGGTGACGATGCCTAAGGCCTGGCCAGACCAACGGGGACCGTCGTTATTGGCTTCCTGGTACTGGGAGATACCACCGCCCAATGCTGCCAGCTTGTAGCCTACAACCTGGAAGGGAGATTGGAATTCGGTGTTTTCCAGTCTTGCCAGAAGACCGCCGATGGCTTTAAATTCGGCCGAGGAGATAGCGCCACCCTTCTTGCTGCCTACGAATCCGGTCGGATCGGGCAGGTACTTGATACGCATCTTGAACTCGGTTACATGACCGTCGGCGTTGACGATGATTTTACCTTCGCCGGGGGTGGTCGGAACTACGTTGTAGTCGTCGCCGTCGCCGTGAGTAATTTCACCGTTGGTGAAGGACACGTGTACTTTTTCACGGCCTACGCTACCACCGGAGATCTTGATCGGGTTGTCTTCCTTAACATACAGCACGTTCATCTTTTCGAGGAAGACGGAAGCGCCGGAAGGCTGACCGACCGTATATTTTACGTCTTTAGTGATGACGTCCTTCGAACCATCGGGTTTGAAGTATTCGATCTTGACATTGAGGTTGCCGGATGAGCTAACCTTAGTCTTGTAGTCGGCAATGCCATCTGCGTTGAGGGCCTGCTTGACGCCGTTGATGTAAATGTCGGGCTTGGCAGCAGCGCTGAATGCGCCAACACCTGCAGTTACATCCAGCTCTTCACCAGGCATCAGGTAAGTGGCATTGGTACCAACAAGGGGTTTAAACTGGTCAAACACGAGCTTAACCGTTCCGATCTGCTTGTACAGGTAGTCGATAACCTGTGCTTCGGAGTTCTTGGCGTCGCTTTGGAATTTGCTGAGGATCGTGAGTGCTGCGATCGTCGGCGTCATGTGGAAGTAGCTGATCGTCCAATCCTTTGTGGCGTTGCCGGTAGAGGCGTTGCCGGATTCGGATTTAGGAGTGGTCAGGTCGAGCGGTAATTTCTTTTCGAAGTCGAGCTTTGCTGCAGCCAGCTCCTTCTTGGTTACGTCCGGTAATGTGGGGTAATTGGAAGGGTCGAGGACATTCAGCAGGTCGGTCTTGAATTTTGCAAGATTACCGTACAGCTTGGGGCCTTCACCCTTGGTATCGAAGATACGGGTGGCGGCGTCCAGGTTACCTTCGGTAAATTCTCTTTTACCGTCTTTCATCTGAGGGTTCGACTCTGTGATGAGCTGTTCCTTCAGACCATCGATATACTTTGTGAGATCGCTGGAGAGCTTTTGAGCCTTTGTCGCCTGGGGCGCCCATATAGCTGCTTTAGCGGCTGTCTGGGGGTCCTTTGCTGCGGCTTCGAATGATGTGTAGGTAGTTGTATTCTTCTTATCTACTACGTCATTGGATTTTTCGATGCTTGTATTTACGGTTTTAAAGGCGTTCAACACTTCCACGGATACGTTCAGCGCCAGCAGGGCTGTCAGTACCAGGTACATCATGTTGATCATCTTCTGCCGCGGTTCTTTTGGTAAAGACATGGGTCAGTAAATTATTTATACTAATAATAGTTTTTCATTGGTGATCATGCGGGCCGGACAAAACGGGCTTGGCTTAATTAGTTGGCTAGTTATGCCTGACGGCCTTGCATGGCACTGAGCATGTTACCATAAACGTGATTCAGGTTACCCAGGTTCTTAGCCAGCAGAGCGATTTGTTCCTGCGTCTTCTTGGCGTCAGATACGCTGCCTTGCATAGTTTCGGAAGCCTTAACCAGGTTACCATAGAAGTTATTCATCGCCTTCAGGTGGTTGTTGGTATCCTGCAGCTCCAGCTCATAGATTGCATTCAGCGAGCCCAGGTTCTTGGTCAGGACCTGTACCTGCGAATGGAATTGTTTGGTGCTGTCGGCAGCGGCGTTGAAGCTGGTGATGGTGTTGGTAGCATTCTGGTAGGCACCCTTCATGCTATCCAAAGCCAGTGAAGCTTCTTTCGTCTTATTAGTATAATCAGTAGTAGCGGCGAGGGCACCGGATACGTCACTGATTTTTTCGACCGTGGTACCGAATTTCTTGAAACCTTCGCTGAGGTTCTTCAGGTTAGCCGGAGTGATGTCGGCTTCCTGCAGCATCTTGTCCATCTTGTCGAGGGCAGGGTTGCCGCTGGCGCCGCCGCTGCTAGCCAGTTTAGGCAGAGCTTCGACCAGAGCGTGCATTTCGCCTCCGGGAGGGGGTAAGAACGCGTAAACCAGGAAGATCAAGGCCTCAGTTAACAGACCCGCGGTCAAAAAGAAGTCGGCCAATTTCGTGTGCAGAATCTTCTGAAGGGCGCCAAAGATAACGACGGCTGCGCCTACGCACACAATAATATTTATCAGTCTTTCGGTAGATTTTGATACTCCAGCGCTCATAGTGATTAATTTTTAATTGTTTTTAAAGGGATTTTAAAGGGTTATGGAAAAAAGAGTTCCTGTTGATTTTTGTTAGTTTATAAAATCAATAACGGTTATTCGAGTGAAAAATTTTATGGTACCCGGGATTCTCCGAGCTCTCTGCTTAGCGACGGTTGTTTAACGTCGGGGGCAGATCGATCACGCAACGGAATCCGATATAGGACTTCGCCGTATCCTGATACTCATAAGTGCGGGCGCTGGTCTGCAGGTATTGACCTACGTCTTTCCAGCTACCGCCACGGATAACTTTACGCTTCATACGGGGGGGATCGGAGTCCTTTGCGTTCCAACGGATATCTGGGTTCATGTCGTGAGAGAAGTTCGAAGCCCCTTCATAGTAGAAGGAAGAAGTCCACTCGGCGACGTTTCCGGCCATACAATAGAGACCGAAATCGTTGGGCCAGTAGGCGTCCGCCCTTACGGTATAGAAGCCACCGTCTTCGGGGTAGTTACCACGACCAGGTTTGAAGTTTGCGAGTAAGCAGCCTTTTTTATTCCGCAGGTAATAGTTACCCCAGGGATACATCGATTGTGAGCGGCCGCCGCGGGAAGCGTATTCCCACTCGGACTCCGTCGGCAGACGGAAGTTCGATTCGGTAGCCATTTTCTTCCTTTCCAGGAAGCCGTTCAGGTAATTGGTTCTCCATTCGCAGAAGACGGTAGCCTGTACCCAGTTGACGCCAACTACGGGGTAGTTGCCGAAGGCAGGGTGAGAATAGTACCGCTTGGTCATGGGTTCATTATAAGAGTAGCTGAAGTCACGGATCCACACCAGGGTGTCGGGGTAGATCTTTACGTCCTTCTTACGGATGAACTGGGAGCGGGCCTTGCCTTCGTTCTGCTTGGCGGCGGCTTCCTTCAGGTCAAACGTTTCGGAGTGATACATCAGCTTAGTCGGGTCGATTTCTTTACGGCCAAAGATGCGGTTGTCAGGCGTTACGACCATCTGGTCGATCTTTTCGATGGTAGCCTTGTCACCCCACTTGATCGTCTGAGCCTTCTTCCAGTCGATCTGAAAACGGCCGTCTACGTCCTTACCATACTGCATGAGGGTTGCAGCGATAGAATCCCTCACCCAATTGGTGAACTGGCGGTACTCGTTGTTCGTGATTTCGGTAGCATCCATCCAGAAACCACTGATCGAAGTTTGTCTGTTACGGGCGGTGAAAGCGTAGTTTACATCTTCATCGCTGGGGCCCATGTGGAAGGTGCCCGGTGGAATGTAAACCATGCCCGGAGGCTTGGAAAGATTGTAAGCACTTGCGGGAGCGGCGCCATGCAGCTGCCCGTCGTCAGGTAATCCTTTGCCGGATTTTCCACCTAGTTTACAGCCTGCCATCAAAAAGAGGGCGAAAAAGGCCGTTAAAACGGATAGGTTTTTCATTTTCATAATATTAAAGGGTATTGGGCAAAAAAAATCTTTTGACAACATCTCGCTACAAGTTTAAAATTAATTTTTCGAAAGTCAAAGCTTTCCGCCGGTGAAAAACCTCATTTCACCGTCCTTTTGAAACCTTGCAGCTATCGGCTTTTATCGCTTAAACGGCTCGATTTCAAGATGCTAGTTTTATAAACGCGGACAGTCCGGGTTTATTGTACAATTAAGGCTGAAACTTATACACATTTTCAAGGTCGCGGATAACCGTAGCAATTTCATTTACAGGGAGTTGGCACGAATAGTTTTTACATAGGAAGATTAGGGTATTGCTACCCACGGACTTGCCCGTCAACAAGGGAAATTGGGTATTTTCCTGATCCGTAGATTGGAAAACCCGGTAAGGAATCAAGTGCTCCAAAAATTCCTTCCGGGCTCGTTCCGGCCGGACGCCGGTGATAACTACCTCCGAAATAGTATACGTAAACGCCTGGAACAGGGTTGCCCATCCGCCAAAAGACCCGGGATAGCCGGTGACGGGCCGGGCCAGCTGCGAAGTCATGTTCAGCGCGCGCTGCGCCCATTCCGGTTCATTGAAGACGACCGACAGGTATAACAAATTGAATGCCATCGTCGAATTGCCCGAAGGCGTAGCACCGTCGTAGACCTCCTTCTTGCGCAGGATGACGTCCTGCTGCTGGTCGTGCGTGTAGAAGAAAAAGCCGGTTTCGGGGTCGCCGAAATGGGCAATGACCTCTTTCGTGACGTCGTGGGCCTGGTCCAGATAGGCCGTTTCACCCGTAATTTCCTGGAGCCCGATGAGCGCGGCGACCAGGCACGCGTAGTCGTCCAGGAAGGCAGGGTAGCGGGCCGCTCCTTTATATGAATGATAATAAAAATATATCCCCTCTCCCTTTAGCCGGGTCTGCAGGAATTTCATGTTTCGGATCGCGCGCTCCCGGTAGTGTTCGTCTCCGAGGGCGGCGTAGGCCTTCGAGCAGGCCAGGTTCATGAGGGCGTTCCAGCCCAGCAGGATCTTGTCGTCCAGCGCCGGGGGAATACGGCCTGCGCGGTGTTTCAGGAGAATTTCGCGGGATTTTTTTAAGCCTTCCTCTTCTTCGGGGCTCAGCTTGCGGTCCTTGCGGGTGAGGATGTTTTTTTCTTCCCAGTTACCGCCTTCGGTAACGCCATAGTATTCGCAAAACAGGGCGGCATCCGTTTTCAGGAGCGTTTCGATCTCCGCCTTGTCCCATACATAATATTTTCCTTCTATTCCTTCGCTATCGGCGTCCAGGGCGGCGTAGAAACCGCCTTCTCCGTTGGATAATTCCCTGTCGATGAAGGCGATAGTCTCTTCGATGGTGGTTTTGTAGAGAGGATTTTTCGTCAGCTGC
>JAFDYG010000492.1 GCA_018267545.1 Bacteroidota bacterium
ACCGCCCCCCCCGAAGCCACCTCTACCTCCTTCACTCCACCCCCCTCCAAAAAATCACTCACCATCGGCAGCCGCTCCCCCTTCCGATGCAATATCGGCCTGCAAGCCAGCAACCCTTTCGTATACGGATGCTTCGGCGCCCGAAACAGCTCCTCCACCACACCTTCCTCCACCATCTTTCCCTTATACAACACCACCGCCCGGTCCGCAATCTCCGCCACCACTCCCAAATCATGCGTAATAAAGATTACGCCCATATCTTCAGTCCGCTGCAGCTCCCGTATCAATTCCAGGATCGTCTTCTGCACCGTCACATCCAGCGCCGTCGTCGGCTCATCGCAAATCAACAGCGAAGGCCTGCTGCTCATCGCCATCGCAATCATCACCCGCTGCTTCTGCCCTCCGCTCAGCTGATGCGGCCACCGCGAATACACCCCCTCAGGGTCCGGCAGCTTCACCTTCTCGAACAAGGCAATCGCCTCACGCCTCGCATCCGAAGCGCTCACCTTCCGGTGAACCCTTATCGCCTCCGCCACCTGGTCCCCGCAAGTAAACACCGGATTCAAAGAAGTCATCGGCTCCTGGAAAATCATCGCAATCTCCGCCCCCCGAATCGTTCGCATTTGCTCCGATGAAAGCTGCAAGAGATCGACAGGCTCCCCATCCCTCCCCGTAAAAACGATCTTCCCCGACCCATACCTGGCCGGCGGCTCCGCCAGCAATCGCAAGATCGACAGCGATGTAATCGACTTCCCCGACCCCGACTCACCCACGAGCGCAACGATCTCTCCCCGCTTTACCTGCAGGTTGATACCGGCTACCCCGGGCACCTCACCACCTTCTGTCAAAAAGGAAATAGATAGATCTTGAATGGATAATAAGGGAGACATTCCCGAAGATACAGAAATCCTCCCAACGCAAGCAGGCGTCTTACTTCCTCACATCCACCACCGTATTCTTCACTGCAGGTACGGCGAAATAAACCTGGCAAAGCACACAATTCTGCGGCGCCTTCTTATCGCTGATCGCAAACGTAAATACGTCATTCACTTTAAAACCCGCGCCGCCAAAATCACAAACATTCTCCACCGCAAATACATTTTCATACGTCGAATCTTTCCCACTCCGCCACGACTTTTCCAGCTTGCTCGAATCGATCTTACCGCTGATTACTTCGATCACATATTGTCCGCATGGTCCCTTCTCCACCAGCTTCCCCGTTAACCTCGTCCCCAAATGCGTGGGCTTGCAATAAAATCCAGTTCCAGCTAATAGCAGCAGGACAACCGGAAAGAAAATTTGTTTCATCTGATTGGTGTTTGCCAATCTGACAACCCCCATCCTCCCACCGTTGCACACCAATCTGTTAAAACCGCACCCGCCGCCGCCCAACCCGCGCCCGCACCCACCCAACTCTCACCCACGCTCAACAACCACACCCACTCACAACCCGCACCCGCACTAAAACCTCAAATGCCTTACCGTAAGCCCATTATTGATCAACTGCTTCAAAGAATCAATCCCAATCTTAATATGATTCTCCACATAATCCGTCGTCACCTTCAAATCACTCTCCGCCGTCTTCACCCCCTCCGGCACCATCGGCTGATCACTAACCAGCAGCAGCGCACCCGTCGGAATCTTATTGTAAAACCCTACGGAAAAAATCGTAGCCGTCTCCATATCGATCGCATACGCCCGCACCTTCTGCAAATACTCCTTAAAAACTTCGTCATGCTCCCAAATCCTCCGGTTCGTCGTATACACCACACCTGTCCAGTAATCCACCGAATAATCTCTTATCGTCGTAGAAATCGCCTTCTGCAACGCAAATGCCGGTAACGCCGGCACCTCTGGCGGAAAATAGTCATTCGAAGTACCCTCTCCCCTGATCGCAGCAATCGGCAAAATCAAATCCCCCAGCTTATTGCGCTTCTTCAATCCCCCGCACTTGCCCAAAAACAGCACGGCCTTGGGACTGATCGCCGTCAACAAATCCATCACCGTCGCCGCCCCCGGACTCCCCATCCCGAAATTGATGATCGTAATATCCCCGGCAGTCGCACACTGCATCGCTTTGTGCTCCCCGACGACTTCCACCCCGTGCCACTCGGCAAATAAGTGTACGTAGTTGTAAAAGTTGGTCAGTAGAATATACTTGCCAAAATTTTCCAATTTCTCCCCCGTATACCGGGGCAGCCAGTTGCTTACAATTTCTTCTTTAGTCTTCATCTTTTATCAGCATTAATGATTGTACTTTCGCAGTCGAATGGGCTCCGCCCAAATTTAATAAATTTGTTTTGGCTAGCTATGATCAAAATCTACTACCCACCCTATCCTTTCAAGATCAGAGAACCCGAACGGAAGAAGGAAGAGATCTGGGATGAATTACGTAAACAATGGGTACGCCTGACTCCAGAGGAATGGGTGCGGCAAAACTTCATTCAGTACCTCCTCGTCGTCAAAAACTACCCCGCGTCCTACATGGCGGTCGAGCGGCGCATGAAACTAGGCGAGCTCAACAAACGCTTCGACCTCCTCATCTTCGACAAAGCCGCCCAACCCTGGATGCTCGTCGAATGCAAAGCCATGACCGAACGCCTCGACAGCCGCGTCCTCTGGCAGGTCCTTCGCTATAATATGGCCATACCCATCAAATACCTCGTCATCACCAACGGCGAAGAATGCCACGCCTTCGTCAAAGGCCTCACCGACTTCGAAGACATCTCCGCCCTCCCGGCCTACAGCGAATAACCGCCGACCCTCCGCCCGCACAAAAGCGCTCCCCGCCCAAACCCGCGCCCGCGCGCCCAAACCCGCGCCCAAACGCCCTCCCGCGCCACACGCTACCTCCTAAAACTCTTCCCAATAAACCCCAGCGCATCCACAATCCCCGTCCTCCAATACTCCCAGGTATGCCCCCCGTCCCTCATCCGAAACTCATGCGGCACCCCATTCTCCGTCAACGCAATATGCAACAAACAATTCGCCTTCGATAACCCGTCGTCATCCCCGCAGTCAATCCAATATCGCACCCGCTTCAATTCCTCCGTCGTCTTCTCCGCCACCATCTTCAACGGCGAATTCCCATACCAGGCCGTCGTTAACCGGTCCTTCCCCTTCAATCCACGGCCAAAAAGCTGCGCGAACACCCGCTCATAAGCCCCATCCTGCATCCCCTCCATCGCCCCATCATCGAATATCGCCGCACTCAACGCACTCCCCGCCGCAAAGAGCTCCGGATGCTTTAAGCAAAGATTCAACGTACCAAATCCACCCATCGACAACCCCGCCACACCCCGGTACGACTTGCTCGCCTTGATCCGATACGCCTTCTCGACCGCCGGCATAAACTCCTTTATAAAAAAGTCCTCATACTTCTCTTTCCCATCATACGAATTCATATACCAGCTCGAATCCCCATTCGGCATCACGATGATCATCGGAGGAATCGTCCCCTCCGCAATCGCCTTGTCCACATATCGATTGATTTCTCCAAACTGTAACCAACCCGTATTATCGTCGGTATATCCATGTAACAGGTACACCACCGGATAGCTCCGCTCCGAACCCGCATAATCCGCAGGCAAATAAACCGTATATCGCACCTCCCTCCCCAAAATCGGGCTCTTCACCGTCCTCTCCTCCAAAACCTTACCCATCGGAACCTGCGCAAACGCAAAAGACTGAATCAGGCTAAGCAACAAAGCCAACGAAAGTATTCTCATGTAAAAAAAGTTTCTATTTAATCCTCCCCACATACATCTTCGTATCATACCTCACTCGCACCATCCCCCCTTCCGCATACTTCCCAAACAATTCCCCCAACGCCTTCATCATCTCCTCATACCTCGCCCCCTCCTTCGGAATATAGGAAGACGACAACAACCTCCCCTTCAACCCCTCGAAATCGAAATCCTGCCCATTCTCGAACTGATACAGCACATAATCCTCCGGCGCAAAAAACCGCCCAACCTGCTCACCCGTAATATTCTTGTGATTGATCGTCTTATAATCCCCCGCATACTTCAAAATCAGCTCCTCATACTCCGCCTCGAACGGCATCACCATCAACCGCTCATTCCAAATCAACGCCGCCCGCGCCCCCGGACGCGAAACCCTAACCCACTCGCTCCGCGTCCTCACCGGGTCAAACCAATGAAACGCCTGTCCCGCCACTATCAAATCCACCGACCCATCCGGCAACCCCGTCCTCTCCGCCGTCCCACCTACCGACACAAACCCCGCATACCCACCCAGCAGCTCCTCCGCCTTTGCCCGCATATCCGCATTCGGCTCGACCGCATAAACTTTATTCCCCCTCCTCAAAAACGGCTCCGTAGAAATCCCCGTACCCGACCCGATATCCGCCACCACCATCCACGGCTCCACCCCAAGAGTGCTCACTACCGCATCCGGATACCCCGGCCGGTACTTCACATAATCCTCGACCCTGTCGCTAAATCTTTTCGTGCTATCCATACTACCCTAAGGTAACAAAAAAAGCCCGCCGAAGGCGGGCCTTAAACAATATAACAAATCCATTAAGGGAAAATTCCCAGCTCAGCATACGACGTGCCCACCTTGTTAATGGCCACCACATACGCCGCGGTCCTCATATCCGGAATCGAAGGATTCGCCTTCCATGCATCCATGATCTCGCGAGTAGCCGCAATCATCGTCTCCTCCAACCCACTATAAACGAGATCCACTTCATCCGCCCCATGCATGATAAATTCCTTCTCCTTCTGAGAAACCTTCTTCCCCGTCAGTCCCTCTATCTGGCTCAAAATATGCGTATTCATATTCTCCGTAAACCGCTTTTCCATCCGGCCATACCGAACGTGGCTCAAATTCTTCAGCCACTCGAAGTACGACACCGTCACACCGCCGGCGTTCAGATACATGTCCGGTACCACCAGCACACCCTTCTTTGCAAAAACCTCGTCGGCTTCCGGCGTCAACGGCCCATTGGCCGCTTCCCCGATGATCTTCGCCTTGACACGCGGCGCATTCTCACCGTTGATGACATTCTCCAGCGCCGCAGGAATCAGGATGTCGCAATCCAATTCCAACGCATCCCCGGACTTGGCCATATTCGTAGCTCCCGGGAAATTCAGGATGCTTCCCGTCTTCTTCCGGTGCTGAAAAACTTCTTCTTCATTGAGACCCGCAGGATTCATGATCGCACCCTCGAACTCGGCCAGGGCAACGACCTTTGCGCCACCTTCGCGGAAGAACTTTGCTGCGTGATACCCCACGTTCCCCAATCCCTGCACGACCACACGCTTGCCTTCAATCCCCGTCGGAAGCCCCTGCTTCTTCATGATCTCTTCCATATTGCAGACCTCCCGGATTCCGTAGAACACACCCAGACCCGTCGCTTCCCGACGACCCCGGACCCCGCCCTGCGAAACCGGCTTACCCGTCACACAACCCAGCGCATCGATCTCGCCCGGGCGCATGCTCATATAAGTATCCAGGATCCACGCCATCTCACGCTCACCCGTACCATAATCGGGCGCGGGAACATCCGTACCCGGGCCGATGAAATTCTTCTTGATCAATTCGGAAGTATACCGGCGCGTAATCTTCTCCAGCTCATACGGCGTATACTTCTTGGGGTCGATGCTAATCCCCCCCTTCGCACCCCCAAAGGGCACATTCACGATCGCACACTTGAACGTCATCAACGCCGCGAGCGCCATCACCTCATCCAGATTCACCGAAGGCGCAAACCGGATCCCCCCCTTACAAGGAGTCTTGTGGTGCGAGTGCTGCACGCGATACGCTTTAATGACCTCGATCTTATCCCCGATCTTCACAGGGAAAAACATCCGGTACACCGCATTACACTGCTTGATCTGCTCCAGTATACCCGGGTCCCAGCTCGTAAAAACAGCCGCCTTGTCGAAACTTTTCTCTACGGCTTCAAAAAACTTGTATTCCATTTGGCTTGCCATAATCGTTATTTAAACTCTTTCTCAAATTTTGTTATTTTCCTGTCCAGCCGCGCCACATACACGATCAACCCCGTCAAAATCACTACCACCACCGCAACCACGACATAAATCTTGCCATCGGCCCTGAACTTATCGGCCATCTCGACCGTATCGTTCGGCTTACCCTGCGCCATCGCCGGCAAGGCAAGCAGCCCGCCCAACAACGCTAAAACCAACGTGTAAATTTTCTTATACATAAGAGATTTTTCTTTATTGAGCCATCCGCTTCTCGGCTAATAACTGCAATCTTATCCTCAACGTCGTAATCCAAACCCCCAACAACGTCCACCCCGGAACCGCCCCCGGCCAAAATACCAATCGCATCCTGCTATCTATATCATGCGTATCCAACGCCGGATTCCCCATCCCGCCCGGATGCAGACTCTCCACCAGCCGCGGTATAATCCAGATCGTAGGCATCAACATAGCAAACGCAAAAATGTTGTACACCGCCCCGATGCGAGCCCGCTTATCCATATCCGTCATAGAATTCCTCAGCACCAGGTAGGCAAAATAGATCAATAGCGCAATCGCAGCCCCCAGCTGCTTCGGGTCACTGCTCCAAAACGCACCCCAGGTCCACCGGGCCCAGATCATCCCCGTCAGAAAACCCAGCGTACCAAAGGCAATCCCGCCCTTGGCATATTCCAACGCATAGATATCGTAAACGTGATTATTCGTCCGCAGATACTTGATCGAATAATAAACCGAAACGGTAAACAACACCATCATCGAAAACCACATCGCCACATGGAAGTATAAATTGCGGATCGTCTCATTGAGTATCGGCTTCGCAGGCACCTCGCCCAGAAACCCGGCTATTGCCGTATAAACCAGCATGACCACACTCAATATTTTCCACCAGCTCTGACGAATCATAATATTAGAAGTTGTGCACCTTTAAGCGGTGCAAAGTTAATTAGTCCTTCCACAAAAAAGGAAATAAAATCAGCGCCAGCGCCACGATCAGCACGTCCAATCCTCCCAGGAGCAAATTCATCTCCATCAATCCTCCCTGCAGCACCGTCTCGAACGCAATCGTCGAAATCTTCCCCAACAACAACAGCTGCGGAATCACCAACGGAAACCCAAGTATCGCCATCAACGCGGCGCTCTGCTGAGCCCTGGCCGCGATCGCCGCCAGAAACGTAAACACCAGGCTCAAGCTGATACCCCCCAAACAGCTGATCATCACGAAGGCCAAAGGATTCGGCATCGGATTGCCGAGCATCAGCACAAACAACGCCATGCTGACCAGGCTCATCAAGAGCATCAGCAGCGCATTGAACAATAGCTTCGATAAGATGAAATCCCGCGGACCCGCGATCGTGTAGAAGTAAAGCAGCCGACCCCTGCCTTCCTGCAGAAAGCTCTTGGCCACCGCATTGACACAGATAAATAGCTGCATCATCCAAAACAGGCCCTTCCAAACAGCTCCCTCCGGCTCACCCATCGACATATACAGCACGAAGATCGTCGACGCCACATACAACAACACCCCGTAAAACGTGTACTGCTGTCGAATCTCCAGCAGAAGATCCTTCTTGAACAGCGTCAATATATGCCTGGTCGAGCCGATTAGGTTAATTTTTGGCCACAAATGTAGTACACGCCACCTTACAAAGAAAATCCGACCAAAAAGTAAAAGTTCCGGGTCGCGGCTGATAAATTGATTAAATCCGAAAATTGCCTGCGGTCATACCGGATCTCCAAATTAAACCGGCCCGCTGTCGCGCCGGCGCCAAACGCGAACCCCGGATGATAATTCCGGAAATCCATAAACGGCTTCCTGGTGATGGTGACATTCACCGAATTATACTCATCCTGATAACTTTTATTGCTCACTATCAGAGAGTTAGACATCCCGGCCTGAATAAACGGCCGCACCTTTCCTTCCAAAGGAGGACTGTATCGAAACAGCAAATCCAGCTTCAACAGATTACAATCCATTACCGCCTGCGTATTGATATACTGATTCACCGAACCGAACGTGCTCGTCGACTTTAAATGATGGAACAGCAGATCGGCTACAAACCCCCACTGCCCACGGTTACGCGGCATCACATATAAAAGGCTCGCCCCCCCGATAACACCCCTGTACGACCCAAATGTAAGCGGAGTTCCCCCGCTATAATTCAACTTTGAATCGAGATACCCAAGGGTGGGGTAGAAGCTTAGCCTGCCCCTCTCTCTTACAGATATCTTTTCTATAGTATCCTGACCGCAATGATTATACTGAAAGACAATCCTGCTCAACGATGATCGTTTGTATTCCGCCCGCTTCAGTAACGGAGCCGCCCCCGGACAATCTCCCGTCGGCTCACCCAGCTGTATCCGGTAATACGGATCATACACCACCCCATAATGCCCGTCCGCACCCACTTTTCGGCTGATCATCCGCAGCTGCCACGGTTGTTCGCTCCCCTTCCCGACAAAGTAATAAATTGTCGCAGTCGAATCCTTATACTCATAAAGCCGCATCTTCCCCGACTCCAGCTGCCGCAAAAAGATGGTTCGCTGATAGGGCTTGGTGCTGAAGTCCTCGGACGCCGCCACTACCGGGTTTTCTGAATACGGATAGATGGTTACCTGATGCCCTTCATATAAGTCCCCCGCCACAAAAAACGCCCCCAGCTCTTCAGGCCCGTAAGTAATAGGCTCACCGCCCTTATCTGGCTGGAAAACAATATGACCGGGATTAATGCCCCATTCCCGGTAGTCGATCTGCCCCCGTAATGTGTCCGAGCTACGGAGCACGACGTAGCCGGTTTGTAAATTTCGCTGGGCGGATAGGGAGAAAGAAACAATAACAGATAGAAACAAGAGCGACAGCTTAGGAATGGGACTCATAGCAATTAAAGAATAGTTAAAAATATGTCGGAATCCAAAGGAATTATCCTTAAGATTCGCGGTTTGAAAAGTCTCTAAATTTTTAAGGAATCGTATAATAACAATGCCTGCAGCGCGGCTCATAAGCCTCCTTTTCCCCCAATAAAATCTGCCCCGTCTGCGCCTTTTTACGATACGAATAGTTGGCTATATTTCCACATTTCACACAAATGGCATGCAACTTGGTTATATACTCTGCTTTGGCAAGAAGGTTTGGCATCTGGCCGAACGGTTTGGCGCTATAGTCCATGTCCAAACCGGCGACGATTACCCTGACCCCGCGAGCAGCAAGCTGGTCGCAGACTTCAGGCAGCTGATCGTCGAAAAACTGGGCCTCGTCAATACCGATCACATCCACCTCGCCGGCTAATAAAAGTATAGTCTGCGAGTTGTCGATAGGCGTCGATTGGATAGCGTTCTCATCATGCGAAACGATATGCTGCTCGTGGTAGCGCGTATCGATGGCAGGCTTAAAGATCTCTACTTTTAGATTGGCAATTTTTGCCCGCTTTAGCCGCCGGATTAATTCTTCTGTTTTCCCAGAGAACATCGATCCGCAAATGACTTCAATCCAACCGCGCTTTTCACCCAGTAGATGGGGTTCAATGAACATATGTTACTTATAAATTAGGTTCGGAATTTGTTATAACTTTATAGTACACTACACTACTACTAACCCAAACGTGCTCTAAAACGGTGCTATGGAACGACTTAAAGAACTCATTACCAAGCTAGATGAGCAGGTCGACCGTAAAGTCGAAACAGCTCTCCTTCTCGAGACCACCCAGCTCATCGAGGCAGAAATCCGCCTGTTAGCCAGCCAACCCCCCGCGCCTGCAAGGGTAATGCCGACAAAAATAGCAGTTATGATGCCATCCTCCACAAAAATGAAGGAAACCATCGCCGTAGCTGCCCCGGCGACCCCAGCACCAGCCCCGGCCGCCGCTGCCCCAGCGCCAACCCCCACACCGGCTCCTGCGCCCGCAGCCATCGCTGCCTCTGCCGCAGTCCCAGCTCCCTCTGCCGCTGCCTCAGCTCCCGCAGCCGCCGTCAATGGAAACCACTCTGTCAACGGCACTAACGGCACTGCCGTCGCAACAGCTGTCGCAAAACCACCTGTAAAGGCAGAACGCGGCCAATGGCCCTTCGACCCCCTGGCCGAAAAGCCCACAGACCGCTTCACCCTCTCCCAAAAAGCAAAGGAAGTCAATGACGTCATCGGAACCAACGGCATGTCCTCCCTTAACGATAAGCTCCGCTCCGACGCCACCGACCTCAAGTCGACCCTCAACGAGTCCCCGGTCCGCGACCTCAAAAAGGCCATCGGCGTAAACGACCGATATCTATTTATAAACCAATTATTTAGAGGTGATGAAGTCATGTATGAGCGCAGCCTGAAAACCATCAACGGCTTCCGCATCCTGCCCGAAGCCGAATACTGGATGGAACGCGAGCTCAAGGTTAAGCTGGGCTGGGACGAAAACCGCGAAACCACCCGCCACTTCTATCAGCTGGTCAAAAGACGCTTTTCCTGAATATAGCGGATGATGCGCTCCGTAGCACCTTTCTTGGAATGCACATAGTCAAAGGACGCCTTACCCGCCTCCTCACATTCCTGCGGGTCCTGCAACAACCGGCTAAAGACCTTCTCGGCCTCCAGCGCACTGTCGATAATAATACCACCCCCACTCTCCACCAGCTCCACCGCCTCGATATACTTCTCTATCACCGGACCGAAGACCACCGGCTTGCCATAAACCGCCGCCTCCAGCACATTGTGCACTCCATCGTCTCCAAACCCACCGCCGATATAAGTGATTGTTGCATAACGATATAAACGTGAAAGCATCCCGATATTGTCGATGATCAGCACAT
>JAFDYG010000493.1 GCA_018267545.1 Bacteroidota bacterium
GTTCTGTCCTCACGAAGCTCCGGGTCTGGCCGAATGCTGGGGTGAAGAGTTCGAAACGCTGTATGCACAATACGAATCCGAAAACCGCCAGCGCCGCACCGTCAAGGCACAGGACCTGTGGTTCGCCATCCTCGATGCACAGATCGAGACCGGCACACCTTATTTGTTGTATAAGGACTCCGCCAACCGGAAGAGCAATCAGCAGAACCTCGGTACGATCAAGAGCTCCAATCTCTGCACCGAAATCATCGAATATACCTCTCCCGATGAGATAGCCGTTTGTAACCTGGCGTCCCTGGCGCTGCCCCGTTTCGTCATCAACGGTCAGTTCGATCATCAGAAATTGTACGACGTCACCTACGAAGTGACGAAGAACCTGAACAAGATCATCGACTATAACTATTATCCCGTAGACGAAGCCCGTAACTCCAATATGCGTCACCGTCCGATCGGACTGGGCGTTCAGGGTCTGGCCGATGCCTTTATCCTGCTGCGCCTACCATTCGAAAGCGACAAGGCCAAGCAGCTCAATAAAGAAATCTTCGAAACCATCTATTTCGCTGCGATGACCGCATCGAAGGATCTGGCGAAGATCGACGGCGCCTATGACACCTTCGCCGGCTCACCTGCCAGCAAGGGCCAGTTCCAGTTCGACCTTTGGGGAGTCGAGCCGACCCTGCGCTGGGATTGGTACCGCCTCAAGGACGAAGTGATCAAGCACGGCGTTCGCAACTCCCTGCTTGTGGCTCCGATGCCGACGGCATCCACCAGCCAGATCCTGGGGAACAACGAATGCTTCGAGCCCTATACCTCGAATATCTACGTTCGTCGCGTGTTGAGCGGTGAATTCGTCGTGGTCAACAAGCACCTCCTGAAAGACCTGGTCGATCTCAACCTCTGGAACGATGATATGAAAACCAAGATCATCTTCCACAATGGCTCCATCCAGGCCATCGACGAGATACCCACGCACATCAAGGAGATCTACAAGACCGTTTGGGAAATCAAACAACGTAATATCATCGACATGGCTGCCGACCGCGGCGCGTATATCTGCCAGTCTCAGTCGCTGAACCTGTTCGTGGATACGCCTTCCGCAAGCAAGCTGACATCCATGCACTTCTATGGCTGGAAGAAAGGCCTCAAGACGGGCATGTACTATCTGCGCACCCAGGCCGCTTCACAAGCCGTACAGTTTACGGTAGAACGTCAGGGCGGCAAAATGGTCGAACCCCTGGTCAATCAAGCCGCCGTACAGGTTGCAGGAGCCAGTGAAGGAGAAGACATGGTAGGGCCGACCTGCACCATGGAAGAAGGCTGCGTAACCTGCTCCGCATAGTAATAGTAATATCGATAAAAGAAGAAGGGCGCCGATTGGCGCCCTTTCTTTATTTTAATTTCATGTCTTTTATTATTCCGTCAATCCTTGCTCCCAGCTCTGCGTTCGCCTTATCGAACTCTCCGGGATTGGCCAGCTTCCCGTTCACGCTGAAGTAGAATTTGATCTTGGGCTCCGTTCCCGAAGGGCGCGCCGAGATCTTGCTTCCGTCAGCCAGGATGAACTGCAATACGTTCGACTTGGGCAGAGAAATCGGCCAGGATTCGCCCGTCTGCAGATTCTTTCCGACGCGAAGCTCATAGTCCAGCAGCTGGACGACGGCAGAGCCGTTGATCTGTGCCGGGGGCTGGCTCCGGTACGCGCTCATCATATCGGCGATTTCCTTTTGTCCGTTCATCCCCTTCTTCGTGATGGAGATGAGAGATTCCTTATAAAAGCCATATTCGACATAAAGATCGATCAGCTTGTCATAGAGGCTGCGGCCCTTATCCTTTTCATAAGCAGCCATCTCACAAAGCAGGGCTACCGCGCTCACCGCGTCTTTGTCCCGGATCTGGCTGCCGATCATCAGGCCATAGCTTTCTTCGCCGCCGATGACATAATTCTCGCTCCCTTCCTTCTCCTTGATAAGCTCGGCGATGTATTTGAAACCGGTTAGAACGTTGTAGCATTTGACCCCGCTGCGCCGGGCGATCTCGTCGATCAGCTCGGTGGTAACGATGGTCTTGACGACCATGTCTGTGGGACCTGCGACACCCTTGGCCTTGCGGGCTTCGATCATATAATTGAAGGCCAGCACGGCGGTCTGGTTACCATTCATGAGCACCCATTGCCCTTTCTTATCCTTTACACCGATGCCTACCCGATCGGCGTCGGGATCGGTTCCCAGAAGAATATCGGCGTCGATCTGCTGGGCCTTTTTGAGACCGATGCTCATGGCCTCGCTCTCCTCCGGGTTGGGATAGACGACCGTGGGGAAATTTCCGTCCGGGGTAGCCTGCTCGTCGACCACGTGCACATTGGTAAAGCCAAAACGCTGGAGCACTTCGGGTACCAGCTTGATGCCCGTACCGTGAATAGGAGTATAGACAATCCTTAGATTATGCTGACGTTCAATAACTTCCGGATAAACAGATAGGCTGCGGACCATCCCGATATAGGCTTCGTCGATGGCAGCCCCGATCATAGTGATGTTGGACTCCCCACCACCCCATTTTACCTCGTCAACGCTGGCAATCTTCTCTACTTCCTTGATTACATTCTTGTCGTGGGGCGGTACCAGCTGACCACCGTCGTCCCAATAGGCCTTGTAGCCATTGTATTCCTTGGGGTTATGCGAAGCGGTACAAACGACTCCACCCTGGCAGTGCAGGTGCCGGATGGCGAAGCTCAGCTCGGGCGTAGGCCGGAGTGATTGGAAAAGAAATACCTTTATTCCATTGGCTGCGAATACATTAGCAGTAGTTTCCGCAAAAAAACGGCTGTTGTTCCGGCTGTCGTGGGCAATGGCGACCCGTACTTCCTGGTTAGGAAAAGAGGCCTTTAAATAATTAGCGTAACCCTGCGTGGCCATACCGACCGTATACTTGTTCATCCGGTTAGTACCCACTCCCATGATGCCCCTAAGTCCCCCAGTCCCAAACTCCAGGCTGCGGTAAAAGCTCTCTGTCAATTCGTTAGGATTCTCTTTCTGCAAACGGGCGATCTCATCCTTGGTCGCCTGATCATAATTGCCCTTTAACCATAGATCTACTTTTTCCTGTATAGCAGCATCCATTTCGTTATTTTTTCTGTTTGAAAATCAAAGATATCTATTAGGGTGACAAGTTCGGTAAGATTGCGCTGATTAACAAATCTCACTAGAAAGATTCCCAACCACTATATTATTATTGAGAGAAATGTTACATTTGTTACCTGACCTCTAGTTTCATCCCTTGAAATCCCGCCGCATCGTGAGTTAATTTAACTTACTCTTCCCAATATCCGGTGAATAATTTGTTGTGGTTTCCTGTACCATTTGAATTCAATTTACATACCTCTTAACCGGAACACGGATCATGATGTATTTGCTCTTACGCGATAACAAGCAAAGCGGCCCCTTTTCTCTGGAAGAGATAAAGAACATGGGTTTGAAGGCTTACGACCTCGTTTGGGTCGAAGGCAAAAGTGCTGCATGGAGATATCCCTGCGAGATCGATGAGCTGAGCGCATTTGCTCCACCAGTAGAAGAGCAACCCTTCGACCGGTTTTACAAAAAGACCTCTCCGGTAAAGGCCAATAACAACAATAATTCCACCGTTCCTCCCAAACCGGCCAGCGAACCATCCTCTGTCCCCGGTAAACGAATCATATATGTCACGATGCCGGCCGGCACTGGTCCGACCGCTCCTACCCCTTCACGGGAAGTAGTCCGTGAAACAGTCAGAGTTGCTGTACCCGCTCCAAAGCCGACCCCCGTTCCATACGAGCCCACGCCAGCACCTGTTCAAACCTATGGCATTGAGGATAATTCTTCACAGCCGGTTTTGGAAGAAGCCGCCGATGTGGAATTTTTACCTCGTCGGATAAAGCGTTCTTCCAGCAATCTGGTCAAACCGCTGGCTATCGGTCTTTGCATCCTGGCCCTGCTGGCCGCGGGTATTTTTATCGGTCTTTCGATCAATAAGGATACACTTCCTTTCCAACCCAAGATCGCAGCCCAAACGACAAAAACTAATTTAGACAACGGAGGACAGCAACCCCAGGCTCCTACGACAGCGCAGCAACTGCCGGCGCCCGCTGCTATGAGCAATGCTGCCCCGCTCAATACAAATCCACCAGCCGACACCGTTACATCTGCCGTCGGCGAGACCTCTCCTATAGCACCCCCGGTAAGCCGGACATCCAAGACGTCTACACCCGTTGTGTCGTCAAAGGAAAAACCCGCGAACCCCAAAAACCAAAATTTACTCCCCCTTACAACAAAGGATTCCTCCTCCAGCGCCTACCCGGTCGTACACCGGGAAGCCGTACGGAGAACCGACGCAACGGAAAAAGCAGAATCCCCCGACAAGGACGCCAATGGGAAGCTGAATATCGCCAACCAGGTATCGGTAGGCGCTAATGGCTATACTGTTGGTACATTTGGCGGCATCTCCGATCTGCAGGTTACCGTTACGAACCGCTCTGCCTATCCGCTAGACCTCGTCGTCGTAGAAGTACAGTATGTGCAGGCCAACAAGAAAGTCTACAAAACCGAAAACCTTACCTTTCGTGGTATAGGCGCAGGTTCGGCGCTGATGCAGGAAGCTCCCAAGAGCTCCCGGGGTGTCCGCGTACAATACAAGATCACTTCGATCAATTCAAAGGAGCTGGGTTTATCGTATTCTGGAATATAATGGGATATATTTATCTCATTAACAAAACGATAAAACAGTTTTTTCCGTCTTTCTTACCGTTTGGCACAGTACTTGAAAATTAGTAGCATTCGAAAAGCCCTCTGCCACCACCTGTCGTCAATCCTTAGTTAGAAGCCTGTCGCAAGAGCAATCAATTATTTATTGCTGCTGAGTAAGCACACTAATCTATCAACGGATTATAAAAAAACTTGGAACCGGTATGAGAAACGCAATGGTGCAATTATGTCTTGTGATTATAGGAGTCTCCAGTATCCATGCAGTCAAACTGCTGCAAACTTCTTCCTTTCACCTTCGGATTTTTCCTCTTAATGCCGCAGATCGGGTCTGGGCTATACACGACAAAGATTCTCTCGAAATGATCAATGTCAACGGGGAATACTTCCTCCGGTCCATCACACCGGGGAAATGGCAGGTGTCCGTGGAAGCCGCCCAACCGTTTAAGAATGAACGTATTAAAGCGGGTGAAATAAAGCCCGGTATCGATGAGGACCTTGGAGAAATAAGGCTGCAAAATCGTTAAAGCACACCACCGCCTATCCGCGGATGATCGGCAATAACGGATATTCTTTTAGCAATATCGATTCGGCCTCTGAAGAATCGGCAAGGAACCATTTTTCAAGCAAACTATTGTATATAGCCCTGAAGTCATGCTGCAGGGCTATATTTTCATTGACTGTCAGCTTCTCCGGCCAGACCGGGTTGCTCCCGATCATTCCACCCTGTACGGTGCTGCCAAAGACAAAAACGGGAGCCGCGGCGCCGTGGTCCGTTCCACCGCTGGCATTGGACTGGATCCTCCGACCAAACTCAGAAAAGGTCATTGCCACTACCCTATCGTCCACCTTCAGCTGCTCCAGGTCATCCTGGAATGCATGAATCGCTTCGGAGAGCCTCGCCAAAAGCCTGGCATGCGCTCCCGTGGTGGTATCGGTCGTGTCGGTCTGTTTGGCATGTGTGTCGAAGCCTCCCATGCTCACCAGGTAGAAGCGGGTTCTTAGACCGCCGGCGATGAGCCTGGCGACGATCTTGAGCTGGTCCGCCAATGGATTTTTCCCGGCAGCCGGGTATAGATCCGACTGCTTCGTCACCCGTTGCGCCGCCTTTTTGATCACTCCCGCGTACTGGTCCGTCTTGATGGACATCTCCCGGATATAGGCCAGCTGATCGCCAGCCCTGGTATTGGACGCCGCCGCCGGCCGGTCGTTCAGCATGTCGTAGAAGCTGGTGGGGTTGCTGATCGCCATCCCCATCGTCAGCACCGGACCTTGCAGTACCGGTGATACCAGCCCCCCGATCTGAATCGCCAGCGGATCGGGCATCGATGCATTGGGATAGTCCTGAGGAAAGTGAGGATAGCTTGCATTCAAATAACGACCTGCCCATCCGGTCGGCAAGACCTGGCCCGCATCCGAACCCGTCAGCCAGATATCCGTCGCCCGGAAATGAGAGAAATTGGGCTGCGGATAGCTCACCCCTTGCAAGATCGCCAGCTTCCCTTCGCCAAAGAGCTGCTGCAGCTCCGGCATTGCCGGGTGCAGCCCTGTCTGGTCTACGCCTTCCAGCCGCAGGATCTTGGCTTCCGGAATCGCGATATTGGCCCGGGCCGACTGGTAGGCGCCATAGTATTCCAGCGGAATGACGGTATTGAGGCCGTCATTACCTCCGCTGAGCTGGATCAGCACCAGGATCCTGTCTTCTCCGATACCCCTTGCCGCAGCCGGAAGGAACGAAGAACGGGCCCAGGCTTTAAGGGAAAAGCCATTGACCAGCGCCGGCAGGACGATGGGAAGCGTATTCTTTAAAAAGGTTCTTCTTTTCATAGCGCATTACATTAATTGATATTCCGGCTTATCCATCAGATGCCGGAACAGGTTCTTCAGCTTATTGGTCACGCCATTGCGATTAGTCTTGTCATCCGGCTTCTGCTGCAGCGTCTGCCAGGCGTTCGTCCAGTAATGATCGGAAGCCATGCCCGTCAGGCCCGACAGGAGGATGCTCGTCTTGATCTGCTGTAGATCCTCCGGCGGCAGCTCCACGCTATACAGCGCCTTTACGGCTCCCGCAATCAATTGGTCCGGGTCTTCGGGATGCGGCAGGCGGGAAGCGAAGGCCAGGAGGTCGATCACGACCTTCTTCCCATTGCGTCCCAGGCCATTGTTGACCATCCTGTCGGTGAACTGATTTCGTTTGGGAAGTGTGTCCGAGCTGATCCACAGCTTGTCGTACTCCGGCTCCTGGTAATAGGCCTGCCAGCCCGCCACATTGGGCGGGTCTCCTATATTTTGCTGCAGGCCTGCGGCCTGGTTCCGAAGCTGTTCCCAAAAGCCATATAGATCGGCGTATTCCGCCCCGTCAGGGAAGACGACGTCAAATTCGCGGCACAGCCCGACGATAAAGTCCACCGGCGGCTTGATCAGCGAGCCATAGTTGGCCTGGTCGAAGAAGTGCTGGCTCGATAAAAGCGTCTCCAGCACCGGCCGGATGGCATAATCCTTCTTGCGGAAGAGGGTCGCCAGCGGTTCGATGATATTCTTTTCCGTTGCCGGATCTATCTCATGATAGACAAAGAAGCGGTACAGTTTCCGGCAGATAAAGCGGGACACTTCCTCACGCGAGAAGAGGAGGTCGATGAGCTGGTCGAGCTCGGCCGTAGCGTCCGTACCTTTCATTCCCTTGATGACGCGGTTGTCGTAGAAGACCGAAAATTGTTTGTCCGTCTCATCATGCCTCTTCGGATCGAAGGAAGCCGTATATGTCTTGTAATTGAGCGTATAACCCGTCAGCACGCGCGCCGCTGCCTTTACATCCGCTTCGTTATAGTGCGATCCGGGTCCCTTTCCGATGGTAAACAATTCCTGAAGTTCACGCCCATAGTTCTCGTCCGGAGCCTTCTTCGTGCTTGCATACCCGTTAAGATACCTGAGCATCGCCGGCTCGATCGTCATGGCCTTCACCAGCTCCTTGAAATTTCCCAGGGCGTGCTGACGAAGCAGCATATTGTATTTATAGCACCACAGGGCATTGTCGACCGTATTGGTTTCCGTTACGAAATGGTTGTGCCAGAAAAGGACCATTTTCTCCCGGATACTCCTGTCCTGTCCGAGCATCAACCCCAGCCACCAGGACTTGAAGGAATTCTTCCGCCGGAAATTGTTCATTCCGTCGTATTTCACGGAAATGGTCCAGTCGGCGCCAGGGGCGATCTCGGGGTCGGTATATTTATCGTCGTTGTAGTTGTTGATGGGAGGCGGCGGCAGGGGATATTCCTTTTCGACCAATTCCCGGACGGCCTTTTTGGGGGATTTGCGCAGGAAGTAATCGAGATCCTCCTTGCGCGCGCCAAATTGGGTGCGTCGCAGCAGGTGCGTTGCCTGCGTTTGGCCCCAGCTGCCCTTATAGCGCCGGAGGCCGGTGGAGATAGGTGCGTAGTTAGCCATTACTGGTATCTACCACAGAATTATGCCAAAAAATTGTAATAATTGGGCTATTAGCAGTCGGTTAACAAACCTTATCATTGCAGAATGAAACAAATCCTTCTGTTTGGCGCCGGAAAGTCCGCTACCAGTCTGATCCGCTATCTGATCGAGGTTTGTGCGAGCCATTCCTGGCAGCTGGTCGTGGCCGAAAGCAACCTGGCCCTGGCCCAAAGCAAGATCGGGAGCGCACCGCAGGCCCGGGCGGTCCAGCTAAGCGTGGAGGACGAGGGTGAACGCCTTCGGCTGGTACAAGGAGCGGACGTAGTCATTTCACTACTCCCTCCTGCATTGCACTACCTGGTGGCTCAATCCTGTCTCAATGCCCAAAAACACCTCCTCACCGCTTCCTATGTCGATGACGCCATCCGCGCCCTGGAGCCTGCCATCCGGGACAGCGGCCTGCTGTTCCTCTGCGAGATGGGACTCGACCCGGGTATCGATCATATGAGCGCCCTGGAATTGATTGCAGACATCAAGTCACAGGGTGGGCGCATCCATTCTTTTCTTTCTCATACCGGCGGCCTGATAGCTCCCGAAAGCGACAATAATCCCTGGCACTATAAAATCAGCTGGAATCCCCGCAACGTGGTCCTGGCGGGCTCGGCAGGAGCCCGTTATAAAGAAAAGGGACAGACGGTGACGGTTCCCTATGCAGAGCTATTTGCCCGTACCGGTCGCATCGAGCTGGGAGAAACGGGTCCGCTGGCCTGGTATCCCAACCGCGACTCTCTTGCCTATATCCCGATCTACCGACTGGAAGAAGCTGAAACTTTCATCCGCACCACCCTTCGCTATCCCATCTTCTGCCAGGCGTGGAGGGCGATCGTACGGGCAGGATTAACCGATGATAAGACACCCGTAAAGGCGGCTACGTTCGCAGAGTGGTCGAAGCGGCTGCAGCCCTTTGTCGACGCACAGAATCGCCCCCTGTTCGACTTTCTCGGCCTTTTCGACTCCTCTCCTATTCCTGATACCGCGCATAGCTCAGCTGATATCCTGCAGCACCTGCTGGAAACGCGCCTGGTCATGTCCCCCCAGGACAAGGATATGATCGTGATGCAGCACGAGCTGGAGTTTGAAAGAGAAGGAAAGCTGTACACGGAGACCAGCACCCTGGTCGTAAAAGGAGAAGACAGCCTGCATACGGCCATGGCGCGCACTGTCGGTCTGCCGCTGGGAATCGCGGCAAAGCTTCTATTGGAAGACAAGCTGTCCATCCGCGGTTTACACATCCCTATCCTACCGGCTATTTACGAGCCCGTCTTGTCGGAGCTGCAGCAGCAGGGGATCCGATTCGAACGATCGCTCCGCTAGTTGACGTCGATATTCAGCGTGCTGAGTATTTTGTAATTGATGTCTCTGAAGAATATCTTATACTTATTCTTTCTCAGGTAAAGCAAATAATTCTTCTTTCCTCCCGTAACATAGGTCTGATCGGCCGGCACCAGCTGCCAGGGGGTATTGTCGTTGTGCTCTATCTCGTCGAGATAATAAGCCTGTACAAGATAGACCGCGGGTGAGGTCGGTTTGATATAGGTCGGTTGTCTCCTGCCTCCCAGATTGAGCCAGCTGGGTCTTCCATCCTGAAACACCGTGGGCGGATGGATCACACAGAGGTCGTAGAGGTCTTTATCGGTGACATTGACCGGCGCGTTGTTGATCAGGGCGATCGAGGGTTCCTTCAGCGGGAACTTTTGCAGATAGGCCTGATAGATGACCCGGCCATAACCGAAATTGCTCTCCTCGGTCATGTCGGTTTGATCGATTGTCAGCGGCTCGATACCCGAACGGCGCCAGAATGCCAATGCCATCGGTATGCGTCCATCTGCGCCTTGTTTCTTGCTGATGTGTGCAAACGAGGCATGTACGAGAATCCTGGCCGAGCTGTCTTTTTGAAGAATGCTATAGAGGTGTTCCGCCTGTATGGAATCCCGTTGATTGGGCGTATGCACCGAAGCCGCCGTGTCTTCGTAGGGAACCAGCGTATAGCCCATCTCCAACGCAAAACGCACCAGCTCACCAGCTACCGGCTCCGATGCATAGTAGCCGGTATGCATTCCCTCCTTTGTCAAATTCTGGTTGGAAAAATTATTCAGCATCTCCATTGCCAGGTAGCGATAGCCCTGCCGGTATAAATCTGCCAGCAGAGAAAGCGTAAAGGCGCGGTGAAGAGGTTTGGCGAAGGCTTCGTTGATCATCGTCACCCGCCGGTTCTTCGCGGCAAAGCCGATATAACGCCGGGCATTGACGTGCTCGATATTCTTTAGCCCCGCCGCCGTCCGGTACACCTTTTTGCGGACGTCGTCGTCGACGCTGTCGAAGCTCTTTTCCAGGTATTGGAGGGCGGTATGATAATCTCCGGCAAAAGCGAAGTATTGACTCATTTCGTCATAGTAGCCCTTTTCGGAGTAGATTTTCTTGAATTTCTCCTCGTCCCTGAAACCATGATACAAAGGGAATAAGTAGTGCAGGTTGCTCTTGGGCGTCAGGCTCAGAATGTTCAGGCGGGGACTGTAGCCGGTGGGGATCGAGCGTTTGCAATAGTCGCGCAGCTGCTCGACCGGCTGTGAGAGTTCCTGCGCCTGGGCGCCGGCTGTAAAGATTACCAATACGGAGAATAGAAATAGCTTTTGGAGCATGACTGCAAAAAACGGACAATCTTTGTTAGGAAAACTATAAAACATGGCGCAAAGCCTTCAATTTCCGCTTTTCCTGCGCCAGCATGACCCAATAAACGATCCAGCACACCATCAGACCCAATACCGTCAGCAATCGCAGAAGGGTCAGCAGCCGCTCCATAGATACCCTCTCCGTGACGTTGCCAAAATAAAGCAAGGTATTGAATACGAACAGTACACACCAGACTATACCGATTTTATAAGTAGGCCGCTTGCCAATGGCGTCTACCGCGTCGTAGCCCGATACGCCAAGGATTGAGTCGTCCTGAAAAGCGACATTTTCCTTGCTGATAGAATCGGCAATACGGGTAACGACCACAAATATCCAATATAGATTGAATAACGGGATTAGTTGCAGCCAGACCAATCCGGGATTTAGCTCTCTGTTCTCGGAGCGGATCAGACGAAGGGTATTTTGCTGGGTAAGAAAGAAAAGAATCGAGGGTACAAAAAAAGCCAATAAAAGAATTAATTGGAATAAAGACCCTGGCGCTGCTGCCTGTTGATTCATATGATTATTTTCATTTTAATGCCTCCAGCTGTTCGATCAGCTGCTGCACGCCGATCGATGCGGGCTGCTCGATCGCCGTCAGATTACGGATAGACGAGGTGAATGGTATCTTCTTATCGACGATAAACTTAGGAATATGCGTCCGGGCAAAATCCACCAGACCCGCCGCCGGATAGACCACCAGCGAAGTCCCCACCACCACGAAGATATCCGCGGAATGAACCAGCGGGACGGCCATTTCGATCATGGGCACGGGCTCTTCGAACCAGACGATGTGCGGCCGGAGCCTTCCCCCGTCCTCCGCCAGCTGTCCCAATATCATGTCTTCCCGGATCGGGTAAACCAGGGTCTCGTCGAGCTCGCTTCTCATCTTGAAGATCTCGCCGTGCAGGTGCAGCACCTGCTTGCTGCCCGCGCGCTCATGCAGGTCGTCGATATTTTGAGTGATGATATGTACGTCGAAGTCTTCCTCCAGCTGGGCGAGCCCAAGGTGCGCCGCATTGGGTTCGGCCTTGGCTACGTCCCGGCGCCGCATATTGTAGAACTCCAGCACCAGCGAGGGATCCTTATGCCAGGCGCGCGGCGTAGCTACTTCGGTGACCTGGTACCCTTCCCAAAGCCCATCGGAATCCCGGAAAGTCCGTAGCCCGGACTCGGCGCTGATGCCTGCGCCAGTGAGAATGACAAGCTTTTTCTTCGATTTCATAAATGCAAAATAGGCAAAACTCCCCACAAGTCTGAAGGGAGTTTTGCCCAGTTCCTACCCGATCATCTCTTTGCAATGGTCAGTGCGGAAGCCGTTTCTACCAGCCCGATAAACTCGCTGCGATAGCCGTCATTGTCGGCTTCTTTCGCCCCCCTGGCCAACGAAAGCACCTGCTGCCAGCTCGACTTTTCCTTGAAGTCCGAATTGCGCAGGAGCAGCCCGAATTCAGCTACGGCAGCTGCAAACCGGAAGTTAGCCGAGCTGCCTTCGAGCGATGATTCCGTTCCATTTACGGTCTTTGCCAACAGCCTGCTTTGATTTCCATCCGGCTCCTTATACCGCAGCTTGACCGTCATCCATTCATCACTGGCGCTCCCTGCCGCGACGCTGCCCCTGGTTTGGTATTTCAGGGAATCTACCCCGGTTGTGAACTCATCTTTTATTCCTGCTGGAATAATCTCATACAAGGCCGTTACGCGATGCCCCGAGCCCAGCTCGCCCGCGTCTTTTTTATCGTCGTTGAAGTCTTCCGCAGCCAGGGCGCGGTTCTCGTAGCCAATGAGCCGGTAGGCCTGTACTTTTTCGGGATTGAACTCTACCTGGATCTTGACGTCCTTGGCAATGGTAAACAGTGTGCTGCCAAACTCCTTGACCAGCACCTTCCTGGCTTCGTTGATGTTGTCGATATAGGAATGATTGCCATTTCCCTTGTCGGCCAGCTGCTGCATCTTATTGTCCTGGTAGTTGCCCATGCCAAAGCCCAGCACGCTCAGGAATACGCCTGTCTCCCGCTCTTTCTCGATCATCCGGACCAATTCGTCCTCGCTGCTGGCGCCCACATTGAAGTCCCCGTCGGTGGCCAGGACGATCCGGTTATTCCCGCCCTTGACAAGGTTTTGCCGGGCAACTTTGTATGCCAGTTCCAGCCCTTGCCCGCCAGCCGTCGAGCCGCCGGCTTCCAGGTTGTCGATGGCTTCCTTGATCTTGCGCTTCTCGCTCCCGCTGGTCGAAGGCAGGACAAGACCCGCGTTACCGGCATAGACGACGATGGCTACGTGGTCCTTTTCCCGCAGCTGCTCCGTCAGGAGCTTGAGCGAAGTCTTCACCAGGGGAAGCTTATTGGGCTCATCCATCGATCCCGATACGTCGATCAGGAAGACCAGGTTGGCTGCCGGCAGCTCCGCCGCCTCGTGCTCCTTGCCCTGCAGCCCGATCAGCACCAGGCGGTGCTGCGGGTTCCAGGGACAAGCGGAAAGCTCCGTGTTGACAGAGAAAGGGTCGGTTCCTGTAGGTTGAGGATAACGATAGTCGAAGTAATTGATCATCTCTTCGATCCGGACGGCGCCGGCAGGGGGTAATGCGCCCTGCTGGATATAACGGCGGACGTTGCTGTAGGACGCAGCATCCACGTCGATAGAGAAGGTAGAAAGGGGTTCCTGCCTGACCCGGAGAAAACGGTTTTCTATGATGTTCGCATATTCTTCCCTGTTAAACTCAGCTCGCTTATCCTCCTCCATTTTTCCTTTTCCGCCATCGGCTGGGGCTTTTTCCAGGGTAACTTCTTGGTCCGGAACAATTTTGGGCGGAGTAAACTTGCTTACATTCTTTTGTTCTACTGAAAGATGCCTCGCGGGTGCAGGCTGTGAGACATAATTCTCATAAGCCGCGTCCTGACTCACGGGAGGCCTGGACTTTCCGATTTGATTGTTGCAGGCAATAGCGAGCAGAATTACTGCTGCCGCCATCCCTATCTTCGATAGCGATTTCATAATGGTTGATTTGATTTGAATGATTATTCTTTATTAGAAGTCGCGCCTGTTTTGGCCGGCGCTTTACGTTTGTACCTGCTTACGAAAAAGAGGGTCAATCCTCCCAGGAGTATAAACGGCCAAACGCTTGTCAGCTGCACGATCGCCTCTCCCAGGTATCCCCACCCTCTTACCAGCGAGCTGACGAGCTTCTGTCCGAAGGAAGGCGGTTCATACGCCGTCTTATCCAAAACCTCGTAGAAGTGCAGGTTGATCGTGCTGAATGCCGCCGAATGGCTTAGATAGGCAACCTGCCCAGATGCGGCATCCATCTCCTCCTGCAGCCCGTCGATGGCCTCCTGTACGTCCAGGATGTCTTTCATGTTTTTCGCCTGGTGTAATAATTCGAGGTAGCGTGCATGGGCTTGCTTCTTTGTCTCCAGCCTCGAACGTGTGTCGATGAACTGTGCCGTCACGTCTTCCGAGCTGATCTTTTTTTCTACGACCTTGTCGCTATCCGCCGGTAATTGCTGCAGCAGGTCGTCAAACCGCTCGACCGGCACCTTGATGGTCACCGTGTTGTCGATGGAGGCGGCTGATTGCGTCTGCTGCTCCTGCGAGATATAACCGCCTGATTGTTTTACCGTCTGACGAAGCCTATTCTGATAGGTTTTGAAACTTCTCGTCTCCAGCGTAAGGTCTGCCGTCTTGATGATCTTCTTGTCCCAGTCGGGATTAGGTGCGGGCGCGGGTATTACCTGCGGTTTCTTCTGACCCGGTGTTTGTGGAGACTTGTTGAACTCGTCCGCGGATACTGCCGTGGAGTCTGCTGATGACGCCGCGACATCTTTATAGTAAGCTTCTTCGGCATGCCGGTTACAGGCAAGACAAAGGAATAGCAGCAATGCCATTGGCACTGTCGATACCTTAAATCGCATAAGTAAATGTTTATTGGATGATGTTGTTGATAAGATGCAGGGAACTATTTTTTACACAATCCCCTAAAAAGAAAAAGTCCCGGGACCATGCTTGATTCCCGGGACTATGAAAAAGGTTCCCAACAAATTGTTAAAACGTTACTTCTCCCCAGCCATCTTCATCACCACCTTCCATTCCTCATCGGTCACAGGCTGCAAAGAAAGACGGCCCAGCCGCACCAGCGCCATATTCGACAGCTTCGGCTCCTTCTTCACCTGCTCCAAACTAACGGGCTTCTTTAGCCGACGTTCGGCCTTCAGGTCTACCGCCACCCAGCGATCGTCATCCGTCGTCGGATCTTGATACGCTTCCTTCGACACTTTCGCAATTCCCACGATCTCCAAACCCTCATTGCTATGATAATATAATACCTCGTCTCCCTTTTTCATCGCACGAAGATGAAGACGCGCCGCATAGTTGCGAATACCAGACCATACAGTCTCTTTTTCTTTTTCAAACTGTTCCCAGCTGTATACAGAAGGTTCCGATTTTGCCAGCCAATAAGCCATATAAGTAGTTATTTGTTAGTGCACTGCATCAACAGCGCACCGAAATTACAATTTCTCCTGAAACCGCCATGCGAAAAAAAATCAACTCTCCGCAATCCATAACGAAACCATTCCCCGTAAGTAATCACGTCGGTTACATGTAACAAGCGCAATACAAAAACAAAACATTAATCATTTTTTGAAAAAACTCTTTTTATGAAGATTTTAAAAAGTTTGAGTCTTATGCTGGTTGCTGCCATGTTCATCAACACCACGTTTGCACAGGAGAAAACGGTCGAAGTAGGTGGTGCGCCCATGTATCCTTCCAAGAATATCATAGAAAATGCCGTCAATTCCAAAGATCACAAGACGCTCGTTGCCGCTGTAAAGGCCGCAGGTTTGGTGGAGACCCTCCAGGGCCCTGGTCCTTTTACCGTCTTTGCTCCTACCGACGAAGCCTTCAATATGCTGCCCAAAGGCACGGTCGAAAGCCTGGTAAAACCCGAGAATAAGTCTACCCTCACCGGCATCCTGACCTACCACGTCGTTTCCGGCCGCCTTGATTCGAAGGCGCTCGCCGAAAAGATAAAGGCTGGCAATGGCACGGCCGAGCTGACCACCGTCGCCGGCGGCAAGCTCTGGGTGATGATGAAGGGAAAGAAGATCTGGCTGAAGGACGAAAAGGGAGGAATGGCCGAAGTGACAATCAAGGACGTCTACCAAAGCAATGGCGTCATCCACGTAGTGAATCACGTATTGATGCCTAAATAGTTGACAATCAACGATAAAGTAAAAAGGCCGGTTTTTTGAAAAAAATTCCGGCCTTTTTAAATCCAAAGTTTATCAGCTTACGTATGTATTATTCGAGGCCTGGTTTTAACCCTATTTAACGCTTGCGACAGGTTGTTTTAAGGGTCAAGACCATCCGATAACTAAGGTTATATGGGTGGTCTTATTTTTTTGCCCAAACTGAAAGAACACGTCTAAAAACAGTAAAATCCCCCCGGCGTCCACGGGCGGTTGTTGATCATTCCCTTTTTTGATTTAACTATTGGCTAGAACATCCGCAATGTGCATCGCGCGGATGGGATGGCCTTTATGCTTTATATAACCATCCAGGTGCATCAGACAGGAAAGGTCGGTTGAAATGATATAGTCGGCGCCCGTCTGCAAGGCGTTGTTGACTTTTTGATCGGCCATCGCGATCGAGATCGATTCGAATTTAACGGCAAAGCTCCCCCCGAAACCGCAACAGGTCTCCACGTCGTTCATCTCCAGCAGCTCCAATCCCTTCACCCTGGACAATAGCTTCCGGGGTTCCTCCTTGATCTTACATTCCCGAAGTCCGGCGCAGGAGTCGTGATAGGTCGCCTTCCCATGCAAGGTCGCGCCCACGTCCTCTACTCCCAGGACGTTGACCATAAAAGAAGAGAATTCGAAGATTCTCTTTTGAAGGTCCTTCACGTCGTTGTGCAGGGAGGAATTGTTGAACAGGGTTGAATAATAATTACGGACAAAACCGACGCAGCTGGCGCTGGGCGCCACAACGTAATCATGTCCGGAGAAGTCTTTCAGGAATTTTGTACAGACGTCCCGTGCTTCATCGCGGAAGCCTGCATTGAACGCTGGCTGTCCGCAGCAGGTTTGTTCGGTATTGTATACGACCTCGACCCCTGCTTTTTCCAACACTTTCACCATATTGAAGGCGGTCTGCGGATATAGCTGGTCTACAAAACAAGGTATGAAGAGCTGGACAGTCACGTCTGATTCTTTATTTTATGATCCGGGGCGTACCTGGAAGGAACGCTGTAAGGAAACCATCTTGAGCGCCGTAATGGCGGCTTCTTCTCCTTTGTGCCCGTGCTTGCCTCCGATACGTTCATCGGCCTGCTGCTGGTTATCGACAGTCAAAATGCCAAAGATGGTCGGTATGGGAAGGGTCATATTCAATTGGAGAACGCCATCCGTCACCGCTTTGCACACGTAATCGAAATGGGGCGTATCCCCACGCAGCACACAGCCAAGGGCGATAAAAGCCTGGGGCCGGTCGTCCTTGTATTTATGAACGTCCCAGAAGGCCCGGATGCCGAACGGGATCTCGAATGCGCCGGGTACGGTGATTACCTTGTACTTGACACCAGCCTTGTCCAGCTCGGCCTTACAGCCCTTTTCCAGGGCGCCGACGACGGCGTCATTCCATTCGGTCCGAACGATAACGATACAGGCACCCTCCGTATGGGGGATGCCTGTCGTTTGTAATAAATTACTTTTGCTAACCTCTGCCATTGAGGAACTCTTTATTGTGTTACACCCAGTCTTGCCAGGTATTTGTCTGCTTCGATTCCACGCGGAGTAGCCGGATACTTATCCTTGATCAGCTTGTACATCGCAATAGCGTCCTGCGTCTTACCCATCTGCTCGTACAGGTAGCCGGCGCGGAAAAGGTATTCGGGCGAGAACAGCTCGTCCTTTTCAAAATACGTACCTGCTTTCTTATACTGCTCGACCGCTTCGTTCTTCTTGTCCAATTCGGAATAAGCGTCTCCCAGCAGACCGTAAGTCCTCTCCTGCAATTGCTGTACGGGAGTGGAGAAGTCCTTGAGATATTTTACGGCATTGTTGAAGTCGCCCAGCTTGAGATAGCAGCTTCCGGCATAAAAATTCGCCAGCTTGCCAGCCTTGGTGCTGCCATACTTGGAAATGATTTTCAGGAAACCGGGGTTCACCTGGTCGCCGTTGAGAGCCAGCTTGGCCGAGTCGAGACGATAGTATTCTTCGGCCCGGAACATGGCTTCCGTTGCTTTCTTTTCATTGGGTTCGCTCACGAAGCTGCGGTATGCAAAAAATCCGCCTACGATCACGACGAGGGCAAGCACTACGTAGCTCAGTTGTTTCCCATAACGCTCCCAGGCGTTGTGCAGGTCAGCAACGGGATTTTTCTCTTCTTCTAAATGTGCAGGGTGTTTGATCTCTGACATCTGTTACTTTATTTGGCTTTTAGCTTTTAATATAGACCGCATTCGGCGCAATTATCCGCGCCCGGCGCTTAGTCTACGATGAATGGATAATTCTTATCGACGTATACGTCTTTCAATACTTCGGAGTCATCCGGCCAGGGAGATTCTTCGGCGAATTTTACCGAAGCGGTTACGGTATCGTTGACCCGCTGGTTGATCGCATCGATCTCTTCCTGGGTAGCGAACTTCTTCGACAGGATCGTCTGCAGCACAGTCTGTATAGGATCCTTTGCCTTGTATTCTTCTACCTCTTCCTTGGTCCGGTATTTCTGGGGGTCGGAAATGGAGTGACCCTTATAACGATAGGTCTTGATCTCCAGCAAGGTCGGGCCGTCTCCCTGACGGGCTCTTTTCACGGCGCGGGCTACCGCTTCGTGAACGGCCTCGGGGCTCATGCCGTCGATCGAGTCGGCGGGCATTTCGTAGGCGTCGGCCAATTTGTAAATATCGTGAACGTTCGAGGTCCTTTCGACCGAAGTTCCCATCGCATAGTTGTTGTTCTCGCAAATGAAGATGACCGGCAGCTTCCACAACATGGCAAGATTGAACGTCTCGTGCAGTATACCCTGACGGGCGGCTCCATCGCCAAAGAAGGTCAGCGAAACGTTGTCGGTTCCTTTATATTTTTCGGCAAAAGCAAGTCCTGCTCCGGTCCCGATCTGCGCACCGACGATGCCATGACCGCCGAAGAAGCGTTCATTTACGCCGAAAAAGTGCATGCTTCCACCCTTTCCCTTGGCGGCGCCCGTCGCCTTGCCGTATAGCTCGGCCATACAGGCGTTGGCGCTTACCCCTTTAGCCAGGGCAAGACCGTGGTCACGATAAGCAGTAATAAAAGGGTCTCCCTGCTGGGTGGCTGTCATACAGCCGGCAGCGATGGCTTCCTGCCCGACATAGGCGTGGAAGAAGCCACGGATCTTACCTTCCATCTTATATTTTTCTTCTGCCATCAACTCAAACTGGCGGATGAGTTGCATTAGTTCATACCAGTACAGGTAGGTCTCTTTTGAAAACTTGGTAGCCACTATGTTGAAAATTTGAAGTTTTAGCCTGGCCGGAGGCAGGAACGCGTTGTTGCTGCACCTTGCTCAGGCGGGGGCAAATATACGGTGAAAAAGCATTCAAAATCAGTAAAACACCGATTCAGAATCAGTAAATCGCTGATTCTGAATCGGCAAATCCCCCCGGAACCACTCCCTTAGGGCAAAAAGTCGTCAAATAGGAACTTTTCCGCCTTCGGCAGGGGCTTACGGGGCAATTTCTCCGCCCGTTGGGCCGTATTGTACACAAAAGCGGCCAGGATGGTCGCTGCCTGCTTCAGGTCGTTCATCAGCAGGTGGTCATAGTTGTCCATATTGGTGTGGTGGGTCCGGGTCTCGTAGTCCAGCTCGTCCTGGACAAATTGAAATCCGGGTATACCCACGGCATCGAAAGAGAGGTGGTCCGTAGAACCCGTGCTGTGCAGGGTTACCGTCTTTGCGCCCAGGTCGGCGAAAGGCTCGAACCATTCTTTAAAGATCGGCGCTACCTGCTCGTTCCCCTGGGTGAAGATACCCCTGATCTTTCCGGAGCCATTGTCCAGGTTATAATACGCCGATACCTTTGCCTGGTCGGCCTTTAGCTTCATATCGGCGGGGTCGCCAAAGTGGTTCTTCACGTAGTGGAAGGACCCCAGCAGCCCCTGCTCCTCACCATCCCAAAGCGCGATCCGGATGGTCCGTTTGGGCTGAAGTCCCAGGGTTTTCAAGATCCGGATGGCTTCCATCGCGACGATACATCCTGCTCCGTTGTCGGTGGCGCCCGTCCCGGAGCTCCAGGAGTCCAGGTGACCGCCGAGCATCACCAGCTCAGACTTCAGCGTGGGGTCCGTACCGGGAATTTCGCCTACGACATTGTGTCCCTGCAGATCGTCCGTTTTGAGCCTGGTGTCGCTCTGCAGCTCGAGGGAGACTTCCCTACCCTCTTCCAGCAGCCGCATAACCCGCAGATAATCTTCCTTGGCCACCGTCAGCTCGGGCGCCATCGGCTGGTCCTTCTTCCGGTAACCGATAAAGCCCTGTACTTCGACCGTACCGTCGCGCAAACCACCAGCCTTTAGAATGGCTGCCGGCCCCGTAGCCTCGATCATCTTCTGCATACGGAACATTTGCTTGAAGAAAGGCATATAGGATTTCAGCATGTCGGCCGTCAGCATATAAGTATCACCGATAGCCGCCAGCGCGCTGTCGGAATAGCGGGTAGCGTCCGCCTTGAAATCGGGACGGAGGACGCTGTCCGCCATACGGGCGATTAGAACACGGCCCTTCATCTGCGCAGCATGCTCGGCAATCCAGGCCGAATCCATCTTCTCGACCAGGAAAGCGTTCGCCGAAACGGGCCCCTTCGTGCTGCCGCTCCAGGGAGACGCATAGGCTATAAGAGGAGTATAATAAGGGCTGCGCATTGCCAGGTAGGTCTTTTCGGCCGACCATCCATATCCGAATTCACCCCAGGCTTCCTTCTCCACTTTGGTCAGTCCCCATCCCTGCAAAGTCTTGACGATCCAGTCTGCGGCGCGGTGAAAGCCGGGTGAGTTGGTTAGCCTCGGACCGCTGACGTCCGTCATCTGGTGCGCAATCGCTGCAACCTGCGAGTGCTGCAGTCCCTCTTCGCGGATGCGGTCGATAACAGATTTTTCGACCTGGGCCGAAAGCAGGGAAGGCAATAAAATCAATCCCAGCAAAGCAACGAATGACGGGCAATAGCAGTCATATAGTTTTCTCATTACAGTTTGTTTTGTGAAAGATACAAAATAACCCCCATGATAAAATACCTTATCGCCCCGCTCTTTGCGCTCGCGCTATCCTTTTCCGTCCAAGCCCAGGCCCGCTTTGGTCTTGCTTTTGATTACGAGCACATACAAGCCCCCCGTTATGAAAATATAGGAAGCGGCTCCGGCTACGGAGGCAGCTTCTTCGTCCGGGCTCCTTTCTCCTCCCACTGGGGACTGGATGGGTCCCTGGATATAGCGGCGGGACACACCCAGACCGATTATCCTTCCTTTAGCCCGTCATCAGTATTTAGCATAGCCACGGCTTTGGTTACGCAGCGCCGCTCCTTTGTTTCTACTACGCTGCCTCTGCACATCGTGTATAGCCTGTCTTTTCAGAATGTACGCGTCTTTGCAGGCCCCGGTCTTGCCTTTTCGCACATACAGGCAGAAGAATATGATTTTCACGGATTGAAGCTGGACCCCAATTGCAGCATGCTGATCGGCTCCGTCAGAGCAGGCTGTCAGCTGTACCAGCACGTCGTGCTCAGCGGAGAGTTCCGTTTCTTTAAGGCTTATCTGAGCAATGACAATAACCGGGTGTCGAACTTCCTATCGGTAAAGCTGGGATACGAATTCAAACCGTTAAAACATTCAGCACGCCACTAGCGCTCAAATAAATGATTCAGCGCTATCTTGCATCCGATTTGCTTTCGGTTAAAGATATATCGCTGATTCAGTTCAAGAACTACGGCCAGGCTTCGTTCCATTTTACGGAACGGATCGTGGGGATCTGTGGCAATAATGGCATGGGGAAGACGAACCTGCTGGATGCCATCTATTACCTCTGCTTTACCAAGAGCTATTTTACCCGCAGCGATCAGCAGAGCGTACAAAAAGGCGCCGCCGGCTTCCGCATCGAAGGCCACTTCGAAAAGGAAGGGCAGCTCACCGATATCGTCTGTATCCTGCGGGAGACGGGTAAGAAAGAATTCCTGGCCGGCGGGGAGGTCTATGATAAGTTCTCCCATCATATCGGCCGCTTCCCTTGTGTCATCATCGCCCCCGACGACGTCCAGATCATCACCGGCGGCAGCGAAGAACGCCGGCGCTACCTCGATGCGCTCCTGTCACAGCTGGACCCCGAATACCTGCAGAACCTCATCGAATATAATAAGGTCCTCCAGCAGCGCAATAGTTTCCTAAAATCTCTATCTGATCGGCGGCTTAGCGACAAAAGTCTTCTCGAAGTCTACGACAGCCAGCTGAGCCGGCCAGGCGACTGGCTCTTCAAGCGCCGCCACCAGTTTCTCCAGCAGCTGCTTCCCCTCGTGGGCCGCTTCTATACCCAGATCGCAGGAGCCGAAGAGCCCGTAGCCCTCGCCTATCAAAGCCAGCTGCTTTTCAGTCCCCTGCACGACCTGCTTCGACAAGGGCTGGAAAAAGACCTTTACCTGCAGCGCACCGGCAGCGGAATCCACAAGGACGATATCGACATTACGTATGCCGACCAGCCCTTTAAGTCCATCGCTTCCCAGGGGCAGCGAAAAAGCCTGCTCTTCGCTCTAAAGCTCGCCGAATACGAGACCCTTAAAAAAGACAAAGGTTATCCACCGATCCTGCTGCTGGACGACGTCTTTGAAAAACTGGACGCGCAGCGTATGCATAACCTGCTGGACCAGGTATGTTTAAGAGATCAGGGGCAAATTTTTATCACAGACACGCATCCGGATCGAATCCGCCACGAAATGGATCAATTGGGCATCCCCTGCCAGCTGATTACGCTTTTTTCTTAACTTGCACCCATGGGTGAATATTCATTAGGAGATGCGCTGAGAAAGTTCCTCAATCAGAGTCATTTGAAAGGCTCCATACAGGCCTTGCAGATCGAAGAGGTATGGGAACAGATCATGGGCAAGACCGTTGCGCGGTACACCGATAAGATCCAGATCCACGGGCATACCCTCTACGTGAATACCACCATCGCCCCCCTCCGCCAGGAGCTCATGTATCAAAAAGAAAATATCCTCCAGCGTGTCAATGAGGCGCTGGGCGAGAGAGTCATCAAGGAAGTGGTGATCAAGTAGTGAGCCGAACTCTCGGGTCTACGAGTCCGTATAGAAGATCGGCGAGCAGACCGATGACGATAAAAAAGAAGGAGGAGACCAGCACCGATCCCATGACGACGGGGAAATCCAGCTCCCCTAATGCATCGACCGTCACCTTCCCGATTCCCTTCCAGTCAAAAATGGTTTCTACAAAAAATGCTCCGGCCAGCAGCTCCGCAAACCAGCCGGTGATCGCCGTAATGACCGGGTTCAAAGCATTACGCAAGCCGTGCTTCCAGACGACCGCGCGTGGAGAAAGACCTTTTGCATAAGCCGTCCTGATATAATCCTGTCCAAGAACGTCGAGCAACGCGCCTCTCGTCAGCTGTGCGATAATCGCCAGCGGTCGTATGCCCAGCGTCAGGGCCGGCAGGATCAGGTTACGCAATTGAAGGTGACGGCCCGAGAAGGGGTCGGTCACAAAAGGACCTCCGGTTAGGTGCAGACCGGTATAGTCGCTGAGCACAAAGCCGAATACATAGGCGATCAGGATGCCCATGAAAAAGGAAGGCGCAGATATTCCAAGGACGCTGACAAAGATGGCGGACGTATCCATCCAGGTGCCCTTCTTTACAGCCGCCAGAACGCCGAGCGAGATGCCCAGAATAGTCGCCACCAGCATAGCCGCCATCGCCAGCATCAATGTCCTGGGCAGGGCTTCCATCAGGATGCTCCAGACTTCTTTCTTGGATTGATAAGACCGGCGGAGATAGGGCCACTTGAGACCGATCCTGGTGTCGCCGCCGATAAAGATTCCCTTCAGGCCTTTTCTCCCGATTTCTTCGCGCGTGTGGATCCCAATGGGCGAGACGTCGTTCAGATAATAGACAAACTGTTTCCAGCGGGGCTGGTCCAGGTTCAGCTCCTTGCGGATATTGCCCTGC
>JAFDYG010000494.1 GCA_018267545.1 Bacteroidota bacterium
AAGTAAAAGGATGTTGCTGAGTCCATAAAAAATTCCCGCCCCAATCATGTCCGCGATAATATCATCCAGGTCGTAATCGCGATTCGGAATGCAGCATTTCTGCACCAGCTCCATCCCAATCCCATAAGCATTAGCCAGGATAAACGTAAGGAAGAAAAGACGTAAGAGTATTTTAGTATCGAAGATCTTATTGCTCAGATAAAGATTCCAGAGGAAGGCAAATCCGCCAAAAATTCCCGCATGTACGATCTTATCGAAATTAGGGATAGCAAACCCGCCTTCATTGGGGATCATCGAACCCGGCATACAACAAAGGACGGCGATAATGATAGTCCAGATAATCGAGATATAGAGCCTGCCAAAGTATTTTCTTAAAAAAGCGATGATCATAAGCGAAAATAGAATTGTGGCAAAAAATTACCAATTAATATATTTTTTGCCACAATTCCGCTAATGTCTGTGCTTGCGGCTAAGGGCCCGCAAGCACGAATTGGACTCCGTCCAATTAAAAAGTCCCAGCTTTCTGGGACTTTTTTTACTATGGTGTAGATTTTTTTCCTCTTATTGAGTTGCCTGCGTCTTACCCAGCGACTGCATCTTCTCCAGGGTAGGAGAGGGAGCCCCGCCCTGCTTCTCGATGGTAATCGCAAAAGCCTGGGCCTTCTGGGTATTTTTCATCTTTATGATGACATTCTTGTTGGTCGAGCCGCTGTCCGCACCATCGAATACACCCAGGTCCTTGGGCTTCCCGTCGATCAGGGCCCAAAGCTGGTACTGCTGATCGCTCGGCAGCTTGGGCATGTTCTTTACCACCAGATAGACGCTGGTAGAAGCCGAATCCCAATAAACATTGGCGGAAGACTTTGGTGCGACCTTGGTGCCGACCATATTGACAACGGTCGTGTTGGGGTCGCCGATGGCCTGTTTCTGTTCTTGAAGAATCTTGTCGATCGTACTCTTGGTCTCGCTGTTGGAGGCCCTGAGCCGGTCGTTTTCATCGGCAAGATCCTTGATTTGTTGTTTGGACTGGAAATACATCCAGCCGACAATAGCCAATAAAATAACGGCAGCAGCTGCCACTAGACGAGGTAAGCCTGAGGAGCGCGGAGCTCCCTTTGAATTTTCCATTGTGATTATTTTAGATGATGGATTTACAGAAGTCTGCGGACGGGAACTGAGATCCCCGATTGCTTCTAAAACCTTCACCTTAACCTCTGGAGGAGGAGGCACAGCCTGCTGTGAGGCGTATTCTTCCAGGCCTTCCTCGAATTTCCTGCGTGCTGCTACTAACTCAGGATGTTGAGTGCATAATTGCTCAAATTCGGCTCTTTCTGACTCGCTGGCCAGACCCATCACATAGCTTTCAATGATGCCGCTTTGAATATAATCTTTTAGGTTCACTTTAAGTATTCTCTTAATTGTAATAACGCATTTCTAATGCGGGTTTTCACGGTTCCGAGGGGTATCGACATCATTTCTGCTATCTCTTCATGCGTAAAACCCTTGAAATAAGCCAACTCGACCAGGACCCTGTGCTCTGGCTTTAATTTTTCAAGCACTTTCTTAAGTCCAATATTATCAACGTTTTGTTGAATCGTCTGATTGGCTACCCCTTTATATACGTTATCCGGTAGCTCCTGGTTTTTCTGAGAGTTCTGATAACTCTTAGACCGCAGGGTATCGATCGAGGCATTCCTGGCTATATTCAGCATCCAGGTAAAAAGCCTCCCCTTGGTCTGGTCATAGGTTTCTATCTTGCGCCAGATATTGATAAATACCTCCTGCAACACGTCGCTAGCCAGCTCATTATTATCCGTAATGATCTGTTTGATAATACTATAGAGCGCTCCAGCGTAGTTATCGTATAGGAAACCAAATGCCTGGTTATTCCTCTCTTTCAGGGCCAGCACTAATTCTTGCTCTGTATAGGTAGTAGGTATTCCCAATGTTATTAAATAGGTACTCTAAAGTAATGCAAAAAAAATCAGTGAACGATGTTGCCGTAGGCAGCTGCATCCATCAGCTTGTCCAGGTCGGCAGGATCTTTCACCGTCATCCGGATCATCCAGCCCTTGCCATAAGGGTCGGAATTGACCAGGTCGGGATGGGAAGTCAGCTCAGGATTGACTTCCAGGATGGTGCCCGCGACAGGCAGGTACAGATCGGAAACGGTCTTTACCGCCTCTACCGTACCGAATACGGTCTCGGCTGCAAGCGCCTTTCCAACAGTTTCCACTTCCACATATACGATATCTCCAAGCTCTTGCTGCGCAAATTCAGTGATGCCGATAACGGCCTCGTTGCCATTTTCCAGACGAATCCATTCGTGGTCCTTTGTATAGCGTAAATTATCAGGGAAGTTCATGATCGGTATTTTTTTGTGTTGCAAAGATTAAAAAAACTGTCGAAATAAGGCAAGACCTTTCTGAATTATTTGACAGATCGGTCCGACCGCCGGATAAGCCTCATTTTCAGGATTCTAACTGGTTCCACCGGCCGGTCCAAAGGAGCTCCGCTGGTACGTACGGCGGCAACCGAATCCACCACTTCCATCCCCCTGACCACTTCTCCAAAAACCGTATACGCCTGGTCGAGATGAGGGGCCCCGCCAATCTCCTTATACACTTCCCGCTCATCCGACGGAATCCTTCGCCCCTTAAGACGGCCCTTTTCCAGCGAATCCAACCCCGCCTCCGTAAACTTCTTACCCTGGACGATGTAGAACTGGCTCCCGCTGCTCGCCCTGGTCGGATTGACATCATCCCCGGTCCTTGCCGCACCCAGCGCTCCCCGCTTGTGAAAAAGCGTTGCCCGAATCTCGGCCGGAATCGTATAATTAGGCCCCCCGCTGCCCCCCTGGCTAAGCGGCTTGCCCGGACGGCCTTCCCTGCTATTGGGATCACCCGACTGTATCATAAAATTCCGGATGACACGATGAAACAACAGACTATCGTAGTATTTGGATTTTACCAGGCGTAGAAAATTATCCCGGTGCTGAGGAGTAGAATCGGACAACCGTATCACCAACGTACCTTTATCGGTAATAACCTCGACATCACTTCGTAAGTCTTTCTTTTTCAGACTATTGGAAACCTTTGGATGACAAGCGGCCAAAAGTAGCAGCACGGCGGCACATACCCCCGCCAGCCCGCGGCCCGCAAAAACATTTTTTATCATAAGCAGTGGATAAACCTACAGCTCGTCCAACTCCTCGCTCTCCTTCTCCTCCAGATCCGCATTCTCGAAGAAAAGCAGGATATGGTCCTTCAAAAAATTCTCCTGCTCCATCAGCCCCATCACCGGCAAAGCCTTCAGCTGACGGAAATGCGGCCACCCATCCTCATCTACCCCCTCCAGCTCGAAATAACCGCTCTGGCGGAAAAGAGAACACACCGCAATGTGCATCAAATCCTGCTTTTCTTCCTTGGAAAACTTCTTCCTTATGTCCCCAAACTCCTGTATCCCGATCAGGAATAACAGCGTTTCCATATCTGGCTTCTTGCCAAATCTCTCTACCAACCTGGCTTCCAGGTCCCACCAACGGGCCTGCAGGTCGTCTTGCGCTTGTTGCATGGCGCAAATCTACACCTTTTCTACCACTACGGCCGTCCCATACGCCAGCACCTCTGTGACCCCATTCATGACCTCATTGGCGTCGTAACGCATATTGATGATGGCATTCGCTCCACGCTCCGAAGCATGCTGCATCATATACTGAAAGGCTTCCTCCCGTGTCTTTTCGCAAAGTTCCACGTAGATGGATATCTGTCCACCAAAAAGCGTCTGAAAACCGCCCGCAAGATTGCCGAGGACGCTGCGCGACCGCACCGTAATACCCCGGACAACGCCAAGGGTTCGCAGGATACGATGTCCTTCGAGAGTAGTGCTGGTGGTGATCATAGTAGGGTCTATCATAAAAAGGTTTTGGAGTGAAAGTACAGACATTTCGCAATACCTTTGCCCCAAAAATTTCAAAAGAATGTTACAGGTGGCATTTATTCGTCAAAACGTGGATTTTGTAA
>JAFDYG010000495.1 GCA_018267545.1 Bacteroidota bacterium
CAAAGGACAAGGTCTATCGTCTGCGCGGCTACGTCTATGTAACGAACAACGCGACCATCACGATCGATGCCGGAACCAAGATCGTTTCCAACAAAGATTCTGCGGGCGTACTGGTGATCTACCGTACTGCCAAGATCAATGCTACGGGCAGCGCTACCGAGCCTATCGTATTTACATCCAACGAGACGGACAAGAAGCCTGGTGACCTGGGTGGTGTCATTCTCGTAGGCCAGGCCAAGGGCAACACCAACCACTCCGTTATCGAAGGTGGCGTAGACCCTGCCTACAGCGTATTCGGCGGTACCAATGACGCCGATAATTCCGGTACGTTGAAATATGTTCGTCTCGAGTATGCCTGTAAGGCCGTCAACCCCGGTGACGAAGTAAACGGACTGTCGCTCTACGGCGTAGGTTCGGGTACGACTATCGACTATGTACAGATCGTAAGAGGTCTGGATGATGCCTTCGAATTCTTCGGCGGCAAGGTAAACGCCAAGCACCTGATCGCTTACAACTGTGCCGATGACGACTTCGATATGGACGATGGTTTCTCCGGCAACATCCAGTTCGCTATCTCCGTCAAGGACCCTGCTTTTACGGATGACAAGGGTACTACCGGTGACATCTCCAACAACTTCGAGGTAGACAACGTAAATCCTTCGAACGGTCTGATTTTAGGCAAGACTCCCACTACCTTCCCGATTCTTTCGAACTTCACGGCTATCGGCCCCAACAACGCTTCCGGTACCAAGTCCGACTATGGCTACGGCATGCGTTGGAGAAGAGGCAGCAAGTTCATCCTTGCCAACTCCATCGTCATGGGCGGTCAGAAAGCGGGTCTCGTCGTCGAAAACGACTCTACTGGTAACTACTATGCCAGCGGCGTTTCGAAGTTCTACAATAGCTTCCTGCATTCCGTAACCAGCCCCTACCTGACGGGTAGCATGCCGGCCGGCTATACCACGCTTGACGCTACGATCCTGAAGACCCTGACCGAAGGTGCCAACGGCAGCAAGCTGTATACCAATGCAGACGACATCAAGCTGACGGCTCCCTTCAACAATGCCGCACCGAATCTGAAGCCGCAGGCTGGTTCTCCTGCGCTGACTACGGCTGCCAAGTTCGACCTGACTGCGCTGAATGTAGCCTTCTTCGATAAGGTTACCTATATCGGTGCGCTGGATGCCACGAGCGACTGGACGTCCGGATGGGCCGTTTGGGGCAAATAATAAGTAGTTAGAAGCGATAGAATGACGTAAATTAGAGGGCGACAGCGTCGCATTATTACACAGTTTTGTCTTGGTTCGACAAATAAGCCAATGGGTGTCCCGACGGGGGCACCCTTGGCGTTTATAGCGGTGTTCGGATTTCTTCTACGCTTATCTCCGTATGAAGGTCTTCTGCCGCTCTGGCAAGATGGCCGATATAGTTGGGAGGAGCGGGAATTCCTTCGACAGCCCATCGCTTTCCTTCGAAATCGATAACGTCGTCCAGGCAACTAAACTCCTTCAGGCCGCCGACGATACCCCTGCCGATCGCTTTCAGGACCGCTTCTTTCCTGGACCAAACGTGAAAAAAAGCGATCGGAGTATCGGCCGCCGATATATAGTCTTGTTCCTGCAAGGTAAAATTGGTGATAAGCGATTGCAGATCTGCGAGAGGTTCCATGTGCTGCAGATCGATTCCAAGCGGGCTGCTGCCGCCAAAAGCAAGCGATACATATCGATGCGAATGGGATATATTGAAAGAATGCCAGTCTTTGATAAACGGCTTATTGTATAGATCCCTTTGCCAGGCGTTCAACAAATCCGGACTCCGGCCGGTAGCGAGAATCGCTTTCTGCAAGAGTAGCTTGCCTGCTATTCTTTCCGCTTTATCGGATGGCGAACGATAGCGCCCGACTTCATTTCGTATGGAATGCGGCAGCTCCGTCATTCTTTTTATATAGGCCTGCGAATCTAATAGCGTATGATCGTAAAGCCAGATGGTAATGTTCATAATGTGTACGCGGAACTGAAATTCAGAATTTGTTCAGAATTTCAGTTCCGACTTTTTTCGTGTGATTCGGCGCATGTACCTGTATGTGGTATTTGTGATTCGGAGCGCATTGTAACAAGGCTTTTGCAATCTTTATTTTTGGATTGAATTATCTTTTATTGTATTTTAGTTTTATCTGTATGTACTGTCATTGTCTGCCTAAACGATTGTACGAACTTCTATTTACTTCTGTTCTCAATATAAAACCTTATGCTGAAAAGACCTATCAACCTTGCTATTGCCGAAGACCACTTGCTATTCAGAAAAGTACTTAAGGATTTCCTTTCTCACCAACCCAATCTACGAATTTCTTTCCAGGCTTCCACTTTGTCCGAAGTGCTCAGCGAGCTGGAACATTCTCCTACGGACATTCTTCTGATGGATCTTAGCCTTTCCGACTCCCATGGTGCAGAGACTGCAGTGACAGTTCGTAGTAAGTACCCGGATATAAAGATACTCGTTCTGTCCGCCAGTACCGATATGGGGCTCATCAGCGAGCTGCTCGACATTGGGGTATATGGGTATATTTTCAAAGGAGAGGAACCGGAAAGCCTGTTGCATGCAATACAGGCGACTTCAGAAAATCGTATCTATAAAAGCAGCTTGCTAACAGAGGCCCTGTATTGGAGCAAGCGCCATCAAGGGAAGGGAGGTGTATTCGATTCTCCTGTTTCGCTCAATGAAAGGGAAAGGAAAATGCTGCAGCTAATCTGGGAAGAGAAGAGCAATCAGGAAATTGCGAAGGAATTGTTTCTCGGGATACGCTCCATCGAGAAGATCCGACAGGACATGAAAGAGAAGATCGGCGTGAAGTCTACCGTTGGATTACTCAAGTATGCAATCGGTAAAAAGATCGTGGGTATCACTTCTTTGTTTTCGTAAAAACCGTATATAAAATTAGGGCGACTACTATTCCCCATTACTCTTTTTTTAAATTAATTTGTTTTCCTGATTGTAGAATTTCCACCCTTCGAAGAACTCCCCCGGTAATATTGTATCATTTAGCGTTGTTGAACGATGTTCAATGCCGGATATTTTTTTCCTTCTCAACTTTGCAGTCCCGTTATTTAGCGCCAAGATGTTACTTGCCTTAGCGATAGCTCTGTTTTAAATCATTTAAAATACCCGGTTTATGCATCAATTCCGTACCGGATGGTATCTCATGTATACCAAACCAAAGCATGAAAGAAAAATTTACGCCAGGCTCTCGGAAATGGAGATAGAATCTTTCCTTCCTACCAGGAAATCACTCCGGCAATGGCATGACCGGAAGAAGTATATCGACGAACCGTTATTCCCCGGCTATTTGTTTACTTATTTAAAGGACCAGCGCGCGTATTATGAAGGAATGGAGACGGAGGGGTATCTCTATTATGTCAGGTCGGGCAAGGAAGTGGCCCGAGTCGCCGACTCCGTTGTCGATAGTCTGAAGATCGCGGTCGCTTATTCCAGGGAGATTGAAGTAAGCAAGCAAGTTTTTAAGCCGGGTCAGCAAATGGTGATCAGGGAAGGGGCGCTGACAGGACTTTCCTGTGAGCTCATCGAGGTAGGTTCCACGCAAAAGCTCCTCGTACGTATAGAACTGCTTCAACGGAGCCTTTTGCTTACGCTTCCCGCCAGCAACCTGATGATTGTCTAACGTTCAGTAACGATTCCCAATGTATCGCATCTCTTTTTGCACTGTGTCGATGAACAGGTTGTATCATATCCGGGAGACACTTCCGGTTAATATCGAGCAGAACCTGGGCTATCCCGACATCGAATTCGTGTTGCTCGATTACAATTCCGGCGACGGACTCCAGGATTGGGTCCGGGATAATATGATGGCGCATATCAAGTCCGGTTTACTGAAATATTATCGCACTGAAGAGCCGGAATATTTTGATATTTCTCACAGCAAGAATATGGCATCCCGGCTTTCGACCGGGGATATTCTTTGCATGATCGACGGGGATAATTATGCCGGGGATTGCTACGCCCACTGGATAAATTCCATCTTTTTACGCCAGGGGAGGAACGCTTTGGTGGTGGTTTCAAAAGAGGAGGCCATGAAACACGGCGATCTGGGAGGCAAGTTGTCTTTTCACAGGGATTTTTTCTTCGATGTGCGGGGGTTTGACGAATCCCTTGCGGGTTATGGCATGGATGATGTCGACCTGGCCGACCGTATAGAGCTGGCAGGTGGTCGAAAAGTTTATATGGAAGATCCCGCATTCTTGAAGTTTATACATCATCCGGAGATCGACCGGGTAAAAAACTACCGGCTGATCAACAACCTGGACGGCATGTATGTCAGCATCGACGAGTTCCGGCCTACCCGAACCGCCGTATTGTACGTTATGAAGGACGATACCTATCACCAGGTTTTGTATGAGTTCGACGAGACGATCAAGAACGACCGCCTGCTCAGTATGAAAGGATGGTACGTCAAAAAAGGCGGCTATACGGAAGGCGTAGTCGAACGAACGCAGGATGGTATTGCTCTTTTGGGAAAAGAAAAGGTGCAATACCGCAGAGATGCACAGCGGTCGCTCAGCTGCTATCTAAACGGGAAGAAAATGACCTGGGCCAATATTACAGCCGACAATCCCCTGTACCTAAAACTGATTTTTGCTTACAATACTTCCCGCAACTTTTTAAAATACCAGGAGAACCATGCGAATCGTCTCGGCGTGAATCCTTCGGGATGGGGGAGAGGGACCGTTTACTGCAACTTCAATTATCATAATCCGATTCATGTCTGATACATTTCTTAGTCTGTTGGATTATCTGCAACGGCATGCCGGACTGCATGCAGAGAAGGCCGCCTTTGTCGTGCTGCAGGATGGGGAAGGCGATGAGCGTAAAATTAGTTACGGGGAACTGGCGGCCCGGGTGCGGACGCTTGGAGGGTATTTGCGGAAGGAACTGACACCTGAAGCGTGTGTATTGTTGGTATACCAGGATCCGTCGGACTTCATAACCGCCTTTTTCGCGTGTCAATGGGCAGGATTGATTCCGGTGCCGGTGCCGTATGCGCGGGGGCGAAAGCAGCTGGCCCGGCTGCAACAAATTATGCAGGATGCATCGATCGATGCGATTTGTTGTACGGCCGATACCATTGCGGATCTGCAGAAGGGATTTGCGGAGTTCCTGACCGAAGCTGGTCCGGCAATACTGGCAACCGATTCCCCCTATATTCCGGATGTTCCGGAGGGGACCTGCGCCGCTGCGCCGGCACCGGTCGCTTTTCTGCAATATACGTCCGGTTCGACGGGTGCTCCAAAGGGAGTGATCGTCACACAGGGTTCGCTCCTGCACAACCAGTCGCTGATCCGCGAGGTTTTTGGATGCAACCGTGAATCGGTGATATTTTCCTGGCTCCCTTTTCATCATGATATGGGTTTGGTCGGGTCACTGCTTCACACGATCTATACGGGCGCTACCTGTGTTGTCATTTCACCGTTTCTTTTTATGCAGCGGCCGGTCCGCTGGCTGAAAGGAATAAGCAAATACCGGGCGACGCACAGCGGCGGGCCGAACTTTGCCTTCGACCTTTGTACCAATAAAGTTCAGCCGCAGGAATTGGAAGGGCTGGACCTGTCCTGCTGGAAGGTCGCCTATAACGGTTCCGAACCGGTGCGACCGGACAGCATGCGGAAGTTCGCCGACCATTTTTCAAAGGCTTTCTTTTCCTATGGAGCATTTACTCCCTGTTACGGGCTCGCCGAAGCCACTTTGCTCGTTTGCGGCCATGACAGGAAAAGTTTGCCCGTTGTCGCTTTTCATCCGGATCAGCCTTTGCGGGAGCTGGTAAGTGCCGGCGTCCTGCCGGCAGGCATGGAATGCCGGATTTTCTCGCAGGGAAGGGAGTGCGGGGAAGGAGAAGAGGGCGAGATCTGTATTGCGGGGGATAGCATTACTCCCGGTTACAAGAGCGGCGGCCTGCATGAAAATTTTTTATATCACCAGGACAGAACCTTCTTTCGTACGGGCGACTCCGGTTTTTTTAGCGGGAGCCGGCTCTTTGTCAGCGGACGGATAAAAGAAATGCTGATCATTCGCGGATTGAATGTCTTCCCCTACGATATAGAGCAAAGGGTGGCAAGCAGTCATCCGGCCATCGAGCCGAACGGAGTGATCGTCTTCCGGCAGGATGGAACGGAAGAAGGGTGCGTCATCGTTGCCGAAATCGGGCGGACCCATTTGCAGCTGGCGCCGCTGTCCGCTATCATCGAGTCGGTCGCTCTTGTCAGTGGCGGCGCGTTTGGGATCCTTCCTGACGATATACTCCTTGTTTCCCCGATGAGCCTGCCACGGACTACGAGCGGCAAGCTGAGAAGGCTGGAGTGCGCGCAAATGCATGGAAGAGGTGAGCTGCAGGTCCTTGGCCGGGCATCGAAAAAGGACTGGCCGGAGGGACCCGGGCCGGAACCGGAATATCCTTCCCTGCGGCCGGAGGTTCCGGCTGGCGAACCCGATTTTGTTTCGATCCGGAATTACCTGGCGCAACTCATCGCGGCGGCTGCGGGTCATCGACACCCGTCCCATATTATCATCCGGGACGATACGGAACTGTCTGAGTTGGGGATCGATTCCCTGCGTTATATCGAACTAGTGAACAGGATCAACAAAGAGCTGGCGATCAACATCGACCCATCGGTCGTTTTCCAATACAATACGTTATCGGAACTGGCGGGATTTATCGAGCGCATTTTGTGGTTAAAGAGTCAGCGTCCTACCGGCAAATCAATCATTTTATGAGTATCCTTGAGATAATCGAAGCCTGCAGGCAGTGCGGGGTCGTTCCCGAAAGCCGGGGAGACATGCTGGTCTTGAACGGCTCCACCGACCGGCTTCCGGAGGAGCTACTTTCATTAATCCGGGAGAACAAAGGGGCGCTTCAGGAGTTTTTGGCGCACCATCAGGGAAGCGCGCATTTTTCTTCGATTCCCGTCGTCCCGGAAGAGAACAGTTATGCGGCCTCCGGCGCGCAGAAGAGGATGTGGTTGCTGAGCCGTCTTGAGAACGGGGTCGCTGCTTATACGATCGTAACCAGGTTCCTGATCAGGGGGGCGCTTGACCAGGAGGCTTTCAGCCGGGCGTTCAGGCGTGTAATTGAAAGACACGACAGCCTGCGTACCATATTTAAGCAGGAGGGTGAGGAGTTGCGGCACATCGTGCTACGGGAGATTCCCTTCGAAGTGGAATGGCAAGCCTCCGGATCCGTCGAAGAGGAGAGCCGGCTGGCCGACCGGTGGACTTTCGACTTGCAAAGGGGACCGCTCCTGCGCGCGAGGGTCCTTGCCTTGCCTTCAGGGGATCACGTATTGTTTTTCGGGATTCACCACCTGGTGAGCGACGGCCAATCGGTTGCGCTGCTTTTAAAAGAGGTGCTTTCATTCTATCGCAGCGCCGGCGAATCCGTTGCCGCCCCGCCGCTTTCCATACAATACAAGGATTATTGCCGCTGGCTGGAATTGCGTCTGGCCGGGGATGCCGGGAATACTGCCCGCAAGTACTGGAGGGATGTTTTTTCCGACGTTCCGGGCCCCCTGAATTTACCTACGGACTTTCTGCGTCCCCCCTTTCTGCGGTTCGAGGGTGCAACGCATCGATATGTATTGGGTAATGGTTTTTATTCCAGGGCTTCTGCGTTTTGCAAGGAGCACCGGTTCAGTCTATTTAATTTTCTTCATACGGCATTAAGCCTGTTGCTAAGCCGGTATGGCGGCCAGCAGGATCTGGTCATCGGCACGCCGGTCGCAGCCCGGAATCATTTCGACTTGCAAGAGCAGATCGGCCTGTACGTCAATACGCTCCCGCTGAGGACGCGTATCGCGGACGGCGATTCGGTGCGGAGCCTTATCCGGAAGAACGCCGCTTGTCTCGCTTCCGCCCTTCCGTTCCAGGACTATCCTTTGGACAGGATTGTTGCAGATGCTGCACCTCCCCGGGACGTCTCACGACATCCGTTGTTCGACGTCCTGATCGTATTACAGGATACGGCCGCGGGGGGCAGGACCGGGCAAGGCCTTTCCTCCGGTTTGGAATTATTGTCACCGGATTTATTGCCGGAGCTTGCCGGCGCTTGCCGGGAAAGAGCCGGTTTTTCGAAATTCGATTTGAGCTTTATTTTCAACGGAGAGCCCGGCGGGGATTTTTTCCTGGAGATCGAATATTCTACCCACCTATACAGGAAAGAGACGATTCATGGGCTCTTCAACTCCTATATGACGATCGTGGACGCCATGATCGAACGGCCCGATGCGGCCGTCGATGAAGTGCCCCTTGTTCCGGCGGCAAACATGAACCTTTTGCTGGAAGCATTCAACGACACAGCTGCCGAATTTGACCAGGATAAGACTCTCATCGGTCTTTTCGAGGAACAGGCTGCGGCCAATCCAGACAGGATAGTCCTCATTTCCGGATCGGTCACCCTGACGTTTGCTCGATTGAACGAATGGTCGGGGAAGCTCGCGCGTTATCTTTCGCGACGCTACTCCATCATCCCGGACGACCTGGTGGCGGTTCGCCTGGACCGGACCGAAAGAATGATCGTTGCGTTGCTGGCCATTCTTAAAGCCGGCGGGGCCTACCTGCCGGTGGATCCTCAGTATCCGGAGGACCGGACCGCGTATATTCTTTCAGACAGCGGCTGCAAGGCGGTAATCGACGAAGCCGAGTGGCAACGGTTCGAATCTGCCCCAGGCGACGAATGCGGGTCTCTTTCCCTGCCGGTAGCGCGTCCGGAAAATCTGGCCTACGTTATTTATACTTCCGGCTCCACCGGCAGACCGAAAGGGTGTATGCTCGAACACCGGGGAGCCGTCAACCGGATTGAATGGATGTGGCATCATTATGGTTTCGAACCCGGCGACATCGTTCTCCAGAAGACCACGTTTACGTTTGACGTTTCGGTTTGGGAAATTTTCCTCCCTCTTTGCATGGGGTGCCGAATGGTATTGTGCAGCCGCGCCGATGCCGCGCAGCCACAGCGAATCATGACGCTTATAGAAGAGCAAGGCATTACCTGTCTGCATTTTGTCCCGACCTTTCTGAATGCGTTTACCGGGGCGCTTTCCCCGGAAACAGGTGCGGCTTATAGTCTGCGGAGCTTGAGGCGCGTCTTCGCGAGCGGGGAGGCGCTGTCTGCTGCTACCGTGTCGGACTGGTACCGGTTGTCGACGGCGCCTCTTCATAATCTCTACGGACCAACGGAAGCTTCGGTCGACGTGTCGTATTACGCTACGAACCCGGGCGATACACGCATCTCCATCGGCCGGCCGATCTGGAATACCCGGCTCTATATTCTTCTCCCCGGCGACCAAGCCGCTCCTGTGGGAGCGGTCGGCGAGATCGGGATCGGGGGAATTGGTCTGGCCAGGGGATATCTTCATCAGCCGGAGCTGACTTCTTCACGCTTTACCGCCGATCCATTCAAAGCAGGGGAAAGGATGTATCGTACGGGAGATCTCGGCAGATGGCTACCGGATGGCAATATCGAATTTCTTGGCCGCAAGGACGAACAATTGAAGATAAGGGGGTATCGCATCGAGCCGGGAGAGATCGAGGCCGCTCTCAATACCCACAGCAAGGTTGCAGCTTCTGTCGTGACGGGAGTAACCGGTCCCGGGGGACAGCCCGAACTGGCAGTCTACCTTGTCGGAGAAGGAAGTATAAATGAAGTGGAAGTCCGGGCGCATCTCGCGGGGCTGCTGCCGGCCTATATGCTGCCATCGAAGTACATACAGGTCGGAGCGCTTCCGTTGACGGCCAGCGGGAAGGTAGACAAGAAGAGGCTGGCTACCGTTCCCGTATTGAGTATGACAAGCGTGGAAGGGTCTGAAGAGCCCGGGACCTGGACGGAAAAACGACTTGCGCAGCTATGGACTGAGCTATTAGGCCGGGAGGATATCGGGCGAAAAGATAATTATTTCGACCTGGGCGGCCACAGTTTACGGGTCATTGCACTGGCGGCGAGAATCCAGCGGGAGTTCCGGGTCCGAATCGAAATACCGGATCTCTTTATCGCCGCGACCCTGGAACAGCAGGCCGCTCTTATCGAACAGGGCATGCCCTGCCCGGCGGAGCCCATCAGGCGACTCGCGACGGCGGACGGATATCCATTATCCGCCTCTCAGCGCAGGCTTTGGATACTTTGTCAGTTCGAGCAGGCCAGTATTGCCTATAATGTGGCAGGGGCGATCGTATTGGAGGGACAACCAGACCTGGAGGCGCTGGACTTTGCTTTTCAATGCTTATATGTACGCCACGAAAGTCTTAGAACCGTTTTTAGGGCCGATGACCGGGGGGAACCGGTCCAGGTCGTGTTGGAGCCGGGTGCGGCAGGCATGAGCATCCACCATGTGGATTTGCGGAGCCATTCAAGAGCGGAGGAAACGCTCCGCCGGATGGTGTCGAAGGAATTCAGCACGCCTTTCGATCTGCGAGAGGGCCCGCTATGCCGGATGACGCTGTTTTATCTCGGGGAAGACAACTGGGTTTTTTGTTTTGTTACCCATCATATGATAAGTGACGGGGTGTCGATGAACCTGCTGATCAAAGAGCTGGTCGAATTATACAATGCACGGGTATGCGGGTATGAAGCCCGCCTGACCCCGCTCGACTTTCAATACCGGGACTTTGCCGCCTGGCAGTTGGAGCGGTTGGCAGGTGAAAACGGCGCCCGCCTGGAACGATATTGGAAAAATGTATTCAAAGGAGAGCTGCCGGTAATGAGCCTCCCTTTTGAAAAAAACAGGCCGGCCGTGAAAACCTTTAGCGGCAGCAAAGAAGTCCTGTGGCTGGAGCCGGAGCTGTCGCAGGGCCTTCACCGAATGGCTGCCGGCCATGAGGCTACCATGTTCATGATTATGCTGACGGCCGTGAAGACGTTGCTTTTCAAATATACCGGTTTGGAAGATATTATCATCGGCGGGCCGCTGGCGGCAAGGGAATTCCCCGGACTACAGGATCAGATCGGTTTTTATGCCAATACGCTGGCATTCCGGACACGCTTTAAGGCCGAAAATACTTTTGCCGAATTACTGGCGCAAGTCAGGCAGGGCGTACTGGGAGCGTTTGCGCATTCAGAATATCCGCTGGATCTCCTGGTCGAAGCGCTGCACCTTCACAGGGATAGCAGCCGCAGCCCGCTTTTCGAGATAGAAGTCATGTGGCAGGAAGAGGAAAGCGTTATCGGCGAAGGACGGATCGATCTCAAGGGTGTTTCCTCGCGGCTATATGAAGCCGTTGCAAGTACGTCCAGCAGGTTCGACCTCGTGTTCGATTTTTCTCCTTTTGAAGGCGGGATAAAAGCCGAACTGATTTTCAACGATCTTATTTATGACAGTGAAAGTGTGAAGCGTATTCTCGAACACCTTCGCTATTTGCTGGGTGCAATTGTCGCCCGGCCATCCGCTCCTATCCATTCCTTGAGCTGTGTGGGGCCGGCCGAGCGGGAATTGGTCACTAACGGTTTCAATAATACATCGGTACGGTATCCGCGCGACAAGACCATCGTGGACCTGTTCAAAGAACAAGTCGCTACGGGGTCAGACTTGCGCGCCGTGGTTTTCGGAGGAATGACGCTCACTTACCGGGAACTGGATGAGCAGTCAGACCGGCTGGCGCATTATATACGGTCGCAGCACGGACCGGCCGCCGACGAGCTTATCGGCGTAATGATGGACCGTTCTCACCTGTCCGTTGTTGTGATCATCGCGATATTGAAGTCGGGGGCGGCTTATCTGCCCATCGACCCCGTTTATCCGGCCGCACGGAAAGAGTTCATCATCCGGGAGTCAAATCTGCGGCTGCTGATCACCGAGAGCGCGTATTTATTCGATCTGCCGGATTATGAAGGCCAGGTGTTTGCTACAGATATTCAACTGGCCGGCTTGCCGGCTTACTACCCCGCTCCGGCCGTATCCATCCGTCCTGTGGACCTGGCTTACGTCATTTACACGTCCGGGTCTACGGGCAAGCCAAAAGGGGTAATGATCGAGCATGACGGTATTGCCAACACTATCCAGGCGCAAAGAGTGATTTTTGACGCCCGGCGGGGAGATGGGCATCTTCAATTCGCCTCCTTCTCTTTCGATGCCTCCGTCTCTGAGATTTTCGTGGCCCTTTCTTCCGGGGGAACACTGTTTATTGCGGACGAAGAGACAAGGCGGAACCCGGAAAAATTCGAGACGTTCCTGGCGGACAACGCCATACGCATAGCGACGATCCCGCCGGCCTTTTTAAGGCAACTGAATCCCCGGGCGCTTGAAAGTCTCCGGACGTTGGTGACCGCCGGAGAGGCCGCGGACAGGCGGGCTGCAAATGAGTTTCTTCCGGTGGGCGATTACGTGAATGCGTATGGCCCGACCGAGACGAGCATCTGCGCCAGCTCCTTTTCCGTGAAAAGAGGCGGCCACATCCGGGACGCGCAAGTTCCGATCGGAAAGCCTATCGCCAATACGCATATTCTTATTACAGACCGTTGGGGAGAGCCCGTTCCTGTCGGGGTGACCGGCGAGATCAGGATTGGAGGCATAGGTGTGGCAAGGGGGTACTTGAACAATGCGGAGCTCACTGCCGAAAAATTCCGGCCCGATCCCTCTATGGAGGGCGGACGGATGTACCTGACCGGCGACCTCGGGCGATGGCTGCCCGATGGACATATCGAATTTTTAGGGCGGAACGATCATCAGGTCAAGGTCAGGGGGTACCGGATCGAGACCGGGGAAATCGAGTCGGTTCTCACGGCGTGGCCGGGGATAACTGCGTCGCTGGTAATCGCTTCGGACGAGGAAGGAGAGAAGGAACTGGTTGCATACATCGAAACTGCACAAGACCCGGACCTGCATGATTTGCGCGGACATCTGTCTGCTAGTTTGCCTTCTTTTATGATGCCCGCCCATATTGTAAGAATAGAAAGCTGGCCTTTGACGGTCAGCGGCAAAGTCGACAGGCAACGATTGCCCTCTCCCCGGACGGGCGGCATGGGGCCGGGGATAAGTCATGTTGCTCCGCAAACGGCGGTCGAGGAGCGGCTTGCTGCGATTTGGAAAGATGTTACGGGAAAAGAAACCATCGGAAGAAACGACAATTTTTTCGATCTGGGCGGCCATAGCCTGAAAATCGCAAGGCTTGCGACGATGATCCACCGGGCATTCGACGTCAAGGTAGATTTGAAGGATTTATTCTCCTTGGTAGTCCTGAAGGACCAGGCCAAGCTGATCGAGCAGAGCGCCAGGGACGGATACACCGCCATCCCCACTGCCCCGTTACTGGATGACTATCCGCTTTCTTCTTCTCAACAGCGACTTTATGTGTTGAGCCAGATCGGCGAAGGGAACCGGGCCTATACGATAACGGGCGCCTATCGTCTGCGGGGGCGGGTATTGCCTGGTGTGATGGAAGGCTGTTTCAACGAGTTGGTCCGCCGGCACGAAAACCTCAGGACGCTGTTTCGTGAAAAGGACGGCGAAGTGCGGCAAGTCGTAATACCCGCCGGGGATTCGGTATTGAAGCTGTCCCTATCAGACCTTCGGAAACAGACCGGGACAGGAATGGTCCTGCAAGACATTTTGGCAAGGGAACGGGAAGAGGTCTTCGATCTGGGCAGGGGGCCGCTGATCCGCATATCCCTGATACGGCTGGAAGAGGAGGAATGGATATTATCCTGTGTCATGCATCATATCATCAGTGACGGGTGGTCGATGGAGATCCTGACCCGGGAGCTGTGGCAGCTATATGAGTTGCGCATATCGGGTTCGGCTACGGAACTTCAGGCCCTGAGAATCCAGTACAAGGATTATGCAGTCTGGCAGCAGGACCAGTTGAACGGGGGGGCGCTCTCCGCTCAAAGGGATTACTGGATGAAGCAATTCAAGGGAGGGACCCCGGTGCTGGACCTTCCGGCGGACGCGCCCAGACCTGCCGAACAAAGCTACAACGGCCGGGTATTGCATCGCACCATCGGCCCGGAGACTGCCAGGGCGTTCAAGTCTTTCTGCCGGAAGCAGGAGAGCTCCTTATTTATGGGATTGCTGTCTGCGGTAGAGGTGCTGTTGTATCGTCATACGGGACAGCGGGACATCGTCATCGGTGTACCGGCGGCCGGCCGGGAGCATGCGGATCTCAAGGATCCTATCGGCTTTTTTGTCAATACATTGCCACTGCGAATAAATATTGACGATAGTTGGGCCTTTTCAGACTTGTTGGAATGCATCAGGCAACTGGTTCTGGGGGCCTTCTCCAACCAGGCCTATCCTTTCGACAGGATCCTCGAGGATCTCGGCGGAAAGAGGGACAAAAGCCGGCATCCGATATTCGATGTAATGGTAGCCCTGCAGAATAGCGGGGAAGAAGATGGAGGAGAGCGGCTTACGGAGAGTGGTATTCATGTCGCCCGGTATGAAACCGCTGAACAACCTGCCAGCAAGTTTGATCTTTTATTCGAGTTTATCGAAGAAGGAGACGTCCTGCGTCTTCGGGTAGAATATAACCGGGATCTTTATCTCCCGGAAACGATAGGGCAAATGGCGAATCATTTGGAGCAGTTGTTGATGCTTTTACCGGCATCGTCGCAGACCAACATTGCCCGGCTGGATTACCTGACCGCTTCGGAAAAAAACAGGCTACTGGGTTGCCTCGACCATGAAGGCGCCGTCTTCCCGGCAGATGCGACGATTATCCGGTGCTGGGAGGAGCAGGTGATTAAAACGCCCGACCGCCCCGCAGTGGCGTGCGGCGAGCGGGTGCTGTCTTATGATCAGGTGAATGGCCTGGCAAACAGGCTGGCTGGTTACCTGCGGGACCGCCACGCAGCGGGTCGCAGGGACTATATTGGGATCGTGCTCGACCGGAGCGAATGGATGGTCATCGCCATGCTCGCAATTCTCAAGGCAGGGGCCGTATATGTTCCTATCGATCCTGCGTATCCTATGGAGCGAAAGGATTTTATGCTTTCGGATAGCGGATGTAAGGCGGTGATCGACGAGCGGGAGATCGGGTTGTTTCGGCAAGTCGCGCAGAATTATCCCGCAGGCGATCCGGAGCCGGTCGCGGCGCCCGGCGACCCTGCCTATGTGATTTATACTTCCGGGACGACGGGCAAGCCGAAAGGGACGCAGGTTACGCACCGCAATGTCGTCCGGCTGCTGAAGACAGAGCCGGCGTTGTATGATTTCGGTGAAATGGACGTTTGGACATTATTCCATTCTTATTGTTTCGATTTTTCCGTTTGGGAGATATATGGGGCGTTGTTTTTCGGCGGCAAACTGGTCATCGTGCCATCTGAGGCATTGCGTGACCCACGCATTTTTCTCCGGCTATTGGCGGATGAAAGGGTAACGGTCCTTAATCAGACACCGTCGGCTTTTTATCAGCTCTCGTCGGTTGCGGCAGATAGCGAGGCAGCGCAGCTGTCCCTCCGCTATGTGATCTTCGGCGGCGAGGCTCTGAGTCCGGCGAGGCTGGCGGACTGGAAGCAACGCTATCCCGATACCCGGCTGATCAATATGTACGGGATTACGGAAACCACCGTACACGTCACGTATAAAGAAATTACGGCCGGAGAAATCGGGACGAACAGCCGCAGTATCGGGGTCCCGATACCTACGCTCAGCTGTTACCTGCTGGACGAAAACCTGTTACCTGTTCCCCAAGGCGTTTGGGGAGAGCTTTATATAGGCGGGGAAGGTGTGGCGGACGGATACCTCAACCGGGATTCCCTGACGCAGCTGAGGTTTCTGCCCAATCCTTTCAAGCAAGGCCGGTTGTACCGGTCGGGCGACAGGGGCAGGCTGCTATGGACGGGAGAGATAGAATACGGGGGGCGGGCGGATGACCAGGTAAAAGTCCGGGGTTACAGGATCGAGCTCAAGGAGATAGAGACCGTTTTACGGCAGCACGAGGCTGTCCTGGATGTAGCCGTGACCGGCAGACCGGATCGTGGCGGAGAGACCGTCCTTGTGGCCTATCTTGTAGGGAAGGGGAATTTGCAGACCACGGAGCTGAGGGCATTTTTGGCGGTACGTTTACCGGCTTATATGATCCCGGGGTATTATGTGCAACTGCAAAAGCTGCCGCTGACAGGGAACGGCAAGCTGGATTCCCGGGCATTGCCTGAACCGGAAGATATTCTGCTGGAAACCGGGACGGCGTATGTGGCTCCGCGTAACGAAACGGAGTCCAGGCTGGCGGAAATCTGGCAGGACCTGCTGGGCAGACCGCGCGTCGGCGTGCGGGATGATTTTTTCGAGTCGGGGGGGCACAGCCTGAAAGCTACACGCCTTGCAGCCATGGTGCACCGGACGTTCGGCGTGCGGCTGGAACTGAAAACGATCTTTCAGCGATCAATACTCGAAGAGATGGCCGGGCTGATCGGGGAAAGCCGTCGTACTATTTTTAGCCCGATATCCGCACTTCCCCAGGGGGCGGGCGAACAAGGATACGAATTATCTTCTTCACAGCGGAGGTTATGGATTTTGTGTCAGGTGGATGAAATCAATAAAGCCTATGTTATACCGGGCTTGTTTATCTTAGACCGGGAGCCCGGTCAACAGGCCATTAACCAGACGATCGTGGCGCTGACAGAGCGCCACGAAATACTCAGGACTACTTTCCAGGTGGAAAACGGAGGACTGATCCGGCAATATATACAACCTCCTTCCACAACGGGGATAGCATCCATCCTTACTGTAGAGGGAAGCACCGCTTACCGGCGCGAACAGATAGCGTCCCTGGTCCGCCAGGAAAAGGAGCGGGGATTCGATCTGGAGAACGGACCGCTCTTCCGGATCCGGAAGGTCCCTCTCGAGGATGGCTGTTACCTGTTCATTTTTCTAATGCACCACATTGCCGGCGACGAATGGTCGATGGAAATCCTGCTGAAGGAATTCGAAGGCTATTACCGGTTTTTTTCGGGTATTCCGGTGGAACTGCCCGCTCCTCTGCCGTTCCAGTACAAGGACTATGCCGCCTGGCAGCAGCGGCAACTGGCGGGCGCGGGCATGCACGAACACCGGCAGTATTGGCTGGATCGATTTTCCGGGAGGCTGCCCGTCCTGGATCTGGTCATGGACCTGCCCAGGCCGGCGAAGCGTTCCTATAAGGGGGCCGTGGTTGTCGAGGGAATCGACGGGGATTCTTTGTCTGAGATCATACGCGCAGGCGGACAGGCCACGCTCAACATGTACTTGTTGACGGGTGTATTTATTCTCCTGCACCGGTATACGGGTCAAAAAGATATCATTATCGGAAGCCCGTTTGCAGGCAGGCAGCATGCCGACCTGGAAGGCCAGGTCGGATTCTATGTCAATACGCTCGCGTTGAGAATTTTTATAGAAGATACCGATTCTTTCAGCACTATTCTGGAACAGGTAAAGAATACGACCTTGTCGGCGTCTGAACATCAGGCCTATCCATTCGACGAGCTGGTGGAGGCGCTGTCCATCCCAAGGGATAGAAGCAGGCATCCATTGTTCGACGTTATGGCGGTTTTACAGCGAGTACCCACTACCGAAAACAACCCGGATCCGGATTCGCTTACCCTGGAGACCGTGGAACTGACGGATGACTGCAACAGCAAATTCGACCTCCTGTTTCTTTTCAGGGCGAAAGCGGACGGGCTGCAACTGGTCTTGCAATACGATACGGACTTGTTTTACGGGGAGACTATCCGCCGGATGGCGAGGCACCTGAAGCGAATACTTCAGCTGGGTGCGGCGTTCCCTCATGAACCGGCCGGGCGGCTTTGCTACCTGGAAAAGAGCGAGCAAGCGCAACTGTTGGAAGCGTTCAGCGGAACCGCGAACACCTTCCCGGTAGAGGCATCGGTGGTCGATTTATGGAGGGAGCAGGTCAGGCTCACACCCGACAAGACGGCCCTGATATATGAAGACGAGGCGCTCAGCTACCGGGAATTGGACGATCTCTCGGATCGTGTTGCTCATTATCTTCTCGATCGATACGCCATTCAGCCCGAAGACCGGATCGGGGTTTACCTCGACCGAAGCGAATGGCTGATTGCCGTGATCATCGGAATACTCAAATCCGGCGCGGCATATGTTCCGATCGATCCCTACCATCCCTCCGAAAGGGTCGGACGTCTACTGGAAGCCGGGAACTGCCGTCTCCTGGTCGACCAATATATGGTCGAAAGGATCAAAGCGGAAAGCACGGCCAGGGAACAAAAGGGAAGGGCACTTGCCAGCCCGGCTCCCGGACAGCTGGCTTATGTCATGTTCACGTCTGGGTCTACGGGGGCGCCGAAAGGCGTGATGGTCGAGCACCGGAGTATTGTCCGGCTGGTGAAGGAAACCAACTTTGTCCGGCTGACGGGAGAGGAAACGCTTCTGTCGACTGGTGCGATATCTTTTGATGCGACTACCTTCGAGTATTGGAGCATGTTACTTAACGGCGGCAGATTAGTCCTTTGTTCAAAAGAGACTTTGTTGGATCCCCGCCTTCTCGCCTCAACCATACAAGAACAGGGGGTAACGATGATGTGGTTCACCGCCGGGTGGCTCAGTCAGCTGGTAGATGGGCACATAGCGCTGTTCGAAGGGTTGGTAACCCTTCTCGCAGGCGGCGACCGGTTGTCGCCGCAACATATTGCAGCGCTGCGGGCCAGATATCCCTCCCTCGATATTATCAATGGTTACGGTCCGACTGAAAACACGACCTTCTCCCTTACCTATTCCATCGGCGACGTTACGGACAGGATTCCTATCGGCAGACCGGTCCGTAACAGCACGGTTTATATACTCGACTCTTTCGATCAACCATGTCCGATAGGAGTATCCGGTGAAATCTGCGTCGGGGGGGCCGGGCTTGCAAGAGGTTATATCAACCAACCGGAGCTGACCGCGCAAAGATATATCCCGCATCCTTACATAGCTGGAGAGCGATTATACAGGACCGGTGACCTGGGGTTATGGCTTGCGGATGGAAACGTCATTTTCCTTGGCCGGATGGACAGCCAGGTCAAGATCAGGGGACACCGGATCGAACCCGGAGAGATAGAAACCTTGCTCATGCAATATCCGGGCGTCGGAGCGGCCGTCGTCAAGGCTGTGCCTGCCGGCGGGAGCGCAGCGCAGGAAGAAAAGGCGCTGGCCGTGTACATGACGGGCGACCTGTCGCTGGATACGGGTGCGGTCAGGCGGTTCCTGGCGGCGAGGCTTCCTGCGTACATGCTCCCGTCCCGGTATCTCGTCCTCGACCAACTGCCGCTGAATACGAACGGGAAAGTAGATATGGAACGGCTTCCGTCGCCAGGTATGGCTGCCAGGGAAACCGGGGCCGCGTACGTCGCCCCGCGAAATAAAGTGGAGGAACAGCTGGTTCGGATTTGGCAGGATATCCTGGGCCGGGAAGACGTCGGCGTGCAAGACGATTTCTTCGAACTCGGCGGCCACAGCCTATCCGCCATTCAGCTCATCGGCCGGATCAATGGCGCGTTCCCCGTTCACCTGAGTGTAAAAAACCTGTTTGAGGAGCCTACGCCCGAAGCGGTGGGGCGATATCTGGGTGTGCTGATTGGGCAGCGCGAGCTCCGGGCCGATAGGTCTTCATTGACCGAAATCGAGTTATAAGAATATTCAACCATTATGCTTTTGTCAGCGCTGCTTGAAGAACTGACCCGCAGGAACATTCTGCTGGAGCTGGTCGACGGGCGACTAAAATTGTATACGAAAAATGGATGTTCCGTTCCCCCGGAGCTGCTCGATCTTATCCGGGAGAAGAAAGAAGAGTTGACCGGTTTTCTTCAATCCGGCGAACGAGGGAGCGGGCAGCCAAATGCAGAAACCGGCATCCCATCCGCCGCTTGGCAGGCCGACTATTCCTTATCTTTTTCACAGGAAAGACTATGGGCTTTAAGCCAGGATGCGGAGGCGAGCAGGGCTTTTCACATGGCCGGCATTTATTCGTTCGAGGGGAGGCTGGATGATGCGGCGTTGTCCCGAAGTTTCTCCGGTCTGATCGATCGTCATGAGGCGTTGCGAACGGTGTTCCGCGTCAATTCCGAAGGTCAGGTGCGACAGGTCGTCCTTCCGGCCGGCGCCCCGGGCTTTTACATTCGTTTTCAGGATCTGCGGGAGGACGGCGCAGACCAATTGGAGGTTATGTTGAAGGACGATCTTCTTTCGCCCTTCGATCTCGGAAAGGGCCCCCTTCTGCGCGCTACATTATATCATATTGAGGAAGCGAATTGGGTTTTCAGCTATTGCATGCACCATATCGTCAGCGACGGCTGGTCGATGAACGTTCTGATTCGCGATCTGCTTTTGTTTTACGGCGCTTATAGCAGGGGCGTCGAACCGTCCCTTGTTCCGTTGTCCCTTCAGTTCAAAGACTTTGCGGAGTGGCAGCGTACTACGGCCAATACCTATGCCGTGTCGGCCCACAGGGCCTATTGGCTTCGCCAGTTGGGGGGAACGCTCCCTGTACTGGATCTTGCTCCCCACAGGCCCAGGCCTGCCAGGCGCACGTATAACGGAAGCGTCGAGACGATGACGATCGACTCTGCCCGTCTTCAGCGGTTTGAGGCGGGCGGCAGGGACAGAGGGGCGACCTTGTTCATGAGCCTGTTTTCTGCGGTATTGGTGCTGTTGTACCACCATACCGGGGATGAAGATATCATTGTCGGGACGCCGCTTGCTTCGAGAGAGCGTCCTGAATTGGAAGATCAGATCGGCTTTTACCTGAATACCGTTGCGCTGCGGGTCCGGTTTGGGGGAAACGATACTTTCGGTCAACTGTTGCAAAAGGTTCGCCAGGTTACGCTCGATGCCTTTGAGCATGGAGTTTATCCATTAAGCGAATTGCTCGATGCACTACCTTACAGACGGGACGCTTCGAGAAGTTTTCTTTACGACGCCTGGATCGTATTGAACAGCGCGGGCTACAGCGGGGTGCCCGAACAATTCCGTGCGGACCGGCTGGCAGTCCGGCAGTTTCGGCGGCCGGATATCATCGCCTCCCGTTACGACCTGCTCTTCGGTTTTACGGAGGGCGAGGGGCTTACCGTCAATTTCGAATACAATACAGACATCCTGGAGCGGTCCGAAGTGACAAGACTGATCGACCGGTTCGGCCTGGTCCTGGAAAAAATAACGGCCAACCCCGGCAGCACACTCAGGGAAATAGCCGATGAACTGCAACAAGTCGAACGGGAGCGGCAGCAGGCACATCTGCAGGCCATCCGGTCGAAGAATTTACAACTGCTAAAAAACAAGTAAGATGTCAGGAAGATTGGACCGTTTACTCAATACCGTAGCGGAAGACGTCTCTGCGTCCCAACGTGTGGATATTTATTCACTTCCAGGATACCCCGCCGCGCCGGTCGTCATAACGCCAAGGACCACCGGGCTGATTCCGGCTGAATATATCAGGAACAATATGGACCTGCTGAACGAAAAGCTGAGACGGCATGGCGCAATCCTATTCAGGGGGTTCGGCATTTCGACGGTTCAGCAATTCCAGGAACTGATGAGCGGGTTCGGTTCAAGACCGCTGGAGTATCGGCAGCGGTCTTCTCCCCGGTTCGAAGTTGCTGAAAACGTCTATCACTCTACCACGTATCCCGCCGAACAAACCATCCAGATGCACAGCGAGAATTCTTATGCGCCGGTCTGGCCACGGAAGATATTGTTTTGCTGCCTTCAGCCGGCGGACTGGCAGGGGGAGACGCCGATTGCCGATAACCGGGCCGTACTGGCGGGGCTCAGTGCATCGACCCGGCAGAAGTTTCTGGAGAAGGGGGTGCTTTACAAGCGGAATATCTCGCCCCGGATAGGCCTGTCGTGGCAGGAAGTTTTCCAACTGTCCAACCGGGAGGATGTAGAACGGGAATGCCGCACACTTGGGATGAATTTCGAATGGCGGGACAATGACCGGCTTCGTCTCAGTTGGGGTAACAAAGCCATCCATGCTCACCCGGAGACCGGTGAACCGGTGTGGTTCAATCACGCTTTTTTCTTCAACAAATATGCCCTTGAAGAGGAGGTCGTCTCGGGTTTTTCTTCCGAAGAAGATCTGGCATTCAATACCTGCTACGGCGACGGCACTGAAATTTCCCGTGAGGAAATCGAAGAGATAAGGGATGCCTATCAGCGCGGGATGGTCCTGTTCGCCTGGGAAAAAGGAGACGTCCTGTATATGGACAACATGCTGATGGCCCACGGCAGGAGGCCTTATTCGGGCGATCGTAAGATTGTCGTTTCGATGTTCTGAATTAATTTTTTCGCTGTTTATAATACGAAATATGGAAATCATCAATACCAGAGCCGGCTTTGAGCTCTCGCTGAATCAGAAAGAAATATTCTGCAAGCCCGGCGACCCCGCCGATTACTATCACCAATTCGTTATCAATATCGAGGGGCCGTTGGATATGATGCGGCTCAGAAACGCGGTCGCCGTTACGATAGGCCGGCATACCGCATTGTTTTCCAAATGTATGGATGACCCGCATTCGTCCTTCCCCGCCCAAACGTCCGACATCCGGATGCTTCCGGATATTTACGAATCTCCTTTTTCTGGTGGTGAAAGGGCGCTGATCGAGGAACAAGCCGCCGCGTACCTGGGCTCACCTTATGACGTGATGGAGCATCCGCCCATCCGGTTTTATATCCGGCGGCTGGAAGAAGACAAGCATATGCTTTTCGTTCGGTTGTTCGCCTTGTGGGGAGACCGCTATTCCTGTTTCCTGTTCACCAGGGAGCTCGCGGGCGCATACCGGGGGGGTGCCGAAAGCGAACAGGGAGCCGTCGCGATCGAGTACCGGAATTTTTCACAATGGCAAAATGAGCTCAGGCATGAACCGGATGAAGAAGCTATAAAATACTGGCGAGGCTGCGGGTATTCGATGCGAAGCGGGATGCTGCCTTTCGAAGGCAGTCCTGAGCTTGCGTTTGCAGCGGCAAATAAAGATTTCGATCTGTTCACCGGCCAGGACTATATCCGCTTGAAAGCCGTTGCCGTGTCCGTTTCCCCGGACGTCGCCGATCTGTTGCTGACCTTGTTCGGCGATTATCTGGTACGGATGTCCGGCGCTACGATGACGGTCGGTTTTCTGCCGTTCAACCGGACTTATAAGGAGTTGGACAGGACAATCGGTCTTATCACAAAAACGCTGCCTGTGGTGTTCGAAAAGATGGAAGGCGGTCAACGGCAATCCGTAGAAGCCGTCGCCCTTAAGAAAGCGGACAGCTTTGAATGGGGTGATTATTTTTATGAGGACGGTATGGCTTCTTTCCCATATTGTTTCGAGTATACGGAATGGAGTGAGGACGAGACAGCAGACGCCAACCTCGGTGTGACTTTCCGCACCGGCGATGTCTGCAGCACCACGGCCCCCTATGTGCTCAAGCTTTCGTGTACGGACTATGGCAATAGTCTCAAGTTGAAATTGCAATACGATAAAAACCGGCTGGACGAGCGGACCGTGGCCCTTATCGAAAACCAGCTGCGATACATCTTTCGAAGTCTCCTGACGGACGGGCCGGCGGTTTTGGAGAAAGAATGGGATTGGGTCGGACCCCGGGAGCGTCGAGTAATATTGGAGGAGTGGAACCGGAAGGAGATGCCGGGTTTTGTATTCCGGTCGGTGGTGGAGCGATTCCGGGAGCAGGCGTGGCAGACGCCTGAGCGGACGGCGCTGGTATGCGGAGGTCGTCGGGTGAGCTATAGGGAGTTGGACGGGGAGTCAGACCGGTTGTCGCGTTATCTGCGGTTGCGCTATGGGGTGAGCCGGGGTTCGCTGGTTGGGCTTCAGCTGGAGCGATCGGAGTGGCTGGTGATGGTGTTGTGGGGGATATTGAAGACGGGCGGGGGGTATGTTGGGCTGGATGCGGGGTACCCGTCGAACCGGGTGGAGTATATGCTGGAGGACAGCGGTTGTGTGTTATTATTCGATGAGCAGGAGCTGTCGCGATACCGGTGCTGGGAGGAGGCGGGTGAAGAGCCGGGGTTAGAGGAGGAGATCGATTCGGAGGATCTGGCGTACGTGATTTATACGTCGGGTTCGACGGGAGTTCCGAAGGGGGTGAAGATTGGTCACGGGTCGTTATCGGAATATATAGAGGGTTTGTTGGAGGCGACGAATGTAGGGGAGTGCAGTAGTTTCGGGTGGGTGTCGACGGTAGCGGCTGATTTGGGCAATACGGTATTGTATTCGTCGGTGCTGGTGGGCGGGGAGCTGCATATTTATAGAGAGGAGGAGGTGATGGACGGGTTACGGATGCAGGGGGAGGAGCTGGAGTGTTTGAAGATAGTTCCATCGCACTGGAAGGCGTTGCAGCCGGAGGGCGGGTTATGGGCGCCGTCGAAGTGTTTGTTGCTGGGCGGGGAGCCGTTCGGGGAGGAGGTGTTGGAGTTGATGCGGAGTCAAGGGTCGGAGTGCGAGTTGTATAATCACTATGGGCCGACGGAGACGACGATCGGGAAGTTGCTGAAGCGGGTGGAATACCGGGGAGGAGATAGGGTTCGGCTGGGCCGGGCCTTTGGCAGGAACCGGGTATATATCCTGGATGAGAGGGGCGGTCTGGTTCCGATAGGGGTAGAGGGGGAGATTTGCTTGAGCGGGGAGGGAGTGGGTCAGGGGTATGTGAATGCGGGGGAGGAAGGGGCGAGGCGGTTTGTGGAAGATCCATTTTATGCGGGGAGCCGGATGTACCGGACGGGAGATATAGGGAGGTGGACGCCGGAGGGGGAGGTGGAGTTTAGGGGTAGGCGGGATGGTCAGGTGAAGATTCGGGGATACCGGGTGGAGGTAGGGGAGATAGAGGGGGTGCTGCGTCGTCATGTGGACGTGATGGGAGGGGCGGTGACGGTGTTGGAAGGGGAGGGAGGAGAGAAGCGGCTGGTGGGTTATTATGTGAGCCGGGAGGAGTTGGAGGGGAGAGACTTGCGGGATTATTTGGGCAGGAGTCTGCCGGAGTATATGATACCGGAGTGGTGGATAAGATTGGAGGCAATCCCGCTGACGGCTAACGGTAAAATAGACAAACGGGCGCTGCCCGTTCCGGGACTGGTCCGTAAGGTAGCGGAACCGGTAAGGCCTGGTACGGAGACTGAAGAAAAACTGGTCTCGATTTTCGGTCAGGTGCTGGGGATTGACAAGGAGTCGATCGGCATATACGACAACTTTTTTGACCTTGGTGGTCACAGCCTGACTGCGATAAGGGTAATCCTTCGAATCAAGGAGCAATTCAGGGTGGATTTTCCTGTGGCTTCATTTTTCAGCGATCCGAACGTGGCGGGGCTTGCCGTAGAGATCGACAATATTCTTTGGCTGAGTTCCGTCGACGAATCAGTTTCCACATCATCGTAAAAACAGTATATGAAAGAAGTGCAGTCCATAATAAAAGAATGCAGGGACCGCGGCATAAGGCTGTCCATAAAAGACGGCAGCCTGGACCTGTCTGCATTGGAAGCGATCCGGGACGAAGGGCTCATGGCATCCATAAAGATGCACCGGCAGGGACTGGAAGACTACCTGGTCAATCGTCGCATTCAGCGTAACGCAATGGCCATACCCCTCGCCGGGGAAGAACCCGCCGGCTATCCGCTTTCTTCGGCGCAGCAACGGCTCTGGTTGCTCGATCAGCTAAAGGAAGACGACGGGGTATATAATACCGGAGGGGCGCATCTTTTCGAGGGCAAGCTGTCGCTGGCCATATTGGAGCTGGTTTTCGAAGCGCTGCTGAGGCGGCATGAATCTCTCCGGACGGTGTTCCGGCTCAATGAAGAAGGGAAGGCGAGACAGGTAGTCAGGGATTTCGAAGACACGGGTTTTCGTCTCGGCTATATCGACCCGGCGGAAGAAATCGAAGGATGGAATTCCTTTGCAGCGGAAAGAAAGGAAGTAAAGATCCAGGCGCTTATCACAGACGAATTTACCCGGCCGTTCGACCTGGCCGGAGGGCCGCTGATCAGAGTCACTGTTTACCGGCTTGCCGAAGACAAGTGGCTGTTGTCCTATGTGATGCACCACATCATCTGCGATGCCTGGTCGATGGGAATTTTGATTCGGGAGCTCCTGATGTTGTACCCTGCTTTCGAGGCCGGCAGGGAAAACCCTTTAACCCCGCTTCGGATCCAATACAAAGACTATGCGGTCTGGCAGCAGGAACAGATGACCGGCGCCCGGATGGCGGCGCATAAGGAATGGTGGCTTGCGCAATTCGGGAGAGAGATCCCTGTGCTCGCACTGCCCGAAGATCATCCAAGACCTGCGGTACGCAGTTATCGGGGAGGAGCCGTCGTAAAGCACTTTCCGCTGTCTCTTTCTACGAGCTTTAAAACGCTTTACCTTGGCCGGGGCGCAACGCCGTTCATGGCATTGCTGGCAGCGGTAAAAACCTTGCTGTATCGTTATACGGGACAGCAGGATATCGTTACGGGGAGTTCGATGGCCAGTCGCGACCATTTGAATATCGAAGATCAAATAGGGTTTTATGTCAATACACTTGCGCTGAGGACGGTGGTCGGAGATGAGGATACCTATTGCGATCTTCTTGAAAAGGTGCGGAAGACGACCGTAGAAGCTTATGAGCACCAGGCGTACCCGTTTGATGAACTGGTTAATGCGTTGCAGGTTCCCCGCGACAGGAGCCGTCATCCGCTGTTCGACGTGATGGTGGTCCTTCAAAATACCGAAAAACACAAGGCCGGTGCGGACAGGGCCGGAATGGGGATGTCCATTTCGGAATACCAGGCATCGCCTGCGGTTGTCAGCAAGTTCGATCTTACGTTTTTCTTCGCTGAAAGGGCTGACGGCATCGATCTTAGGTTGGTTTACAACAAAGATATTTTTTCGGAGCGCACGGCACGGACCATGGCGGATCACCTGGAAAATCTCGTGGCGGCCATATCTGCCTCGCCGGAAGCGCCTTTGCATTCGCTCGACTATATGGGCGGCCGGGAGAAAGACTTCTTGTTGAGAGGCGTTAACAAGGCGAGTGTTTCCTATCTGTGCGAAACGACTTTCCTGGACCTTTATAAACGGCAGGTAGAGAAAGATCCCGAAGCGATTGCGGTGGCTGCCGGCGGCCGCCAGCTTAGTTATGCGCAGCTGGATGAGCGTTCGAACAGGCTGGCTAATTACTTGATAACCCAGTATGGGGTCGGTGCACGGGATAGGGTCGGCATCCTGCTCGACAGGTCGGAAAAAATGATTGCCGCCCTCCTTGCCGTCATGAAAACCGGCGCGGCTTATGTGGCGATCGACCCTGATAATCCGAAACTGAGGAGGGAGTTTATTATTCGGGATACTTCGATCAAGGCGCTCATTACACAGACCGACTACATTTTTGACCTGGACTATTATTCCGGGAATGTTTTTGCCGCGGATATCCAGCTGGAGGCGCTCACTACGAGCGCCGAATGGCCTATCGCCACGGTTGATGCTGCGGCCCCTGCATATGTTCTCTATACGTCCGGTTCGACCGGTCAGCCCAAAGGGGTGGTCATCAGCCATCGCTCGCTGGTGGATTATCTTTCCGGACTTTTGTCTGTAACTAATATCTCGGACTGCCGGAGTTTCGGGCTGGTTTCTACCATCGCAGCGGATCTCGGCAATACAGTTTTATACAGCTCCCTGATTACAGGGGGACGTCTGCAGATATTCGGTACGCGGGAGGTCATGGATGCCGATTGCATCCGCCAGGCCGGCGTGGACTGCCTCAAGATAGTTCCTTCCCACTGGAAGGTGCTCCAGGACGGAGGGCCGGTGGTGGCGCCTGCGCGGTGCCTGGTTTTGGGCGGCGAACAACTTACTCCCGACATTATCGCGCAATTGCGGGAAGGCGGAGCATCCTGCCAGGTTTACAATCACTACGGCCCTTCTGAAACCACCATCGGTAAGCTCATCAGGCGGATTGATATCTATGACCCGGAGGCGGTCGTCTCGTTGGGTAGCCCTTTTTGCAACGGAGCGGTTTATGTGGTCGACCGGCGTCTGAATCTTGTGCCCATAGGCGTGCATGGGGAACTTTGCATAAGCGGAGAGGGATTGTCCGCAGGGTATTTCAACCGGCCCGATCTAACCGCGGAGAAATTCGTAGCCAATCCGTTCGAGCCCGGGACCCTTCTGTACCGGACCGGGGATTTGGTGAAGTGGCTTCCCGATGGAACTATTTCTTTTCTCGGCCGTAAGGACGACCAGGTCAAAATCCGGGGGCACCGGATCGAGCCGGGTGAAATCGAGATGGCGCTGCTGCATTGTCCCGGCATAGCGTCTGCCACCGTGCAGTTTGTTGCCGTAGAAGGGGGTGAAAAAGAACTGATAGCCTATACCAGCGGGAAAGAGGCGGCGAATGCGGCGGAGTTGAAAGCGATTTTGCAAAAGATGCTACCCTCCTATATGTTGCCGGCCTGGTTCGTCCACCTGGAAGAAATGCCCTTGAATGCCAACGGCAAAGTGGACCGAAGGCGGCTGCCGGACCCGGCCTCGGTGAGACAGGCCTCCACGCCGTATGTCGCGCCGCGCAATGCCATGGAAGAAATGCTGGTCGCTATATGGGAGGAAGTACTGGGCCGCCGGCCGATCGGCATACGGGACAACTTCTTTAGTCTCGGCGGTCACAGTATCAAGGCGGTCCAGCTTATTTCGAGGATCAATGCCGCACTCTTGGTCAAGGTGAATTTGCAAAGCATCTTCGACGAAGGAACGGTCGAAAATATCGCCGAGCAGATATCTTTTTTACGTAACCAGCAACTATATGACCGGGCCACCTTAAAAGAAATCGAACTATGAAAGAGCTTTTAAAGGCGATAAGAGATAATAATATCGTAGTAGAAGTGGTGAATGGCGAGCTGAAAGTATTTTCGAGCTATGCCGCAGTAGACTCGAACGTGATCGAGGAAATCAGGGATAAAAAAAAGGAGCTTATCCGTTTTCTGCAGGAAAACAACCAGACTGGTTTCAAAAACTCGTTTCAGGCCAGCATACCCCGGGCGGCGGCGGCGGCCGATTATCCGTTATCGTCTTCCCAGCACCGGCTATGGATTCTAAGCCAGTTCGAACAGGGCAATATAGGATATAACATTCCGGGCGTAAGGGTATTCGACGGGCAGCTGGACCCAGTGTTGCTGGAGCGAAGCTTTTCGGTTTTGATCGAACGGCACGAAATATTGCGGACGGTGTTCCGCAAAAACCCGCTGGGAGAAATAAGGCAGGTCATCCTCGAACCGGAGGAACTGAACTTCGGTCTTGTCCGGCACGATCTGACAATTGCCCCTTTTACGGATACGCAACTCAAGGGAAAAGTGGAGGCCGAGTTTGTCAAGCCCTTCGATCTGGCTGCCGGACCGTTGTTCCGGGCGACTCTTTTCCGGACGGGGGCCGACCGGTGGATATTTGTTTACGTAATGCACCACATCATCAGTGATGGATGGTCTAAACGGATACTCATAGGGGAGCTGCTGCAAGTTTACAATGCGCTCCGGGAGGGTAGGGATATGGACCGGAAATCGCTACGGATCCAATACAAAGACTACGCGGCATGGCAGCAGCAGCAACTTGGCGGCGAGTCCCTGATGGAACAACGGAATTGGTGGACGCATCTTTTCCATGGAGAGCTGCCGGTGGTCGATCTTCCGTCGGACAAAAAGAGACCGGCGCTGAAGACGTACAATGGGGAGCGCCTGAATGCGGACTTTTCGTCTTCTCTGGAAAAATCCCTGAAGACGTTCTGTCACGGACAGGGATGTACGCTATTTATGGGGCTCGTCGCTGCGGTCGACCTTCTTATATACCGGTATACGGGATTGAAAGATATTATTATCGGCACTCCTGTCACGGGCCGTAATCACCGGGAGCTGGAAGAACAAATAGGTTTTTACGCAAACACCCTGGCCCTGAGGACTACATTTACCGAGGAGGACAGTTTTAGAAGCTTGCTGCTGAAAGTCAAACGTGTCACGACCGGCGCATTCGAGCGCCAGAACTACCCGTTCGACCGCTTGGTGAGCGACTTGGGTTTGCAGCGGGACATGGGACGCAATCCCTTGTTCGATATCCAGGTGATTGTTCAAAATTCGGCCGGCGTGAGAGGAGAAAAGCAGGAAGGACTGAAGGGATTGCAGGTCAGTGAATATAAGGAGGCGGAAAAGGTGACCAGCGTCTTCGACATTGTTTTCAGCTTCACCGATTCGGATGATGGTCTCCGGGTCTACGTCGTTTACAATACCGATGTCTACGGTCAGTCGACGATTCGCAGGTTTGTCGATCATTTGGAACGGTTGCTGAATGCAGCGCTGGAAAACCCCGACCTTCCTGTCCATCGGCTGGACTTCCTTTTTCCCGGAGAAAAGCAACAGCAGTTAATCGAATGGAATAAAACGGATGTAGACTGGCCGGAGGATTTCACGCTGGTCAGCCTCTTCCAGGTCCAGGCAGCCATTCGTCCGGATTCGGCAGCGATCCGGTTTTCCGGCGGGGAGCTTAGCTATGGCGAACTGGACCGGCGGTCGGACAGACTGGCAGGCTTATTGCAAAACCGGTACGGAGTGGTGGCGGGAGACCAGGTGGGCATAATGCTCGACAGGTCGGAAAACATGGTCGTGGCAATGCTGGCCATACTCAAATGCCGTTGCTCCTACGTGCCGGTCGACCCGGAATACCCCCGGCCGAGAAAGGAATACATCTTGAAAGACACGGCTGCCAGGCTACTGGTCACGCAGGCTGGATATATCTTCGACCTGGATTATTATTCGAACGGGCTGCTGGCTATCGACCTGGACTGGGACACGGAGAGTGAAGGAGCTCCGGTCACGGCGGCCGGGCGGGTAGTCCCGGAAGATTTGGCTTATGTCATCTATACGTCCGGTTCGACAGGGGAGCCGAAGGGCGTTATGATTACTCACGCTTCGGCGGCAAATTCCATCCAGGCGCTTTGCCAGGTTTTCGGGATGTCCGCAGGCAAAAGAGTGCTGCAGTTCGCTTCCCCTTCCTTCGACGTCTCCGTCTTCGAAATCTTTACCACGCTGACAGCGGGTGCTACGCTTTGCATCGTTCCCGAAGATGAGAAAAAAGATGCGGTTCTGCTGGAGCAATATCTTTCGTTTCAACAGATTCAAATGGCTTCTATCCCTCCGGCTTATCTGAAGATACTGACTCCGGAAAGATTGGTGATGCTGGAGAAACTGGTAACGGGGGGAGAAGGCGTACCGACTTCGGCGATCGATGCTTTTACGCAACTCGGCGACTACTACAATGCCTATGGTCCGACCGAGACGACGATAGGGGTGACGGTGTATAAGATCGGTAAGGGCGCGGGAACATCCGTCAGTCCGATTCCGATCGGCCGGCCCCTGGCGAACTCGAAAGTATATATCCTTGGTGAACGCCTGCAACTGCTGCCGGCCGGAGCTACGGGGGAAATCTGTATCGGCGGAAGAGGGGTAGCGCAGGGATATCTTAACAATGAGGCGCTGACGGCGGAAAAATTCGTGGAAAATCCTTTTGCTGAAGGAGAGAAGATGTATCGTACGGGGGACCTGGGAAGATGGCTGCCCGACGGGAACATCGAATTTGCGGGCCGGAAGGACAGCCAGGTCAAGATCAACGGGTACAGGATCGAGCTGGGTGAGATCGAAAACGTGTTGCATGCGCATCCGGCGGTAGCCATGGCCCTGGTGGCCGTCAGGACGAATACCCGCGGAGAAAAGGAGTTGATCGCTTATGTCTCTCCCCGGGAGAATGCCGGAATACCGGATCTCCGCTCTTACCTCAGCCAGCGGCTGCCGGTATACATGCTGCCGGCGTCGTGCATCCACCTGGATGAATTCCCGGTTACAGTAAATGGAAAAATCGACAGGCAGCGGCTGCCGCAGTTGGAAGGTGGTCAGGCTGCTGTGGAGGAATATACCGCTCCGCGTAGTGAACCGGAGCGTCTGATGACGGAGCTATGGCAGGAAATACTAGGGACAGAAAGGATTGGCATAAGGCACAATTTCTTTCTGTCCGGCGGGGACTCCATCAAAATTCTCCGGATGACATCTGCCGCAAGAAATGTCCTTGGTTTGGACATTGCGATATCGGACGTTTACAAATATAATACGATCGAGGAGCTTTTCGACCGGCTCCCGTTGAAGCCGAATGAGCCCGGCGTTATTCATTCCGAACGTCGCCGGCGGGAAGAGGATCTGAGGTCGGCGATGCAATCGCTGAGGGAAGAAGTGCTTTCTTCGGGCCGGCTGGCGGACCCTTCGAATATCGAAGACGTCTACCCGATGAGCGATATCGAAAAAGGGATGGTTTATGAATCCATGCTGCACCAGGGTTCGGGCATTTATCACGATCAGATGGTCCAGCGTAAGATACTCAGGGACTTCGAGCCGGAGACGCTGCGTACCGCATTATCATTGCTCGTGGATAAGCACGCTATTCTGCGGACTTCTTTCAATTCGGAGGACTTCGAAACGGCCCTGCATATCGTCCACCGGACGATTACGCTGCCGCTGGATTTCGAAGACCTTTCAGCGCTGGACAGGAATGCCCAGCAGAGAACCATCCGGGCCTACCTGAAAAGAGAAAGAAGAGTTCCATTCGAATTTTCCAGGGCGCCTTTATGGAAACTTCGCGTCTATAGGCTAGGCCAGGGCGAGATAATATTTGTTTTTCAAACCCATCATGCGATCATTGACGGATGGAGCGACGCTTCGCTCAAGACCGAACTGCATAATCTTTACTTTCGATTGAAGCAGGAGCCCGGATTTATCCCGGAGAAATTAAAGGCCGAATACAAGGACTATGTCGTCGAACAACTGGCCGGGCTGCAGGACGGGGCGGTACATGAATTCTGGAAGAAGGAGCTGGACGGCTACCGGCGGTTGGAGTTGTTCACGGAGGAAAAGCAATTCCATAAGTTCCACTACTCTTTCGACGGCGAAGCCGTAAGGCAGTTGAAAGAAACGGCGGCCGGTCTCCATGTAACGGTAAAGGCGCTCTCGCTTGCGGCCTATCTCTACCTGCTGCGCCTTTTGACTTCACAAAGGGAGGTCATCGCCGGCGTCGTTACGAACACCAGGCCCGATAAGGAAGACGGAGATCGGGTGCTGGGTTGTTTTCTCAATACGATCCCTGTCCGGATGACGATCGGCGACCATTTGTCGGGCCGTGAACTGACTGGCATGGTGAAGGATAAGATAAATGCATTGAAAGAATACGAGCGGCTGAGTATGTTCGAGCTGGCGCGGCTTTTTAGCAAGCGGGCGGCAGCGGGAAATCCCTTTTTCGATGTGTTGTTCAACTTCACCGACTTTCATGCCTATTCCTCCCTGCTGGAAGATGCCGCTTCGCTCCGGGAAGAGGAGGTTCGTCCGCCCGTCGACATTACCGGTTATGGACGAACCAACACCTGGATGGACCTGTCGATAAATGTCACTGGCGGGCAATATACAGTCAAGCTGAATCTGTACAGAAAGCTGCGCTGCGGACTTTCTGCGGAGCGGGTTGGGAACCTGTTCGTCGAAATCGTCATGCACCTGCTTTCCGCGCCGGGCCTTGCGCTTTCCGGTTTAGAGCTGTTGACCGACCGGGAAAAAAGGAAGATGCCGGCGCCGGGAGAAGATGAAGAACCGCCAGCCGTAATTCAACAGGAGGGGGAGGATGCGATCGTTCAGGTTGTTGCGCCGCGCAGCAGGAAGGAGGAGAAGATGGCTGCTCTCTGGTGCGATCTCCTCGGAAGGGACAGGATCGGCGTGACCGAAGATTTTTTCCATGCGGGCGGACAGTCGCTGCTGGCGATGCGAATGATCGGTATGATCAACCGTGAAATGAATGCAAAGCTGTCGATACGGGATTTATATGCCCATCCGACCATCGAGGGGTTGTGCCGTCTGCTGGACGATTCCGGAATGCAGAACGGGGAAGCAGCGGCCATCGACTGGGAAAAGGAATGCCGGATTCGACCCGGCAGAGAGAAAATCCGGCGGCTGGCAGGTTCTACTGGCATGCCTGAAAACGTATTGCTTACCGGAGCAACGGGGTTTGTCGGGGCCCATCTGTTGAAGGAGCTTTTGGAAAATACGAGTGGCACGGTCTATTGCCTGGTCCGGGCAAAGGATACCGCCGAAGGCGGCCGCCGCATCCTGGACAATCTCCGGTTCTATGATTTGTACGACCTATCGTGGATGCATCGCATCCGGCCCGTGTCCGGGGATATGGCTAAGCCGCGGCTGGGGATGCATAAAGCCGATTATACCGAACTGGCGGAGAAGGTCGATATGATTTATCATGCTGCGGCATATATGGACCTGCTTTCTCCTTATGGCAAGATGGCCCCGGCCAATGTCGGCTCTTGCCGGGAAGTCGTCCGGCTGGCGACCACGCTAAAACTAAAACGGGTGATTCACATTTCCACCCTTTCAATATTCAGTGGTGAAAAGGGAAAAATGCGCGGAGAATACGATTCGATCGATAGAGAACGGCATGCACCGCATAAAGGCTACTCGGCATCCAAATGGGTAGCGGAGAGAATCATGCTGGCCGCGGGCGCCGCCGGCCTACCCGTACAAATCCATCGGCTGGGACTCATTTCCGGCGACGAGCGGACAGGAAAAATGCCTTCCCAGCAATGGTTCAGCCAGCTGATGGCCGCCTGTGAAAAAATTCGGGCTTGTCCGGAAGGTTATGGCGTTCCGATGACCCCGGTAGATTTTACCGCCCGGGCCATCGTAAGCCTGTCCCTGCAGCCATTCGATCGGACCAAAATCTTCCATCTCATCAATGACGCCTTCATACCTGTATCGTCGCTCTTTGCCGGCCGGGACGCCGGTGACCGGATACAAGTGCTGCCGATGGCCGAATGGCTCGCCAGGCTTCAGCAAATGGTCCCGACTTCCGAATCGCCGTTGGGTACGATGCTCGATTTTCACTTCGATGCAAGCGCCCGGATCGATCCGGCCGTTATAAACCGGCTTTCCAGGCAAACCAGCCACGTATCGACCAGGCTTACGCTCACGGAGCTGAAAGCGATAAATATCTCCTTCCCGCAATGGTTGTTTAAAAATCAATAAAACCCAAGGTTATGAATAATGAAAAATATTATTTGAGGCTGAACGTCATCATCGAGCCTCTCGTCGAAAGATGGTATGCATGGTCTCACCTGATCTCTCCTGCTACTGCGGCCATGAACGTAGTGGGCCGTCATCTCAAGATCATGAATTCCTATATACAATCTCCGCAAATACATGCTGCGGCGGTGCTGAATCCCAAAATGCTTGGCGGACCATTCATGGACTATAAACAGCCAAGGGTCGAAGACGTGAAGAAATTGAAAGGGGAGACGCTTGACAAGCAATCGGCGCTGGTCAGCCTCGCTTCTGCGATCAGCGAGCTGGACACGATGCTGAAGGCGCATGCGCGCGGCTATTCTCTTGAAGACCTCTATGAAAAAGTCCCGGATCTGTTGAAAGGCTATGTCGAGCTGACCTATGATCTAAACAACAACCCGTCTTTCAGGATTTTCGAATCTTTGCTTTACGACAGCGAATTTTATGACCGGTCGGCGCAAAGCATTGCGTTGTGGGTCACCAACAATGACGAGCGGCCTTTCTGTCTGAGTACGGCCAGGCTGGATGAGCCGGGGGTCATTCATCTGCCGGTTCCTTTTGATCATGCGGGTATCGATAAACTGAGCCGGATGAAGAGAGAGCCCGGTTCCATCGATGAGATTGCAGCGCTGCTGGGGATAAGGGAGGAAGACCGGGGTCTTTTCGATACTTTTTTCACGACCGAAAAACCGCTGACCTATCAAAAATATGAAGGACCTTATGTCCGGATGCGCTACTTCGGGCATGCCTGTATTCTGATCGAAACAAAGGACGTAAGCATTTTGGTGGATCCGCTTATCAGTTACTACGGCTATCGGTCTAGCGTCGAACATTTTTCCGATATCGACATACCGGATGAAATCGATTACGTGCTGATTACGCATAACCACCAGGATCATATCCTTTTCGAGACTTTGTTGCCGCTGCGGCACAAGATCAGGAATATCATCGTTCCGAGGACGACCAGCGGCGCGCTCCAGGATCCGAACCTGAAGCTGATGTTCAACAGCGTGGGTTTTCACAATGTGATCGAGCTGGACGAGATGGAAAAGGTCCGTTTCGGGGATTGTACGATTACCGGGATACCGTTCACCGGTGAGCATTGCGACCTGAATATCCAGGCCAAGCTGTGTTATCACGTCGTTGTCGACAAATTCCGGTTTTTATTTGTTGCGGATTCCCGTGTGGTCGAGCCGCGGCTCTACAAGCATATTCACCGCCGGATAGGCGACGTGGACGTGATCTTCCTCGGTATGGAATGTGACGGCGCGCCGCTGACCTGGCTATACGGGCCGCTGCTGACGGAGGATCTGGCGAGGGATAAGGATCAGTCCAGGCGTCTGGCGGGTTCCAATTTCGAAAAGGGCATACATCTTGTCGATATTTTCCATCCCAAAGAAACATATGTGTATGCCATGGGTATGGAGCCCTGGCTCGAATTTATCAGTACCATCCGGTACACCGAGGAGTCTCGACCGATCGTGCAGTCGAACCTGCTGGTCGGGGAATGCAGGAGCAGGGGCATCATTGCCGAGCGGCTTTTCGGGGAAAAGGAAATATTGTATGAATTCAAGGAGGAACTAGTCGAGTCTTCATCCCTTTAAACCGCCTTTGTGAAGCATTTAATCAGGATCGTACTACCGTTGACAGGACGGATGGGCCTTGTTCGTTATCTCTTTCTCGGAATGGCAACCGGGTTATCCGGCTTCTTGTTCATCAATGCCGTAACGAAGGTTGTCGGGTTGCTGGTGGGGGGCGGCTATACGGCGGTAAGCCGGGAATTCCTGCTACTCTTTGCCGGAATTATCCTGTTTTCCATCTGGTCCAGGCGGGCGCTTTCGGTGATCGTCATCCATCTCTCCCTGCGGATCTCCTGGAGCCTTCGAAAGGAAATCCTCTCGATGGCGCTCAACGCGAATTACCAACAGCTGGCTGCCCGGAAGACGCTGGTGCAGACGGCCATTCTCAGGGATGTGGATGCGCTGACCAATGCATCGATGGCTTTTATAGGACTGTGCATATCCATTATCATGACGGTATCCTGCCTGGCCTACCTGGCGACTATCTCCCTGTTTCTTTTCACGATCACGCTCCTGGTCGCACTCGCTGGAGCTACGTTTTATTACTTTTCGGCGCAGGCCAACAGCAGGTCGCTTCAGCAGAGCCGGAGGCTGGAAAATAAATTTCAGGCAAATTTGAACGCTGTCCTGAATGGGATCAAGGAAATCTATATAGAACCGAGAAAGGGCCGTTATATCTACGAGGAGCGCATTATCCCAAATGCCAACGAGTCTTACCGCTTCGATACCGGGGCCATTACAGCCATGCTGAATACGCAGATTACGGGGCAGGTGTTTTTCTACCTTCTAGTCACGTCAGTGCTGCTGGTCTTCAGTGTCACGCTGCACATCAAGGCCGCCGATGTCGTCACCTTCGTCTTTACGACGCTGTACCTGCTGGGGGCGGTGGAAGGCATCATGTTGCAGTTTCCGACTTTTATGCGGGCGGGGGTATCGATCGATCACCTTACCGGTCTGAAGGCGGAACTGGAAAGGGCCAACTTCTCCAATCCCATTCCCACGGGGAAAGTCATCCGGGGATTCGATCATATTGCGGTCAGGCGGCTCGTTTTCAATTACGAAGGGACAGCCTCCTCGTTCGGGATCGGCCCGGTCGATTTCGATCTACGGAGGGGAGATACGGTTTTTATCTATGGCGGCAACGGTAGCGGCAAGACGACATTTATCAATTGTTTCCTTGGGCTGTGTTTACCGGCGTCGGGCGAGATCCAGGTCGACGGCCTGGTAATCGGCCCGGAACTCTATCCCGAATACAAGACGCTGTTTACTGTCGTGCTGAGCGACTTCTATCTCTTCGACGAAGTATTGCTGGAGGAGTACTTCGACCCGGAGAAATGGGATTTCTATATCCGGCTGTTCGAGCTGGAGGGGAAGTTGCATCTCGAAGGGCGGCGGTTTTCTACGACCGATCTTTCTGCAGGGCAACGCAAGCGGCTGGCCCTGATCATTGCACTTATGGAGACCAAGCCTATCCTGGTCATCGACGAATGGGCCGCCGACCAGGATCCGTATTTCAGGAAAAAATTCTATACGGAGATCATCCCCTTCCTGAACGAACAAGGATTTACGATCCTCGCGATCACGCACGACGATAAATATTACTCCGTCTCCAACCGGCTGTTTAAAATGAATGAGGGCCGGCTGAAGGAGGAACACCCGGTCTCCCCGGTTTTGCTCGACTTAAACCGACACATAAACGAATGAGAAAAACGCAATTGTTTTTACTACACTATGCCGGCGGGAACACACATTCCTTTTCATTTCTCAAGCCCTGGTTGAAACAGTTCGAGGTCATTTCCCCGGAGCTTCCCGGGCGGGGGCGGCGTTCCGACGAGAGGCTGCTTTATAATTTTTCGCAGGCCGCCGAGGATATTTATTTCCAGGTGGAGCGGACGCTCGTACCGGGTAATTTCATGATTTATGGACACAGCATGGGTGCCTATCTGGCCTTGAAGGTGGCTTCCATGCTTCAAACCGCCGGTAAACCGCCCGTCTATCTGATCGTCAGCGGCAACCCCGGTCCGCGGAAGCATGGCCGGCCCCAGCTGAAGTACCGCCTCGAAAGGGAGGCATTCAAACAGGAACTCCGGATGATGGGTGGAATCCCGGATGAAGTATTGGACAACAAGGAAATGTTCGATCATTTCGAACCTATCCTTCGTGCGGACTTCGAAATCGCCGAAAAGAACGGCATGGAAGAAGATGGACCTGTCGACGTGCCGCTTTTTGCGCTGATGGGAGATGACGAACCGGGAAAGGAAGACATCACGAACTGGAGCAGGTACACCCGGAACGTCTTCCGGCATGAGCTGTTCCCCGGAGGGCACTTTTTTATATACCGGCATCCGGAAAGACTTGCATCGATCATTTCGGAATGTTATCGAAAGGTAACCGCCGCGCTCTGGTAGAACTTTTTCATTTTTTCAAACGCTGAAATATGGCCTACACTTTTCCCGGGGAAGCCTGGGCGCCGCCGGCCGGCGAAGGATTATTCAGGAATGCCTCCTCCGATCTGCTGGAACACCTGGAAGACCGCGTTCGCCGCAAGAAGCCGGCATTTCTTTCTCCGCTGAATTTTTCGCTGGAAGAGACGGTGAAGACGGCTTATTTAATGGGAGAGATCGTCAACGGTTTCCGCGAAGGAGTGGTGCGCAAAACTTTTTTCTGCAACTCGCATATGGAAGCGGTTCATGGCGCGATTAAGCTTGCACGGCACGCATCCTTCGGAGCCGACGACAGTTCGGACGGAAGGGTATTGTTTTTTGACCCGACCGGCTACTATCGGGACTATTTCGACCCCCTGGACATGTCTGAAGGGGAGGCGCTGATTCCCGGCATCCGTTTCGTCGACCGGGAACAGGAGATTGCCGTGGAGACGGGAAAAGGGAATGCCAGAATACTGGTCTTGTCTCCGGTGGAATGGCCAGGGCCCGGCTATCTTTCTTTCGCGGGCATTCCGGGTGCAATAAAAGTTTTGGACCTGTCGCGTTTGAGCGCCCCCGACCGGTTAAAAACGGAGCGCGCCTCCTTGGGCGCTTTCGATATCGTCTGCTGGGGTGAAGCGTTGACGAAGCGACAGCTTCCCTTTGGTGCGTTTACTGTCTCTGCGCCCGTTTTTAGCAGTTGGGATACGATCAGGGGATGCGCGCTGCATTCTACGACGTTCGGTGGGAATGGTACCGTTCTTTCTTATGTATTCAAGCACCTGCTGGAGCTATTTCCCGACCTGGATAAGGAAACCCGGGATGTCCTTCGAATTGTTTCGGATAATGACCGGGCCAGGATACGGCTGATGCGAAAACACGTCAATGCCGGTCTTCCCGTTCTATTCCGGAGCCTCGCCGTGAGTCTGAGCGTAGCCGAAGCGGAGGGCGCTTCGCTTACCGTACGCAATCCCTCGGGCCTGACGCGTAACATCCTGGATTGTGTGGGTAGCAGCGGTTGCAATATTGAAGGTCACAACAACGCAGGCGTTATTCCGGCTGTTCTCCGGAACCACCGGGAGGAAAAGAATTATTTCAGGGAGTTGAACGAAACGCTGAGCGGGATGACGGGCCTTACCCGGATGTTTCAGGGAGTGAGCGGGGCTTCCGTGGTCGAGATGGGCATCATCCTGTCGCTGCTTGCAGCGGCCCCAAAAAGAAAAATTCTCATCTTTAAAGGCAACTATGGCGGCAAGACACTGGCTGCGTTGAATGTGACTTCTTCCAATCATCGATTCTTCAGTCCCTTGTATGCCCACGTGGAAACCTTCGACCCGTTTGCCACAAATGCGTCGGTACGCCTCAAGGAAAGACTTGCGGGGGGCGATATCGCTCTTGTTTGGATGGAGATCATCCAGGGACGGGCTTTGCGGAAAATTCCCGGAGAAGTATTGGCAGTCGTCGGCGCGCACCGCCAGGAATATGGATACCTGGTCGGGGTCGACGGAATATTAAACGGGGTTTGCCGGGGAGGGTCTCTTACCAGCGTCGACGCGTCCCTGCCAAGGCCCGATCTTCTGACACTGGCGAAGGGGCTTACAGGCATGCTGACGCCTTTCTCGGTCCTGATGACGGACGATCTGCTGTACCGGCGCGCGCTGGAAAATTCTCCAGCCCTTGTGGGCAGGTTGGAGAAGTTGTACCGGAACGACCTCACCTGTCATATTGCGCTGGATGTCCTGGAAAAGATCCGGAACAGGGACCTTCCGGTACGCGTCGCCGAGTCGTCGGCTAGACTGGGTGCAGCACTGGAGAGTCTCCAACTCCGTCACCGGTCATTCAAAAAGGCGGAAATTCACGGCTTGCATATTCATATTTACGCCAACATGGGCCGTTTCCCCTTCTTTATTTTCGGGCTTGAAAAGACCAACTATATCCTGACCAGGATCTTATACCGGCGTGCCGGATTACTGTGCCTGTTCGGCCGGTTATTACCACCCCTGGATATGAGCCGGGAAGAAGAAAATAGAATCGTTGCCGCGCTTCAAAGCGTCTTTTCCCTTTCGCCGCTGCACTTTTTTATAGAAGGGCTTGCAATAGGCTTTTACCGGAAATTCAGCCGCCTCAGGGGCCATGTACGGCTCAAGTGAGACCGGTTTAACTTTGTTATCGCCGTAATCGAAAAAAACATGACCAAGTACCAACCCGCGGACCTTGCCACAAAGGAGATATACGACCAGATCCTGGCCACTGTCGGTAACGGGCCGGCAAAGAGCGCCGGAAAAGTGTTGCTGCTCTACGAAGAAAAGATCACGTTCATCGGAGACTGCTGTGTCCGGATGAACAAGCTGGTTCACTTCCGTTCGTTTCTTCAAAACGCTTCGCTGCACCTGAACTTTACGGATCGGCATAACTACGAGTTATCCGAGGGACTGCTCAAGAACAATCCCAATATTGACCGGTTATCGCTTCTGCCGTGGACCGAAATTGACTTCGCGGATTACGACCTGATTTTTTGTATTGCCTATGATGAGGTGCGGCTGTTGGAATATTTGGCGGAAAAATACGGTGAAGGTATTTTATCCGGCCGCTTCCGGCCAATGGTCTACTCGATTTCGGAGTTGTTGTTGATACCGCGCAAAGAATCCCGGTGCATCTTTCCATTTTTCAACGAATTGATGTCGTATGTAACGGACAGCCTGCCGGGAGAACTCTACATCAGCCAGGATGAACGGGATTGGGGTGACCAGTGGCTGAAGGCCCGGGGCCTTCAGCCGGAAGAGGAGCTGCTGGTCATGTGCGATTCGTCCGGCGGCAGGGACAAACTGCTTTCGAATACGGTCTACTTCGACCTGCTGTCGTCCATCCTGGACAGACCGGGGGTAAGGGTGCTCGTTTTCGACGAAAGGAATATCGGGAAAGAGGAATTCTACCGCCAATGGCTGGGCGGGCGAAAGGCCCGCCGGATTATTGTTTCCAAGGGCATGACGCTTCGCCAGAATCTGTGTCTTATCGCTTCCCGGCATACTAAAATGGTATTCGGACCCTGTACCGGACTGATGCATTGTTCGTCCAGCATCTACAATCATTTTCTGCGAAATGGCCTCGACCGGTCGGCGGTTCCGGTGCTGATTACTTATACGGGAACCTACTCAAAGGAAAACAAAGGCGCCTATTTCTGGTGGGGCAGCTCTCCTTTGATCCGGTGTCTGATGTTGAAGGAGCGGGGCGGGAAGCCGGAAATGATGTTGCTCAGCGACCTCTCCGTCGCCGAAAGGGAAAAGAACGATACACTTCCCTGTAGCTTTTATACGCCGGAAATGTTACTGGACTTTATTAATCTCAGCATGTATGAAAAAAATTAAAATCGAAGGCCTGTTTCCGCTGGCGGCGCTGGTCCTCTTGATTATCGCCTTGTCAGGCCAGATTTTTATGGTGCCGCCATTGGGGAAAATACTGGACCCTTTTACCGGGCTGTTTCGTAACGGCGATGACGCCTTGCTGGATGCGCCGGCGGCGAATATAACGGTACATGGAGTTCGTCATCCCGTGGAAGTCTATCTCGACGAACGGAAGGTACCGCATTTGTTTGCGCAGGACGTCGAAGACCTCTACTTCGCACAAGGCTACGTAGCTGCCTCTTTCCGTTTATGGCAGATGGATATTTTGAGCTATGTGGCCGCCGGGCGGCTCTCGGAAATATTCCGGGAGGGCTTTCTCAACCAGGACCGTGTCCAGCGCCGCACCGGGTTGCCGGATGCGGCCAGGGCGTCGTTGGCATCGATGGAAAAGGAGCCTGAAACGATGGCTGCGCTCTTGGCCTATACGCGTGGGGTAAATGCCTACATAGCTAGCCTGGACTATAAATCCCTGCCGATCGAATATAAGATATTGGACTACCGGCCGGAGCCATGGTCTCCCTTGAAAACTGTCCTGATCATGAAGAGCATGGCCAGCCTGTTGTCGGGATACGACGATGACCTGACGATGACTAACCTCATGCTGGCGATGGGAGAAAAGACCTTTAATAAGCTATACCCCAATTTCGACGTTCATTCGGCGCCGGTCGTACCGGATTCGGCCGGCAAGGTCAACGAGGACCTCCTGTATATTCGGAAGCCGGACTACCTGGATTTTTCCTTTTTGAATACAGGGTCGACTGTGCCGTCCACCGAATTCAATCCCAAATTGGGGAGTAATGGCTGGGTGGTATCCGGAACAAAGACGGGGACGGCACACCCGATCCTCTGCAACGATCCTCATTTGAATCTTTCTCTTCCGGCAGTCTGGATGGAAATGCAGTTGTCGACGCCCGGCATGAATGTATATGGCGTTTCGATACCCGGAACGCCGGCAGTGATCATCGGGTTTAACCGGGACATTGCCTGGGGGCTGACGAACGGAGCCGACGATGTGAAAGACTGGTACAAACTGAGGGTTCGGGACGATTATAAAAAATATTTTCTGGATGGGCGATGGCTGGAGCTGCCTTATTCGGTCGAAGAGATAAAGAGGAGAGGGCAGCGGCCGGTGTACGACACCATCTATCATACCGTTCACGGGCCTATACCTTATACCAAAAGTTTTCCCGGCAGCCAGGGACTGGCCGATCATGCATTGCGCTGGGAGCTGGCCCATGCATCCAATGAAATCCGGACGTTTCTCGAATTGGCCCGGGCGAAGGACTACAGTGAATACCGGGCCGCCATCCGGCACTATGCCTGTCCGATCCAGAATTTCATGTTTGCCTGTAAGAACAACGATATTGCCGTGGACCATCAGGGAAGAATGCCGGTCAAATGGCCAGGGCAAGGGAAGTTTATCCTCGACGGGACTCGAAGTGCGCATGACTACGGGCGTTACATACCTGAAGACAGCCTTCCCCGGTTATTCAATCCTGCCTGCGGTTATTTGTTCTCGGCGAACCAGCAGCCGACTTCGCAACGGTATCCCTATTATTATAACGGAGCCTTTGTAGGCAACAGGGCGCAGCGGATAAAGGACTTGCTGGCAGGGGCGCAGAAATTCGATGTCGGCTCGATGCAGAAGATGCAGCTGGACAATACGAATTTTTTTGCACTGACTGCGGCGCCGGTTCTTCTGGGGCTTACGGACAGCAATAGACTTTCTGTTGCCGAGCGCGGGTGGCTAGGCCGGATGTCGCGATGGAAAGGGAAATACGATCGCAACGACGAGCTGGCGCCCTTATTCGAAAAATGGTGGAAGAATATGCGGGAGTCGACCTGGGACGAGCTTCGGCAGTATTCCTTTTATGCGAAAACGCCCGACGACCGAATCCTGCTCGGACTGCTGCAGAACGAGCCGGAGAACCCGTATTTCGACAGAATTGGAACGACGCAGAAGGAAACGGCGAAAGACCTGGTGCTGGACGCTTTCAAGTCGGCGGTTGCAGAAATCGGCAAGCGTCGCGCAGAAGGCCGTTCGGAATGGGGGGACTACAACACCGTCAGCCTGATGCATATCAGCAACCTGGGATTATTCAGCCGGTTGCGGATACCCTCTTCAGGACATCCGGAGGCCATCAATGCCGTTTCCCAAAAATGGGGACCTTCCTGGAGGATGATCGTCGAGCTGGGGGAGCGGCCCAAGGCCTATGGTATCTATGCAGGGGGGCAGTCCGGCACTATCGGCAGCCCTCATTATGATCAATTCGTCGACGACTGGAACAAAGGCGTTTATTACGATCTGCATTATTACGAGAACCCGGCCGAAGCCAGGGCGGGGGCTACTGCGAGTTGGAATATCAACTGATCAACAATGAAATATAGTATGTCTGATAATGTCAGGACCGGGTTGATCCTTTCGGCCCTCCTGGTTTTCTCGCGCCTGGTGACCGCCGCGCCCTGGTGGAGCTACGTCATTCCGGCATTCGGGCTTGGAATGTACGCGGCCTTCAGGAAGTGGAAAACGGCTTGTCTCCGGGTGGGGTTTCTCACCGGATTTCTGGTGTGGGTATGCGCCGATGCGTGGTTCCAGCACTCCCTGCACGGCGGGCTCTTTCGACTGGCGGGACGCGCCGGGGGAATGGCGGTTTTCTTTGCTTCGGGTATCATCGGCGGACTCTTGAGCGGACTCGCGCTCTACAGTGGTAAATCCCTGCTGGCTGATAAAAAATCAACTCTGACCATTTAAACGAATCCCAAATGAAATTGGCCATGCTGATCGGCAGCTGCCGGGTAGGTCGCCAGTCCCATATGATTTGCGATCACTTACGCGACAGGCTGAGCGGGTTGCGTATTGCCGTCGATATCATCGACCTGGGGGTCAATCTGCCTTCCGGTTCATTTAACGGTTACGCAGAACCGCCCAACGCTTTGCAATGGCAAGACGTCGGCCTTCGAATGGCGGGGTCCGACGGGCTTATCTTCATCACCCCCGAATACCACGGTAGCTTCTCCGGTCTTTTGAAAATGGCTATCGATTACTTTGGCGAGCAATGCCGGGGAAAACCGATAGGCGTCGTCACAGTGTCGACCGGGAAGATGGGAGGAAGCGTAGCCGCAATGCAATTACAGCATGTCATCCTCAGCCTGGGGGCCTTTCCTCTGCCGACGAGGCTGCTCGTCCCTGAGGTGGCATCGGCCTTTGACGGGAAGGGCAGTCTGGTCAATGAAAGAGCCAGCCGGGCGGCGGCCAGGTTCATTGAAGACTACACCTGGTTTGCGGAGGCGCTCTATGCCAGAAGAACCGGTGTTCATGTTCCGGATAAAATACTCAATCTATAATTTTAAAAACACCTTTATGCGCACAAATATCAAGGACATTGTAATTGTCGGCGGGGGTACGGCCGGATGGATGACGGCTACCTATTTGAAAAAAGTATTGGGAGAAAGCGTCAAGATTTCCCTCATCGAATCGCCCACCATTCATACGGTAGGCGTTGGCGAAGCGACATTCAGCACGATTAAGCTATTCTTCGATTTTCTGGAGCTCGACGAAAAGGATTGGATGCCTGAATGCAGCGGCAGCTACAAGCTTGCCATTAAGTATGTCGATTGGAATGAAGAGCGGAGACATTTTTACCATCCCTTCCAGCGGCATGATATCGTGCGAGGTTTTCATATCGGGGAATGGTGGATGAAACACAAGGAGGAACTTCCTGCATATGACTATTCCTGTTTTACGGTCCCGGCGCTCTGCGATAATAAGAGGTCTCCCCGTTACCTGGACGGCAGGGTATACGATAGCAAAGTCGCAGAGCATTTCAAACCTGAAATGGCTTTCAAGAAGAATATGCTTTTTGATCTGAAGATACAATACCCTTATGCATATCATTTCAATGCCGGGCAGCTGGCGAAATTCCTCCGGCGCCTGGCCATTGCAAACGGGGTCGTGCATATCGCCGATGATGTTGTAGACGTCACCCAGGACGAGAAGGGAAGTATCGCTTCGGTAACGACAAAGGAGCAGGGGGTCGTAAGCGGGGATCTGTTTATAGATTGTACCGGTTTCAAGGGCCTGCTCATCAACAAAGTCCTGAAGGAGCCTTTTGTTTCTTTTTCGGAAAGCCTGCTTTGCGATACGGCGCTGGCGATGCAGGTACCCAAGGACATCGAGAGGGAGGGGATGAATCCGTATACGACGGCTACAGCCCTGCAGTCGGGATGGGTATGGAATATCCCTTTATTCGGCCGGGACGGAACGGGATATGTATTTTCCAGCGCATTCGCGACGCCGGACGAAGCCGAAAAGGAGTTTCGCAGGCACCTGGGCAGCGCCGCCGATAATTGTAATGCTTCTTTGATTAAAATGCGGATTGGCCGTAACCGGAACGCGTGGGTCAAAAACTGTGTCGCCATTGGTCTGGCCAATGCTTTTGTGGAGCCATTGGAGTCGACCGGGATCTTCTTTATCCAGCAAGGTATCGAAGAGCTCGTTGCCACTTTCCCGGATAAGGATTTCGATCCAGGACTGGTCAAGCGGTACAACGAGACCATCGCAGACAGCATAGACGGGATAAAAGATTTTCTGATTCTCCATTATTACGCCAGCAGCCGCCGCGACACACCGTTCTGGAAGGCATCCAAGCACGACCTCAAGATACCGGAAGAGTTATTGGAGCGGCTTCGTGAATGGAGGACGCATCTGCCCAACCCCCGGAATATTTACCAGAAGTATCACGGTTTCGAGTCTTACTCTTATGCGGTGATGTTACAGGGGCTTGGCTATTTGCCCAATGGAAGTCTTCCCGTTTTGAGCCATATGGACAGCAGCGATGCACTCACCGCTTTCCGGGAAATCAGGGAAAGGGCCAATCATCTATGTCAGACGCTGCCCTCCCAGTACGAATACCTGCATTCCATCCACCGGGCGTCCGAGCAGGTCGCTGCAGGGGAAATGGCCGGCTAAATATATTTTAACATGGTAAAGAAAATTGCGGCCTACCTGTTGTCGGTCGGTGTGCCCGGGGCCCTGATCTGTATAGTCATCGAAAAGGGGAATCAGTTGCCAGCGGCTGCCGGGATGGAAGGTTCGGTATCCGGGACGGTTGATGTTCCTGCTGCAAGCAGCCCGCAAGTGAGCCTGGGGCTCGTCTTGCTTCAACTGGCAGTGATCGTATTGCTGGCGAGGGGGATGGGAAGCCTGGCGCGCCGGTTCCGGCAGCCTTCCGTTGTGGGAGAGATGGCGGCGGGGCTGTGCCTGGGGCCTTCTCTTCTGGGGCAGCTATGGCCGCAAGCGGGTGCGGTTATTTTCCCTGAATCCAGCCTGAAAATCTTGTATTTTATCAGCCAGATCGGGCTGATCTTTTTTATGTTCGTTGTCGGCATGGCCCTGGAAGCGGACAAGATGAAATACAGGCCCAGGGAGGCCGTCATGATCAGCCATGCCAGTATCGCTTTCCCTTTCTTCCTGGGTGTATTGCTGGCTTATCGGATCTATGCGTCTACGGCGACATCCGCCGTCAGGTTCCTGCCTTTCGCGCTGTTTATCGGCATATCGATGAGCATAACGGCCTTTCCCGTTTTGGTACGGATAGTCAGGGAGCGGGGGCTTGAGGGGTCGCCGCTGGGACAGCTGGCGATTACCTGTGCAGCCGCCGACGATGTCACCGCCTGGTGTTTGTTGGCGGTAGTGATATCCGTTGTCAAGCATTCTTCGATTGCCGGGAGCCTGTCCGTCCTGGGTATGGCGATAGCATATATCGCGGTGATGTGGTGGATAGTGAAGCCGCTCCTGGCCAAAGCGATCGATCGATTGGCAAACCGGGGACAGGATACTGCGGCGGCGGGTCTTGTCCTTGCCGGGGTAATCGTTTCGGCCTGGGCGACGGAGGCCATCGGCATCCATGCCTTATTCGGAGGTTTCTTTGCGGGAATCATCCTGCCGGCGAACGCCGGGCTGCGGAAATTGCTGGCCGGCCAGGTGGAGCCATTGTGTTCCGGCATTTTTCTACCCGTTTTTTTTGCATATGCAGGGTTGCATGTGAAATTATTTTTACTTGGACAGCAACAAATGTGGATGTTGTTCTGTCTAATCCTTCTGGTGGCTGTCACGGGCAAGCTCGGCGGCAGCGCCTTTACCGCCCGGCTGATGGGGCAATCCTGGACCGATGCGCTTTCCATCGGGATTCTCATGAATGCCCGGGGCCTGATGGAACTGGTCGTGTTGAATATAGGATACGAACTGGGAATATTGTCGCCTGCGATCTATACGCTGTTGGTTCTTATGGCCCTGATAACTACATTCATGACCGGCCCGTTGCTGAACAGGATAAGGGCCTTACGGAATGGGAGCAGATTCGCGGCAGTGAAGATGGATAGGGCTGGTATCGATGATAAAGTCTATTAACACCATTATACCTGATCTATGTTGAAAAACTATCTCAAAATTGCGCTTCGGAGCCTTCTTCGGAACAAAGTCTTTTCCATTATCAATATTTGCGGACTGGCAGTGGGGCTTGCTACCGGCGTCTTGATCCTGCTGGAGGTTTCGGATGAGGTTAGCTACGATCAGTTCCACCACCATATAAAGGATCTATACCTGATGATGGTGAATGAAAATGAAGGCGGAGAAATATCCACACACAGGACCAGCCCTTCCCCGCTTTCGGCTTCCCTTTTGGCGGAGGTACCCGAGGTGCTGCATGCGGCGCGGTCAACGAGTCCGGGCCAACAGACGGTTACAGTGGGCGACCGGAGCTTCTTCGAGCAGGGGATGTATGCAGACCCCGACTTCTTCGCCCTCATGACTTTTCCGGCAGTGGCAGGTGATCCTGCAGCTGCGTTGAGAAACGCGGGTTCGGCGGTGATCACAGAGAGGCTGGCGTTGAAACTTTTTGGAAATGCAGACCCGATCGACAAGATACTTGTCCTTAATAATGCTCATACACTTAATGTAAAGGCGGTGATCAAGGATGTTCCGGCCAATAGCAGCAACCAGTTCGATATCGTATTGCCGTTCCGGGTGTATGAACAGGATAACAGCGGATGGGTGAACAAATGGGACAACAACCGGATTCTCACCTGGGCTCAGCTCAAACCATCGACTGACCTGGTCGCTCTGAACAGGAAATTGAAACCTTATTTGCAGCAGCGGCTGAGCAATTCGAAGGCCGAGGTGTTTGCTTATCCTTTTGGCAGGCTTTGGCTCGAAGGCAGCTTCACCAACGGCAGGGCGAACGGCGGCTTGATACAGCTGGTTAAAATGATTGCGATTATCGGTGGGTTCGTTTTGTTGATCGCGTGCATCAATTTTATGAACCTGGCTACGGCCCAGTCCGAACACAGGGCAAGGGAGGTGGGGGTCCGCAAGGTATTGGGTGCGCCCAGGCGACTGGTCGTCCTTCAATTCCTCAATGAAGCGGTGGTCATGACGTTCCTGGCGCTCGTACTTGGCGCATTACTGGCGAGACTTGCCCTTCCAGCATTCAATCATTTTGCCCGAAAGCAGCTCGTTTTCGACTTGCTCAACTGGAAAATCTGGCTATCGATGCTGTCCATGGGAATATTGACGGGGCTTGTCGCCGGCAGCTATCCCGCTTTTTTTCTCAGCGCCTTTCAGCCCGTGAAAGTGCTCAAGGGAACTTTTGTCAAGAGCAGGAAGGGGGCCTGGCTACGCAAGGGGCTGGTAACTTTTCAGTTTATCATTTCGATCTTTCTGATTATCGGCACGATCGTCATTTCCAAACAGATTGCTTATCTCCAGGACCGGCCCATCGGATATGACCAGCAGAACCTTATACAGATCTCGGCCAAGGGCGACCTGCCGAAAAATTTCATGGTTGCAAAAAATGCATTGCAGCAAATTCCGGGAGTTACCTCCATTTCAGGAGGTTCCGACAACCTCGTGCAATTTACGGGTTCGGTTACGGGTATGGAATGGCCCGGCAAGCAGCCAGATGAGGACTTTGCGATAACGGTCTCCACCGTGCAATATGACTGGACCCGGACAACTGGCCTTAAAATGGCCGAGGGACGGGACTTCAGCCCTGAATTTGCCGATAGCACTACTTGCCTGCTCAATCAGGCCGCCGTTCGAAAGATGAGGCTCAAGAGCCCGGTAGTCGGTCAAAAGTTCGGCAATAATATCATCATCGGCGTGGTGGAGGATTTCGTCTATAACGATCCTTCTGCAGCGCCCAAACCGATGGTCGTATATCTCGGTACGGGTATCAATCATTTGTTCGTGCGCGTGACCAATGACGAGAAGTGGCGTCAGGCCGTAGCTGCAATCGGGAAGGTAGTGAAAAGCAACAATGGCGGCTACCCGTTCGAATTCAATTTCACGAAAGAAGAATATCAAAAGAAATTCACTTACTTCCTGCTGGCGTCCAGTCTTGCCCGGGTCTTTGGGGGCATGGCCATTTTTATTTCCTGTCTTGGACTATTCGGTCTTTCGGCCTTTATCGCCGAGCGCCGGACCAGGGAAATGGGTATCCGGAAAGTGTTGGGTGCAAGCACGTCCTCCATCTGGTTTTCGCTGTCGAAAGATTTTCTGAAACCTGTTCTTTTTGCCTTCCTGATTGCTGCGCCGCTGGCAGGCCTTCTTATGCAGAAAGTACTGGGGTTCATGGATTATCATATCGGGCTGGCCTGGTGGATGTTCGCACTGGCGGGCGGATTGGCCGTCGTCATTTCTATCGTCACCGTCAGCTATCAGGGGTTACGCTCCGCATTCGCCAACCCGGTCCGGTCGCTCAGGACAGACTGATAGGGCGGGAGTAGTCGAAATTTTGATAGACGGTGCCTTTTCCCCAGCTTTCGAGGTTGACGCCCGTACCGGCCTTGTCATTTTCCATGTATTTGCGGCGGTTGACGCATTCGGTATAACTTTTTATCAACCTGAAATACAGCACGTCCTCTTTCTGAATTCTTTTCCAAACGTTTGGTTCACTATCTTTACGTGCGTGCAGGAAACCCTGGGGTTGAACATCGAAATGAACCATGGAACTGCTCTCGTCGGCGTAGGTCAGGGTCATTGCCCCGGCGCTTCCCTGAAAGGTCCCGGTCTTTTCTCCTTCGCGGCGGACGGTCCAGCCGACGAGGCTGAGGACAGGGTTCTGTTTGAGACTTTCATCGAATTCGAATTCGATATTCAGGAAACTATTGTCCTTTAAAAAGTAAAGCACGGAATTGCGGGTGTTCATCGAGTGAGAGACATTGACATAGATGTCCCTGAGGTTATTGACGAAATGAAAATTCTTCACCCGCTCCACGTCCGTATGGCCTATGAATTTCAGGTATTTCTTATCCCTGATGAACACCCTGGTTCCTCCCATCTTTTCCAGCCTGTTGACCAGGTCGAGATCTTCTACGCCATAGCCCACCAGTGATTCGTCGAAGCCTCTGGAAGTATGCAGCATACTGCGATCGAAACAAAGTTTCCCTCCCTGATCCCCATAAGGGATATCTGCTTTTTCCAACGTTGTGATAATGGTGGTATTTCCCTGTTTTGTAAAAACCTCATTGACCCAATGCGCGTAGCCGGGGCCTGCAAAATTGTCCGCATCGACCATGCAGACGATATCGCCTGTGGCTAGCCGCATCGCCATATTTTTGGAATGGGAAAGAAGAAAATACTCCGGTTCGGTCGTTTTATAATATTTGAGCAGTCCGCTGGCGATGTAGTCTGCCATATGTATCCTGGCCCAGTTTTCCATGTTGTCGCGGGAATTGTAGTCGAGGAGAATGAATTCGATCCCCGGGTAGTGCCGGTTCTCTTCGATATTGAGGGGAAGTGTTTCCCGCAGGTAGGTCAGGCGGTTCATACAGACCGTGCAGATGGAAATTTTATTCATAAGAATAAAATTAAGGCATCGCCAGAGGCGTCATTTTCGGATAGTGCTAAATGTAGTTGCGGCTGACACGAATTATTTCCGACAGGCCGGCGTCTACGCTATCTTCAGAATCCCTTTTCTGACGAGAGTGATGATGGATTCGAGTACGAACCCTTTTTCCGTTGAAAAGCTTCCGGTTCGGGCGGCCGTCAGGATTTGCGCTACGGATAACGGGCCATTGGTCTGCAGGTGCAGCGTCAGCCATTCCTGAAAGCCTGTCAGAAGGAATTCCGCTACGAGCGGCGGCGGTTCCGGCAGACCCGGATAACGGTAAAAGGGAAGTGATTCCAAATCGGCCAGCGCCCGTGTGGTAGCTTTCAGCGCGACAAGGCAGGACGGGCAGTCCGGCAGGAAGTTATCTTCTGGCAGGCAATGCAGGTCCGGCAAGGCGCAACATTGCAATTGGACGAAGCATACGGTATCCCGGATGGAGAGTATAGCGTCGGGCCAGGACAGCCGAGCCTTGTTCAGGGATGTCTCGACTTCCTCCATTTCGGCGATGTCCGCCATATGCTGCCAGGCGCCGCTCTGAATATCAAGGCCCATCGATACTTTTATGCTTTCCAGGTGATAGAGGGCCGTCAATTCCCGGGTAAAGGGCCATTTTTCCCCCGGAGAGCGTTGAGAGACGAGCGCGTGCAAAGATTGTCTTTCGCTATCCGCACTTTGTGACTGGAAGCAGGCGGTCAGTTCGGAGGGCGCCACGTGTTCGAGGAGATAGACGGTGCGGGGATAGTCCTTCCGGAGCGTTATTTGCCGGACTTCTGCACCGGTGATGGCGAGAAAAGGGTAATTGCTCAATTCATAGGCCAGGGGGGAAGATTCTATTTTGCGGGGGACAGGCAGCGGAGGGGAGGGGCTCAATATCCGCAGACAGAGCAAGCCGATGGACGACTGCTGTTCGGGGGAGCACCCCGGTGTATTCTCTAGCGTTCGGAGGGTATCCATTGCCCTGGCCAGGTAGCCGGATGCTTCCGTTATCCGATAGAATTCCGTCAGCAAAATGCCGAAATCCGTTGATGCATGCAGCACGTTGGAGCGTAAGCCTGCCTTTGAAAAGACGGAGTGAAGTTTATGCAGTGCTTGTTCCCGTCCTTTTTGAAAGACTTCCATTCCCGAAAGTTGCCAGCCTCTTGCCCTGACCAGGCCGATGCCCAGCGTCCCATAAGAAAAGCCGGTGTCATCATTTGCTTCCAGGAAAAAGGCATAGTCCCCGTTCTTGTATTGTTGCCGGTGCCAGCGGTAGTCCTCTTCCGTTTTGATGGTTTTTCTATAGCAGGGCCAGTTTTCGATATCTTGTTTCCACTGTTCCTCTTCAAACAGGGCAACCTTGCGGGCAACCAGGAGAAATTCCCTATTGCCCGTGTACCTGGCCAGTTCCAGAAATGCGAGGCAAATGCCCGCTGTGCCATATCCAAGTCCGCAGTCGGCCCGGACATTGGTATGGTCGTCCGCCCAGTAGAGCCCGCCGGTGCTTGGAAAAGCGAGTTTGAGCAATTGACCGGCATAGTGATTAGCTAATAGGAGGGGCCATTGCCGTGCGCTTGCGGCGTGCACGTGGAGGAGGAGTAAAAGATATCCTGCCCTGCCACCGAACAGACCGTTCGGCAGGGATTCGTTGTACAGGTCCGCCCTGCACCTTTCTTCGGTCAGCTTGAGCGCCAGGTCGAGCCAAGCCGGTTCGTTCTCCATTTCATAGCAGGCCAATAAAAAATAAATATATTCCGGATTGAACCCGGCGCTGGTTCCAACTGAACCCGCCTGCTCAAGAACGCGTTCCCTGAAGTCCGTTCTTCCGGTGAACTTGTACAGTTCCGTTAGAAAAAAAAGGGGACTGGAATAAAAGGGTTGATAATCGCTACCGGGTTGAAAAATTTTACCGGCGGACAGCAGATCGTCACCTATCCGTATTGCCCTTTGCAGGGCGGACCGTTTCTGTTCCTGGTTCATAGGTCAACCTGATTCAATAATTAAATGTCTTGTTATTTAAAATAGAAAGGAGCCTGTAATAGAAAGATGGATACAGGCGCCTTAGTCTGTACTCTATCGCTTCGCAAACTATCCCTTCTCTTTTTCTGTTGAACAACGGCTGGTATTTCCAGCCCGCGGCCGGGGTCGATATGGTTAGGCTGTTCCCGGCGGTAGCGAATTCGAGACGATCGCCTGCGTAGACTACTTTTTTGTTCATATTTCCCGCCCGTTGCGTGAAAAAGTAGGAATCGATCAGGATACTGATCAGTTCCACAAGGTGTGCATCCCTCCCGTTGAAGTCGTCCGTGATCATGTTCAGCCGGTAGGTGATGAAATTCCTGTTGGCCATGATCACAGACAGCGCCTCTTTCGCAAGCCTGGTGATAAATTTTATGTCGGTGCCGCCGAAAAAACCGGGGCTGAAAAGAGTCGTTCGCGCGTTTTGCACGGAGGCAGATGCGCCCGGGAGGATTGACGCAAAATTCCGGAAGAGGGACGTGATTGCGGGGGAATGACATTCCAGCAAGGCATTCGCCGCAACAGGGGCGGAGTGAATCGCTTCGGAAACGGGAGCGTCCAGGTAGATATCCCCGTCGATATGGAGAAAGGGCTCCTGCTGGATGCTATAGGTATAGAGGTTTTTCAATGCCCATAGACAACCCGGGAAGGACTCCAGCACGTCCAGGCTTACCTGGACATCGGTATAGGGGAGCCGCAGTTCATCGACCAGAATTCGCTTTCCCATCGTGTCGGTGATCAACCGGACTGAGGGGTAGAACTCCCTAAGACACAGACAGCTGAGGGCCTGACTCACAAAACAGTATTTTCTGTTCATCCAGCCATATCCATGACGTCCATACAGGGCGTCCATCAAGGCCCTGCTCCAGAAACTCTGAACGATATTCATATTCTCAGCCCGAAATTTCCATTGTTTGCAATGAGATTACCAGAGGCGATATTGAAGCGGGAGGCCCTTGCATTCTTACGGTCCATCTCGATCCAGTCGAGAGGGGACTTGCAGAATTTAATGCTGTCGTATTTGGTATTAGGTATGGCGGACGTGTAGACAGGGTTTTTGAGCCACCGGTATTGAAGCCCCAGCTCCTGGAGGCGGAGAATGAGATCCAAATCCTGGTAGCCCATGGGTTCGAAAGACTGGTCATAACCTCCGACGGAGAAAAAAAAGCGCCTGTGAACGCCAATCCTGCCATAAGAACCGTCGCCCGGATTGCCGCTGAATTGATGCAAGATGGTCTTGTCTCCGTACAGGAAGAACTTGTCGAGCAGGTATTCGGCGCCTTGCGGGCCGGTATAATTGTCGCAATCGAGATTGACGAGGTACTGCCCGCCGGCGTAATAATGAGAAGTATTCTTCGCGACCGAGGCATGCCATGTTTTGAGCCCGTTTGCAAAATGATAGACCAGGTAGCCCTCTTCCAGTTCTGCGGCGAAATTGGAAGCAATCCACTGCCCGAGGCCGTCTTCGCTGCCGAAATCCACGAGGACGAACTCCACATCGTTTCGATGCTTTTTATTGTGCAATAAGTTGACTGGCAACGTTTTTGAGATTTGAGTAAATCTGTTTTTGCAGGTAATGCAAAAGGAGAGTTTTGTCATCCGATAAGGTTTAAATAAAATGCGTGGCAGGAAGCGAAGGTAACATATGCCACAAGCTGAATATTGGAAAAATCCGTAAAATAACCTGCGGTTGGCCCTAAAAGTTCCCATATCCCCATTCGGCAGGTTTAGTACATTTACTGCAACTTATTGTCTGGTCACCTGTCTAATATTTTAAGTGAACGAAACAACTGAAAATAGGCTGCTAACTAAAGTGTTGATCGAAAAGATTCTGGGTGGAGACACCCGGGCTTTCGGAAGCATTGTCAGGGAGACGGAGAAGCTGGTGCGCCAGATTGTATTCAAAATGGTAGACAATGCGGAAGACCGGAGAGACCTTGTGCAGGATGTGTATTTCAAAGTGTTTCAAAATCTGTCAGGCTTCAAGTTCCAGTCTAAATTACCGACCTGGGTAGGCAGGATAGCGTATAATACCTGTGTTAACCATCTGAGCAAAAAAAAACTGACATTATTTAGCGATCTGTCCGATCCTGACGGCGAAGAGGACGTGCATCCGGGGCTTCAGCAGACGCTTGACGGCCGGTCTCCCAACAAAGAAGAACAGGCGCTGGATGAAAAAGAACGGCTGGCTATACTGCAGGCGGAGATCGGAAGGTTGTCGCCGCTTCACCGGACGCTGATTTTTTTATATCACCAGGATGAAATGAGTTACCAGGAGATCGGTCAGATCACGGGACTTCCGGACGGTACGGTCAAAAGCTATCTGTTTCGGGCGAGGAAGGCCCTGCGGGAAGCGATTTCAAAAAAATACGATAAAGAAGAATTATGAAGAGTGGACATCTTACAGATATAGAGATACAGGCATACGTGCTGGATGAGCCGGCGGACCGGCAGACAATCGGACAGCACCTGGAAGAATGCGCTGTATGCCGGTCCAGGGAGGCTGAATACCGGCAACTGTTTTCGGATCTCTCAGTCTTGCCGGGACCTGTCTCCGAACCCGGGTTGGAGGAGGAATTGCTTCGCCGGCTTTCCGCCGGACGGCCTCGCCGCAGTCAAGACATCCTGCTTCCCTTTCTGACGGGGATGCTGGCGATTGCGGGCGGAACGGCCATTTATGCATGCAGGTGGTATATCCGCAATTTATTTGCGTATTTGTCCGGCGGTTATATTCTGCCGTCATTGGCGGCCGCGGTATTATTCCTGGCAGGAAGCGTCTTTTTTATGCTGAAAAAGCATCGCAGAGAGGTCGATATGTTAAACTTATTAATACGATAAACGGGATATATGAAAAAATTGATTATTGCTGCAACCGCTTTTATGATTTCGCTGCATTCGATGGCGCAGGATAACTATGATCCGTCGAATGACAAAACGCTGATTTATGATCTCTTCAACATTTGTGCAGTGTTGATGGTCATTTACCTGGTGTCCGGGCTGATCCTGAAAGTTATCAAGCATTTTCTGGACCATCGGCTGCGCAATCGTATCATTGCCGAAAACACACCGGAGAACGTCGTATCGCAGTTGCTGCGTGACCACAATAAAATCGACCGGAGGGATCAGGCCCTTCAATGGATGCTGGTCCTTGCAGGCATCGGGTTTGGCCTGGCCATCATAAACGAGTCCCGTCCGTACGGCATTCATTCATTTGCTATCCTGGCATTTTGCGTCGCTGCCGGTTTGGGCGTTTATTACTTCATTTCAAAAAATAAAAGATGAAACTATTTTTTTTCATAGCGGGATTTTTCATCCTGTTTACGAGAGTGTACATGGGTTATACGCAGGGAGACAAATCTTCCAGGCAGGAGGTTACGGTTACTATTGACGATGGTTATACGAAGGTGCAGCTCAGGTATGCCGGGAAAATTTTTCTCGACGATTCCCAGACTTCCATAAAGCGGATGACACCGGGCGGGTATTTCGAATACAGGAGCAACGATGCGCAACTCCGGGTGGAAAGCGATCTCCAGGGGGAACCGCACTATATGTTGGGCGGGGGAAAGTCTATCCGGGACAGCAGCGCTTTTGTCGCCGTGGCGATTAAATTCCTGGCCGAACATAGCCGGGACAGAAAAGAGCGCGCGGATGACCTGTATAAACGTGGGGGGATAGCCGCTTTGCTCGAAAGGGTCAAGTCCGCCGATGCCGACAATATCCGGGTCATGTATCTGGACAGGGTGATATCCGCTGATTCGGCTACGGCTGACCAGGCAATGGAGACCCTGGAAAGGATCAACGAATTGAAGGCAGACCATGACAAAACGTTGCTGTTGAATAAAGTAAAGACCGATTGGCTGGAGATGCCGATTGTCCTCTTTGCCTGGTTCGGGTCAGTGGAACGCCTGCATGCAGATGTAGACAAGGCCGGGTGTTTGCGAGGCTTTATAAAGAGAGAGGGAATGGTTTCCGATAGCGTGGCTGCCTCAGTACTCAGGATTTCGGGCCAGCTGAAGGCTGAATCGGACCGCCGGTCCATCGAAGAACTGGTGAACCGGGCGAAGAGACAGTAGCACCCGGGGTTTAGTAGTACCCGAACCGGGAAATGCGGAAAGTGCTACTGCGTTTGTGGCTTTTTGCATTTAGCTTCCGCCGGCAATGAAACTACTTTTAGTCCATCACAAAAATCAACGCGATATCGGTTCGTTTTCGGGGACGGCCTATTTCATGACCCGGGCCATCAAGCGGGTTTTTGGGGAGGTCAGGGAATATGACGCACCCGAACCCGAACAACTGCTAAGAGAGGTCCACGAGGGTGATTTTCGGACGAAGCTGGCTCCTTACGGAACAGGGCTGCGCAATTACCTGACGGGTTCGGAATTTAAGGCCGACTGTATTCTTTGCATCGGCGGAACGACCTGCATACCTTTTTACGATCACACTACACCTATTGTCTACTGGCATGATTGCACCTGGCATACCATCCTGCAGTCATACGCCGACAAGAGGCGGTTTGAAGAGTTTAAGAAAACCTTTGCGAACTTCTGGCTATGGGATCAGGCCGTGCTGAAGCGATCGGCTCTGGCTATATTCTCGTCCGCGTTTATTGCGGATGCCTGTACCGAGCATTACCGTATCGATTCCGGTAAGGTGCGGGTCATTCCTTTCGGTGCAAACATTTTCGATGCTCCCGTCCGGGATAGGGTGGAATCTGCGCTGGGAGGGAAACTGGCGAGCCGCACGTTGAATCTGACTTTTTTGGGCAAGGACTGGAAAAGAAAAGGACTGCAGGATGCTTATCGTCTGACTCTTCTGCTCAATTCCATGGGGATTTCTACGCAATTGAACGTGATTGGCTGTGAGCCGGCGATAGAAGGCATCTACGATTCGCGGCATGTACGGATATGGGGGAGGTTTGACAAATCGGACGAGGCACAGTTCGCGAGGTTCGAACAGATACTTTTTCAAACTCATTTCCTGGTTCATCCGGCAGCTTCCGAACCTTATGGTATCGCTTTATGCGAGGCCAACGCCTATGGGATTCCGGTTATAGGAACGACGGTGGAAGGATTGATGACGATCGTTAAAAATGGCGTCAATGGATACCTTTTCGAACCCGGAACCTTTGTAAAGGATGCCGCCGTCTGCCTGGCCAATATATTTCGCCAAATGCCGCATGCGTACGCGACCTTATCCGGGTACGCCCGGCAGGAATATGAAGAACGGCTCAACTGGGATACCGGCGTACTACGTCTCCGGGAGGAACTTTCGATTTTCGGCTGATTATTCGCCAACTAATTTTGCGAGGTCAAGCAGTTCCTGCTTCTTATACGCGCTGCGCTCATCGTCGAAGCATTTGCTGAACTCTTCGAGGGCTGTCTGGATGATGCGGTTGTGCGTAAGCGGTTTGAAGTAGGAGGCCACGGGAGGAACGGAGACGCGTTTGAAGTAGTTGTCCACGTCTTTGTGGGAGAAGACCTGTCCGCTCATGGGGTCGATAAAGAACTCGATCCTTTGCTGGGGACTCAATCTTTCGGGATTCTCATCGTAATAGGGCTTGATATAGGCCAGAACGAATTGCCGGGGGATATTGATAGCCTTGATGGGAATGTCGAGTAATTCGCTTAATAAGAGGTATAGGATGCCATTGGTGATGGCATTGCCTCTCTTCGTCTCGATCAGCTTATTGATGAGAAATTCTTCCGGGTGCTGATAGGCGACTTCGGTGCCTTTTAAGCCGTAGTAGTTATAGAGAATGCTCGTCAGCACGTTCACCTGTTCGAGCGGAGTGAGGTAGCTGTTGAGCTCGAGCCAGATGTTGCGGCGCAGCTTTTCGATCTCCTGCAGGACCGGAGTGCTGGCCAGCTCGGGGTATTGGAATTTAGCCAGCAGGAGGGAGGCCGTCAGCAGGTCCTGGTAGCTGCTGCTCTTCCAATTGGTAAAGTCTTCGGTGAGGTCCTGGTAGTGGAGCTTGTGGATCAGCATCTCTATGCGTTCCTGCACGTCATTGCTGATCGTATTTTCCCAGAGATTTTCGAGATTGGGTATGATTCCCCTTCCGTAGCTGACGATACGATTACTGACCGAATTGAATACTTCCTGGTCGGGATCGTCGATCAGGTGAAAGAGGGCTAATATTTCTTTGTTTTCCTGCATTGTGGTTCTATACTCGCTGAGATATGCAAAGTAAGTTCGGGGTTCTTTACAAGACCCAAAACTATATCTTATCCACACTAACGCATAGAATGTTCATTAAATTGCGTGCCAGGAACCGGTCTGCCGGACCGGGGAAAGCCCTTAACTGCCCTTTTTCTTCCGGGGAACGCGCTTTGGAGGATTGGCCTTTACTTCCTCGATAATGGCTTTGACTTCTTCCAGCGTCAGATCGGCTGCGGTTTCCTGCTTCTCTTTCGGGAGCTTGTAATTACGCAGCCCCTGCTTGATATAGGGGCCGTAGGGACCGCGGAGCAGCTGAATCTTTTCTTTTTCAAAGATCTTGATCGTCCGCTGTTCTTTGGCTGCGCGTTTTTCGACGACGAGGGGCACCGCCTGGTCGTAGGAGATCGTGTATGGGTCGAACTCTTTGCCGAGGGAATAGAATTTTCCGTCGTGCGCGATATAGGGGCCAAATCGGCCAATGTTCACCGTCACATCGGATTCTTCGAATGCTCCCAGGTTACGGGGAAGACGAAACAGCTCCATGGCTTCGTCGTAGCTGATGGTCTCGATGCTTTGGGTATTCTTCAATTTCGCAAAGCGCGGTTTCTCTTCATCGCTGACGTCACCGATCTGGACCATGGGGCCATAGCGGCCCATGCGGGCGATGACCTTCTTGCCGCTTTGCGGGTCGACGCCAAGCTCCCGTTCTCCCTTGATCCTTTCGGCGTTTTCGATGGTATTGTCTACGTCCTTTTTGAAAGGATTGTAGAAGTCGTCGATCATCTTATTCCACTGCATCTTGCCGCGCGCCACTTCGTCGAACTCCTCTTCGATGCGGGCGGTAAAATGATAATCCATGATGTCGTCGAAGTATTGCTTGAGAAAATCCGTCACTACCAGCCCCAGGTCAGTGGGGAAAAGCTTGGACTTTTCTGCGCCGGTATTTTCCTGTTCGACCACCTTTTCGATCTTGTCGTTCTTGAGCGTGAGGATGCGGAAATCTCTTTTGACCCCCTCTTTGTCGCGTTTTTCGACGTAGCCTCTTTTGAGGATCGTCGAGATGGTGGGGGCGTAGGTAGAAGGCCGGCCGATACCGAGCTCTTCCAGCTTCTTTACCAGTGAAGCTTCCGTATAGCGCGGCTGGGGACGGGTGAAGCGTTCGATCGCCTTCATCTCCTTCAGGGGCAGCTGCTGCTGTACGGTCAGCGGGGGAAGCATTCCTTCCTGTCCTTCTTCTTCCGTAATATCTTCCTCGTCCCGGTCTTCCATATATACTTTCAGGAAGCCGTCGAACTTGAGCACCTCGCCGCTGGCGGTGAGCTCTTCCTTATTGGTCGAAACCTGGATCTTGGCGATCGTCTTTTCAAGCTCGGCGTCCGCCATCTGGCTGGCCATCGTGCGCTTCCAGATGAGCTCGTACAGCCTGCGGCAGTCGGCGTCATCCACCGTCATGGCGTCCATGTAAGTGGGACGGATGGCTTCGTGCGCTTCCTGCGCGGATTCGTTCTTATTCTTGAACTTCCGGGGTTGGGAATATTTGTTGCCGTACTGACTTTTGATCTGGTTGGCGGCGGCGTCCATGGCCAGCTCGCTCAGGTTGACGCTGTCCGTACGCATATAGGTGATCTTACCGCTTTCGTAGAGCTTTTGGGCCAGGAGCATCGTCCGGCTTACCGAATAGCCCAGCTTGCGGCTGGCTTCCTGCTGGAGGGTAGAAGTCGTAAAGGGCGCCGCGGGCGTTTTCTTCCCTGGCTTGACCTGGATATCGGTGACGGTATAGTCGGCGCCGACACAGCTCTGCAGGAACTTCTCGGCATTCTCGGCCGACGCTTGCTTCTTGCCTTCTGCGGAGAACGTTACGGCCTTGCCGGTGACGTCCTTGGCGGTAAAGAGGGCTTCGATCTTAAAGGAGCTGACAGCCTGGAAGGCGTTGATCTCCCGTTCGCGTTCGGCGATGATACGGACGGCCACGGACTGAACACGACCCGCGGAGAGGTTGTTCTTCATGCTCATCTTCCGCCAGAGGACGGGGCTCAGCTCGAAGCCCACGATGCGGTCCAGCACCCGGCGCGCCTGCTGGGCGTTGACCAGGTTCATATCGACGGTCCGCGGTTTGGTGACGGCGGACTGGATGGCGGGTTTGGTAATTTCATGGAAGACGATGCGTTTGGTCGTCACGGGATCAAGCCCCAGCACCTCACAAAGATGCCAGGAGATGGCTTCCCCTTCACGGTCCTCGTCGGTCGCGAGCCATACTTCACCAGATTTCTTGGCCAAACTCTTCAACTCTTTGACAACCTTTTCTTTATCTTCTGGAACGATGTATCGGGGACGGTAGTTGTTCTTGATATCGATGCCCATATCATCCTTCTCCAGGTCCCGGATATGGCCGTAGCAGCTTTTGACCTCAAAATCTTCACCCAGGATCTTCTCAATGGTCTTGGCTTTCGCCGGCGACTCCACTATTAATAAGTTCTTAGCCATGTATTGATTTCTTGTTCTTTTTCGGCCTTTTGGACCCTGTCCGCCTTGCCTGTTGCTTGCAATTATATGGTATAACCAGCAAATTAAAAAATCAGGACGACTGGGAGTTCGGGTTGACCGTAGTTTGGTGGATTTTTTAATCTATGATTATCAGGCATTTGTATTAAGAGATTATAAGTTTATGAACAACCTTCTGCCCCCGTCTGGCAAAAAATGGTAATTTGGGGGTCTGTCCGCTTCATTTTCCATATTCCCGCTGGGCGATTCCGCTATCACGATTGATTTGGGTAATTCCATTGACGAACAATTGAATAGACGGACTTTGGCAATCCATGACTGGTTACAGGCTCACCGGCTTGCCGGGGTTTTGGATATTATCGTGGCCTATAGCTCCGTGACCATATATTATGATCCGTGGATAGTTCGCTGTGGAGAGCTGCGAGACGATCGGAGCGTGTATCATGGTTTGGAGCGTTTCCTGGTAAGGGCCTGGGAAGAGACGGAGGGGGAAGAGCCCGCCGGGCAGAAAGGCCATTTCTTCCGCGTGCCGGTTTGTTATGAAGGGGAATATGCGCCTGACCTGGAGTGGGTAGCCAGGGAGAAGGGGCTAACGAAAGAGGAAGTAATACATCTCCATCACTCGGTCATC
>JAFDYG010000496.1 GCA_018267545.1 Bacteroidota bacterium
CGCTCCGAAGCCTGAACAGATTGCTAAAAGATCGTCCTATCCATATGAAATAATCCGCTTGCCAATTATCCCACGGGCAATAAATTCCCCAACATCCACTCAAAAACCATTTCCCCCCTGTAAGGTTACAATAATCCTCTTTTACGAGAAGGTTTCTTTAAACAAAATAAGTGGCACAAGATTAGCGCATTTAATTAGATCACCCTTAAATATTTGATCTTGCAGCAGCGAAAGAGAATATTGTTGATTGATGATGATTATGACAATCTGCTCGCATGCAACTTAATCCTGCAGAGAAGGGGCTTTAACGTCCTTACACTGCCAGGATGCGAGAAAATGGATGACCTGACCGACGTCCTCCAAACCTTCCAGCCACAGTTGATCTTCATGGAACACGACATGCGTGGAATCTGCGGTCCTGATCTTACCAAAATGCTCAAATCGAATTCAGAATTTAAACATATTCCCATTATTTATTTCTCCGGCAGAGACGACATCGCCAGCCTCGCAGAACAGACCAAAGCAGATGGCTACCTGAACAAGCCACTCAAAGTAGACACCCTAATGGGAATCACGTATAAATATTTGCCCCGGGATTAATAATATACGTTAATTTCATCCGATATATCGTCTCATCGTTCGAAGGACATAGATTTGGCACGTTAGTTTGTATAATACAAGTATGGATCAATCGCATTTCACGATATCATTTATCTATGAAATAATACCGGAATCTTTGCACGTTCACCTAAGCGCAGAGATTGAGATGATTACCGACGAAACCTGCATTGTCCGGAACATACGCCGTACAGGAACGGACGAGTCACCCCTTCTTCCCATATTGAAATTAACCAAAATCAATGGCCAATGGGTCCATAATGAAGGAACCAGGAAGGAAAGCAACATAAGCGCATCTATTGGAGAGGCAATCAAACGCCACCAGGAAACCGCAAAAACTAATACCGAAAACAAGTAAATTCGCGTCGAGTCACAAGCCTTTATCAAAAACTCAAGATGATCGAAAAACGTAAAAAAATTCTTATTGTAGACGACGACCCCGACCACCTGCTCATCTGCAATATACTCTTTAGAAGAAGAGGCTATGACGTTCTACCCCTGCTAGGCTGCAATCCAATCGAAACACTAACCGACGCCATCGACTCCTTTCAACCAAGCCTTATCTTCATGGACCACTTCATGCCCGGAATTACCGGCTTCGACGCAATCAAAATGCTCAAAAACCATCCAACCTACCGCTCCATACCTGTAATCTACTTCAGCGTCCACGGAGACCTCGCCCTGATCGCCCGCGACGCCGGAGCCGATGCCTACTTTCAGAAACCCTTCCAATCCGAGGAGCTCCTAAAGATCGCCGACAGATTTGTCGCCTAAATCCCCAAAGCCCTCCCTCCCAAACCCTCTTCATATGGCAAGAATCTTCATCACCGGCTCCGCCGACGGTCTGGGAAAAATGGCCGCACAGCTGCTCTTGAGCGAAGGCCACCAGGTCCTCCTCCACGCAAGGAACAACGCCCGCGCCGAACAAGCCCTAAAAGCCAACCCATCCGCCGAAGACGTCGTAACCGGCGACCTCTCCAGCATAAAAGAAACCATCGACTTATCCCAAAAAGTTAACGCCCTCGGTCCCTTCGACGCCGTCATCCATAACGCCGCAGCCGGCTACCAGGAACGCCGTAAAATAACCACCCCCGACGGTCTCGCCCATATCTTCGCCATCAACAGCCTCGCCCCCTATATCCTCACCGCCCTCATACACAAACCAAGCCGCCTCGTCTACCTCAGCTCCGGCCTCCACCGCAGCGGCGACAGCTCCCTAAAAGATCTATCCTGGGACCGACGTCCCTGGAACGGCTTCCAGGCCTACTCCGACTCCAAGCTCCACGACGTAATCCTCGCCTTCGCTATCGCCCGCAAATGGAAAGACGTCTACAGCAACGCCCTCGAACCCGGCTGGGTCGCCACAAAAATGGGCGGCCCCGGCGCCCCCGACAGCCTGCAGGAAGGCCCCGTCACTCAGGCATGGCTAGCCGCAGGCACCGACCCCAAAACCCACACCACCGCCGGCTACTTCTACCACAAACAACCCAGGGCCGTCAACCCCGACGCCCGCAACAAAGACATACAAGAAGAATTTCTGGAAAAGTGCTTCGAATTTTCGGGCGTCCGTATGCCCGACTAATTTTTCGCGTACTCTTACGCCAGCTACCCGTTGTAAGAACAACGTTCCATACACAACGATAGTTCAAAATCACACGGCATTTCTATCCACCCTCCGTGACTAAAACCATCCCACAAAACCCAATCGATCCCCCGAAATTAGCGTGAACAAAACCATCCCCATGTCCTTCACGCTAGCCTTCCACAACATCGACAAAACATCACTCCCCACCGTCGGCGGCAAAGCCGCAAACCTCGGCCAACTCACCAAAATCAAAGACCTCCAAATCCCCCCGGGCTTCTGCATCACCACCGAAGCCTTCAAAACCATCCTCGACCAAAATCCAAAAATAAACAACCTTCTCGACCAGCTCTCCCTACTTAAACCAACCGACCTCGATAAAATAAAAATACTCAGCGCCAATATCCGCAAAGCCATCGAAGCAACCCCCATCCCCCAAAACATCACCGAAGAACTCATCCCCTGCCTCGACAACACCACCCCCTACGCCATCCGCTCCTCCGCCACCGCCGAAGACCTCCCCTCCGCATCCTTCGCCGGCCAGCAAGACACCTACCTCAACATCATAGGAACCCCATCCATCCTAACCCATATCAGCAAGTGCTGGGCATCCCTCTTCACCGAACGAGCCATAACCTACCGCCTCCAAAACAATTTCGACCATAATAAAGTACACCTCGCCGTGATCGTCCAAAAGATGATCTTCCCCCAAACCGCCGGCATCCTCTTCACCGCCGACCCCATCACCTCCAACAGAAACATCACCTCCATCGACGCCAGCTTCGGTCTCGGCGAAGCCCTTGTCTCCGGCCTCGTAAATCCCGACATCTATAAAGTCAAAAACGACCAAATCACAGAAAGAAACATCTCCGCCAAAAAGCTAGCCATCCTCCCCTCTAAAAACGGCGGCACAACCCCGCAGCCCATCGCCCCCCAACACCAATCCACCCCAGCCCTCACCGACCCCCAAATCCTCCAGCTCGCCCAAATAGGCCGAACCATCGAACAACACTTCGGCAGCCCCCAGGACATCGAATGGTGCCTCGCGGACCATACCTTCTACATCCTCCAAAGCCGCCCCATCACCACCCTCTTCCCCATCCCCGAAGCACCCGATCAATCCCAGGCATCCGACCCGCCCCCCCACGTCTATGTCTCCGTCGGCCACCAGCAAATGATGACCGACGCCCTCAAACCCCTCGGCCTATCCGTCTGGCAGCTATCCGCCGCCCGCCCCATGTTCACAGCCGGCGGAAGGCTCTTCGTCGATATAGCCCCCCAGCTCGCCACCGCCGCCGGCAGAGAAATGATAATAAACGTCCTCGGCAAAAACGACCCGCTCATAAAAGACGCCCTCACAACCCTCCTCGAACGGGAAGACTTCACACAACCCACCGAAACACAACCATCTCATACCCTCCCCAACTTTCAAACCCTCAACGACTACCCCCCATCCATCGTCGACGACCTCATCGAACAAAGCCAAACCGCCATACAAGAACTAAAACAAACCATCCAAACCAAATCCGGCGCCCACCTCATCGACTTCATCATCGAACACGAAAAAACCGCACGCCAGGCCCCCTTCAACACCCAGGGCTTCGGCGTCATCATGACCGCCATGAACGCCGCATCATGGCTAAACGAAAAAATACAGGAATGGCTCGGCGAAGTAAACGTCGCCGACACCCTCACCCAATCCGTCCCCCACAATATCACTTCCGAAATGGGCCTCGCCCTTCTCGACGTCGCCGACATCATCCGCCCCTATCCCGAAGTAATCGAATACCTCCAACAAACAAAAGACGAAAACTTCATAACCCACTTGTCCAGCATCCACGGCGGCCCCCAGGCCCAACAAGCCATCCAAACCTACCTCGACAAATACGGCATGCGCTGCGCCGGAGAAATCGACATCACCAGAACCCGTTGGAGCGAAAAACCACTCACCCTACTCCCCACCCTGCTGGGCAACATCAAAAACCTCCCACAGAACGCAGGCAGAAATAAATTCGAACAAGGAAAAAACGAAGCGCAAAAAAAAGAGAAGGAAATATTACACCGTCTCAACCACCTACCCGACGGCAACACAAAATCCCGCGAAACAAAAAGAATGATCGACCTCGTCCGCAACTTCAGCGGCTATCGTGAATACCCCAAATATGCCATCGTCAGCCGCTACTTCATCTATAAGCAAGCCCTGCTGAAAGAAACCCAATTCTTCCCCGACAAAGAAGACATTTACTACCTCACCCTCGAAGAGCTCCGCGAAGCCATCCGCACAAAAACGCCGCCGGCGACGCTAATAACCCAACGCAAAGAACAACATAAACGATACGAAAAACTAACCCCGCCCCGCGTCATCACCTCCGAAGGCGAAATCCTCACCGGAAAATACAAACGCGAAAACCTCCCAAAAAACGCCATCATCGGCCTCGCCGTCTCCTCCGGCACCATCGAAGGCCGCGCCCGCATCATCCTCAACATGGAAGACGCCGACCTCGAAGAAGGCGATATCCTCGTCACCCCCTTCACCGACCCGAGTTGGACACCCCTATTCGTCTCCATAAAAGGCCTCATCACCGAAGTCGGCGGCTTGATGACCCACGGAGCCGTCATCGCCCGCGAATACGGCCTCCCCGCCGTCGTCGGCGTAGAAAACGCCACCACCCTCATAAAAGATGGCTGGCACATTCGCCTGAACGGAACTGAAGGCTACATCGAAATTCTCTAGCATCCACACCCCTGGGATTTTTTTCCCCAACCGGCCCCCCTCTTCCGCTTATATCAAATTGGTACGGAAATTGGCTTTCAAATCCACATGACTACCACGACACCCAGCTTGCGCAAAATCCTGGTCATCGAAGACGAAGGAGACATGTGTCTCCTGCTCGAGCTTCTGCTGACAGCCCGAAACGTAAACGTCAACCACGCAAAAACCCTTTCCCAGGCCCAGGAATGCCTGAAACTCGAACAGCCCGACCTCGTCCTTCTCGACAACCGTCTCCCCGATGGCTTCGGAGTCGACTTTATCGATCATATCAAGAAAAACTATCCCGACGTCAAAATAGTCCTCATCACCGGCGTCGACCGCGCTATCCAGGACTTCGCCCTCGAAGCAGGCGCCGACACCTTCCTGTCCAAACCCTTCACCCGTCAGCAGCTTCACCACTGCGTCGACGATCTTCTTAATTAATCGATATATCACCTATAATAATTGACATTTCGCATCCGATACGAAATGTCGTCACCGTCATTCACACATGCCCGGATAACTCACTATATACCAATACCAACTATACTGGCACACCGATTGGAATCCCTTCGGCATGGAAAACAAAAACATTTCAGCCGTTCTCGATCTCCTCGGCAGCAGCCTCCTGCAGTCCCCCGCCCTGCCCCAGGTCTATCTCGAAAACCTGCCCTGGTTCCTTCAAAAATGGGGCATCCGAAGCATGACCACCAATGACATCGATACCATCTCCCCATTACTGAACACCGCATCAGAGCTCGGGCACCTAAAACCCATCTTCCAGCAATGCAGCACCATCGCCTTTGCAGACTGGGCGCAATACATCACCGCATCCGACTGCTGGGACGTCCTGCTCCGCGACGTGATCAGGCCGCTCAAAAGAAAGGACATGGATTTCATCTTCTACCTTGGAAATGTTTCTTCCAGCCCCGTCTTCAAAGTCGACGAAGCCCTCGACATCATGAGCGACTATTCCATATATGGCAGGACGACGCTAATACTCGATCAGCAGGAACTAAAAACGCTCTGGCAGCAGCTCAACGGCTTCCCCGATAGCAAAAGCGACGATTCATGGCCCTTCGACTACGAGAAAAAATTTAGATTCATCTTCAACACCATGAAAGTTCACATGCTCATGGTATACTCCACTAATGGAGTCTCCCTCTTCTCGAAGGACCAGCAATTCAACCTGACCCGCCAAATCCTCCCCGAAAACATAGAAACCAGCAGCCACGCCCGGACCGACTTTATCAACGGCTACACCATGGGCCTCACTCGAAAGCTCGACATCCCCCTCTGTATTGCCCTCGGCATCGTATACTATGCCGCCAGCGGCCTCTACAACACAAAGCCCGACCGGCAGGCCCTGCTCGATTATATCAAAATATGGAAAGACCAGCTCTGACCCCCTTCCCCTGACCACCGCCGATCCGCTGCCCGCCCCACCCCCCAACTCAATATTTTTCCTTCCCTGTGTTTCCCCCTGCAGTAAAGTTTGCGACTATTCCCTCAAACTTACTACCATGACAAATCGAAATCTCATCTTGTACCTCTTACCCCTGTCCCTTGCCCTCTATCTAACCTCCTGCTGCACCCCCAATCCCACCATCGGCTCCCAGCCCGTCACTCTCTATCCCCAACAAACCAGCATGTGGTGCTGGGCCGCAAGCGGCGAAATGTGCATGAACTTCCTCGGGGCAAACGTCCAGCAATGCGACGAAGCCAACAAAAGATTCGGCCGCACCGACTGCTGCAACAACCCCGTCCCCACCGCCTGCGTCAACGGCGGATGGCCGGAATTTAACAAATACGGCTTCAAATCCGACGTAACTTCGGACGCAGCGCTCTCCTTCGACGCCATCAAAAAACAGATTTATTGTTATAGAAAACCGATCGCCTTCTCCTGGCACTGGACCGGCGGCGGCGGACACATGATGGTCATCACCGGCTACTTCGTCATGGACGGCGTCCAATACGTAACCGTCAACAACCCCTGGGCCCCCAACGTCGGCGCTCAGGAGATCTACACCTACGCCAAATACGTAAGCGGCTCCGACCACACCCATTGGAATGACTACTACAACATCTCAAAGCAATAAATCTAAACGTCATGAAAACAAAAATATCTCTCTTCATAACCCTCGCAACGATCATCACCCTGCACATGCAAGCCCAAAACCGCCGACCCGCCCCCGATAGCGCCGCGGCTAAAGCTTTCCGCAGCCTCCAGAAAAATATCAACGAAGGCAACTTCAAGCTCTTCGGCCTCACTTCGGCAGCAGAAGCGGCAAATCTTCGCCTCGGCCCCACCCCCATCGACGTCTATCTCATCAGGCTCGACAGCGTCCAAAAATTCCAGGGCGGCCCCGCGACCTCCATCCTCACCAACAGCAGCCAGGTCGTCTACCCGCTCTACTCGGGAGAAAACATCGTCTCCTCCGTAAAGCTCGACTACGACGGCAAGAGCTGGGCCGTCGAAAGCTTCGGCGACCGCGACCTCATCACCTTCTATCAGCGGGCGCAGGCCAACACTCCTCAGTCCAATAAAAAGTTCCTGATTAGAATCCCAGCCCTAAACGTCTACTTCTCCGCATACGACAACAACGGCACCACGGTGCAGCTCTTAGGGAATCAACAAATGGGCGATCTCAAGCCCGGCACCGTAACGACCTTACCAGACGCTCTATTAAAACTAAAGACCCTCGCAAACGCCTACAATGGCCTTCCCTGGTAAACAAAAAAAAAGCAAGCCTCCGGGCTTGCTTTTTCAAATTAGTTACAACTAACTATAGTTTTTTGCCGCCGCACTCCGCATCTTGCCGGCAAATCTACAAACATGAACCCCTATTCCCTACTCCTCGCCCTTCTAATAACTACTACCACCTTCGCCCAATCCTCCAAAACATCCGACAAAGACTGGGACTTCCAGGCAGGCATCAACCTCTATCATCCCCTAAAATATTTCAACATGTTCAGCGGCTTCGGCACAGGCATCGACGTCGCCGCACTACACCCCATCGCCGCTGGCCTCTCCGTCGGCGGCCGCATCAACTACGGCTACTTCTTCGGCCGCTCGGCCGACCCCACCTTTACCAGCGGCAACGGCGACCACTTTAAAGCCAGCCACCTCTATGATTTCTTTGGCGAAGCCAGCTACAAGCTCCCCTCCAACATAGTCACCGGCCTTGACCTCGGCTATGGAATCATCACCTTCAACGGCGAATCCGACGGAAGCTTCGCGGAGAAAATCTACCTCGGATATGAATTCGAAGACTGGAACGTCCCCATGACCTTCGCCGCCTTCTATGAGCAGACTTCCTACCACAAAAACGCCGGGATAAGAGCCACCGTTAGATTATAGAAGCCGCCGACACAATTCCCCTCACCCCCCCACCAACCCATGCTCCCTCGCAAACCTGACCAGTCCCGCCGGCGTCGAAACCCCGAGCTTGCGACAAATATTCCTACGATGCGCATTGATCGTAAACTCACTCACAAACAACCGCTTCCCAATCTCCTTCGAGGTATACCCCTCCGCAATCATCCGCAGCACCTCCACCTCCCGCTGAGTCACCTGGTATTTCTTCATAAACTCATCCAAAAACTTCCCCCCGGTCACCGCCTCCCCTTCTTCGGGAAACCAAATCCCCCCGCCCGCCACTACCCGGACCGCCTCCTTTAACGCAACCGAATCATTGCTCTTCAACAAAAGCCCCTTCGCTCCCAGCTCCCTGATCTCCCGCAGCAACCTGGGCTGGTTATAGCTCGTAAAGACCAGCACCTTCAGCTGTGGAAATTCTTTTCGAATGACCTTCAGCGTCTCCACTCCATCCGCCTTGGGCATGTGAAGATCGAGCAGGACCATGTCGATAGGCGCCTGACGAAGACGGGTCAGCAATTGACGGCCATCCCCTACCGGCTCCAGCACCTCCAGCTCACTCATCTCTCCCAGAACCTTACGCAAACCATCCACCAGCAGCGGATGATCGTCGGCGATAATAAGTCTTACCGGCATGACTATTTTGTTTTAACGGGTAATTCGATTACTACAAGCGTACCGTCTCCGCGACCAATCTCGATACGCCCTTTCCAATACGCAACCTTCGAACGAATAGCCGCCAGCCCCTTCCCCTCTTTGTCTCCCTCCCGTATCCCATTCCCATTATCCTCCACCTGGATAGAAACAAGTCCCGGATGCTCGACCAGCTGCACCATCGCTTCCGTAGCCTGAGCATGCTTGATCACATTCTGAAGCAGCTCCTGCAAGATCCTATAACAATCCTTCAAAAAAACCGCGTCATAAATACTGCCATCCTCAAACCCTACAACGACCGCCTGCACCCTCAGCTTCCCCGAAAGATTGACCGTCTCCGCCATCTCCTCCACCGCCCCGCGCAACCCGCGCTTCTCGATCACCACGGGCGTCAGCTGATGACTAAGCTGACGTATCGTTCCCGCCACCGAAGATAGTATCTCTTGCGTCTTGCCAAGCCGCTGCATAGCCCCCTCATCACCTCCCTTCTCCAGCGTCGACGTAACATTCAGCGTAGCCAGCGAAAGCATGCTGCCGACCTCGTCATGCAGTTGATCGGCTATCTGCCGCCGCTCGTTCTCCTCCGCATCGATCGCGCCCTGCATCACATCAATCCTATGCTGCTTTTGCATCTGCCGGACCCTATTACGGATATACCCCGCCAAAAGCACCGCAATAACAAGACCCAAAACGGCAAAAATCAAAAAAGCAATCCTCTCCCTCCTCAAATCCCTTTCCTTTCCCTCATTCTCCACATTCAGCAACACGATCTGCTGCTCCTTATCCCGCAGCCGAACCCTCGCCTCGATCTCCTGTATCGCCTGGTAGTGATGGAAGCTGATGAGCGAATCCCGCACGTTATAATAATTCTCCATCGACTCGGCATACGCACGATAGTCCTTCCTTGCCTTTTGCAGCTCTGAATAATACTGGTAGTAATACTGACCATACGCAGAATACCTCCGCACCTTCAGCGCCGGCTCCAGCTCCGAAAGCACCCGCGCCGCATCCTCCAGCCGTCCGTTCAAGATCAGACCATGCGCATAATATAGCTGCGATGGCATCAGGTGCAGCCCCTCTTCCCTGCCCATCTTGTACGCCTGACTGAAATAAGCAAGCGCCTTTACCGGCTGCCCTTCCTGCTCGGCAACCAATCCCGCCGCGATAAAATAGCTGGAATAAGGAATCTTCTCCTCCGGCGCCCGAAACGACTCGCGGCTCCGCACCAGGTACTCCTTTGCCCCCCCATAGTCCCCCTGGTACGCCTTCACGATAGCAAGCTCGGCCGTGAAATAAGGCGCCTGCGGCGCACCGGGATTAGGCTTGACCACCACGTCGTACAGCATCTGCCCGAACTTCCCAGCCGCATCATAATCGGCAAGCAAAAGCTCCACCTGCATCAGCTGCGAATAAATGCTCGGCACAGGATTTCGAAAGTAGAAATTGGTCCGCTCGTAAAGCCTCGGCTTGTGATTGAGCGACGAGTCCTTCGCCAGCTCCAGCAGCCCAGTCAAAATCAGCACCCGCTCCTGCGGATTATTCTGCAAATACATTGTAGCGTAATTGTACCGGGCGGCAAACAATGCATTCTTATTCGGCACATCCGCAGCAAGACGCATCGCCTCCCGCAAAGACCGCCCCATCGCCGCAGTATCCGTAGTGTGAGCGATCGACCCGAACGTATAGATAAAAGAAAGATTCTCCTTATCCTGCACCGCCTTCCCCAAAGAAGCATACTTGTCCAGCGAGTCCAGCTTATCCCATTCCCCATACATCAATACCGTCCCCACCAGCGCCTCACCATACAATCTTGCATCCCCGGCCGCATTCTCCCTCGCCTGCCGATACAACCCCTCCGCCTCCTCGAAAAAACCCAGCGACTCCTTCGCCCGGGCCCAGCTCATCAACAGCACATGCGCATACCCCCGATTGCCCGCCTTACGAACAATCGGCAGATATTCCGATAAAATCTTATAGCTAAGGTTGAGATTGCTCCTCCCGGCATCCTGCACAAGATCGCAAACCGAACGAAAATTCGCTTCCGTAACGGGCTGCCCCTTCCAGCGAGCCCAGGTTTCAAGAACCCGCTGCTCAGTAGAATCGCCAGCCAGGACCAGGGCCGTACGGAATAACAAAAAACTAATCAGTACCGGGAATCTCCAAGGACGCATATAAGAATGAAATTTACAAAATATCGTTACAATTAACTATTTTTCCCCACGCACATATTCAGGAGTTTTGAGGCCATAAAATTCCCAGCAATATGAAAGTATTCTCCTCCCTCGCCCTCGCAGCCACCCTCCTCGTCCTGTCCCCCGCGTGCAAGAAAAACTCCGGAAACGACGGCGGCGGCGGAACCACCAGCTCCGAATACTACCTCAGCGCTACCGTCAACGGCAAAGCCTGGAACGCCAACACAAGCAACAACAGCATGCACACCCCGGTCCTCGCCGCCCAAACCGGCAGCGGCTCATCCACCGTCCTGCTCGTACTGGGCATCCAGGCCGCAGGCAAAGACTCCAGCGCCTTCGCCATCGTCTTCCCTAAAAGCATCACCCTCAACAAAACCTACGTCTTCAACCCCTCCCAGTACATGGCTGGCATCTACGCCCCCAGCGCCGTCCTCAGCTACGCCACCTCATCAAACACCAATTCCGACGACAGCCTGACCATCACCAGCTTCGATCAATCCGCCAAAATCATCGAAGGAAAATTCAAAGGAACCTTCTACCTCCAAAGCGGAACAGGCGCCACCAGCGTAAAAATAACCGACGGAAAATTCCGCACCCCCTACGTCCTCGACGCCAGCCAGCTCCCCCCCAGCAATATAAAATATTAAGTACCTTTCAGCATATGCTGATCGTAATCACCGGCCGGCCCGCCTCCGGAAAATCTACCCTTGCTGTCCTTCTTTCCGAACGCCTCAACCTCCCGCTGCTTTCCCGGGACCGGCTCAAAGAAGGTTACCTCATAACGCACCCTCAACCGGGGGCGCAGACCGACCTGCACATCTATGAAACCTTCTTTAAAACCATCGACCTGTTCCTTTCGAATGGAATATCCCTGATCGCCGAAGCTGCCTTCCAGCACAAGCTATGGGCCCCAAAACTAACTCCCCTCCTGACCAAAACCGATGTAAAAATCGTCATCTGCGAAACCCCTCCCTCCCTCTCCAAATCCAGGTTCGAAACCCGCCGCCTGAACAACCCCTCCCGAAAAACCTTCCACGGTGAAAATTCAAGCGGCGCAGCCGATACCCTGATCGAAAACTATGAAAACCTCCACCTCGACGCCCCCATCCTCCACGTCGACACCAGCAATCAATACAAACCCACCCTCGAGGAAATCATTGCCTTCCTCAAAAATAAATTTGCGTAGCCAAATAACTACACATATATTTGTAGCCAAATAGCTACATAATGAACCTCCGACGAGACGTATTTCAAGCCATCGCAGACCCCACCCGCCGGGCCATACTATTATTAGTAGCCTCCCAGTCCATGACCGCCGGCGCCATCGCCGCCAACTTCGACACCGCCCGTCCCACCGTGTCCAAACACCTCCAAATCCTCACCGAGTGCGAGCTCCTCACCCAGGAGCAGTCCGGAAGAGAAATACACTATCACTTCAACGCGAAAAAAATGAAAGAAGTAGCCGACTTTATCGAACCCTTCCGCAAAATGTGGGACGACCGGTTCAACAAACTCGAAGCCATCATGAAAAAACATAAATAACCATGGAACCAAAAACAAAAGTCTCCGCAGAAGACAACAAACAGGAAGTAACCATCACCCGGGACTTCGACCTTCCCCTCCATCTCCTCTTCCGGGCCTTCACAGAAGCCGAATTCATCGAGCAATGGATGGGCACAAAAGTCCTGAAGCTCGAAAGCAAAAAACACGGCAGCTACCAGTTCGAAACCACCGACCCCAAAGGAAACAAATATGGCTTTACCGGGACCATCCACGACCTCATCCCGGACGAAAAGATCATCCGCACCTTCGAGATGGAACGAACCCCCTTCGGCGTACAGCTCGAAATCTACTCCTTCAAAGCCCTCACCGCCGACACCAGCCGTCTCGACATGCACGTCGTCTATGAATCGATCGGAAAAAGAAACCAAATCCTCCAGCTACCCTTCATCCAGGGCATCAACATGGCGCACAACCGCATAGAAACAACCCTCGCTAAACTCAAATAAAATGAGAAACATCGAAAGCCTCACCCACCTGGACTACCTCGCGATGGGAGACTCGATAGGAGAAACATTCCCCGCACTGCTCCTGCTTGCACTGACCATCATATCCTGGCTCTTCAGACCCACCGGCAGAAAAATCGTCTTAGCTCACCAATAAAACAGACGCTATGAACCCGAAAGTCGACTTCTTCTTCGAAAAAGATACCCAGTGGCGCAAAGAATACGCCAAGCTCCGCACCCTCATCCTCAGCTGCGGCCTCACCGAAGAGCTCAAATGGGGATGCCCCTGCTACACTTATAACGATAGCAACATCGTCCTGATCCATGGCTTTAAAGAATACTGCGCGCTCCTGCTGTTCAAAGGAGCCCTCCTTGGCGATACCCACAATATCCTCATCACCCAAACCGAAAACGTCCAGTCCGCCCGCCAAATCCGCTTCACCAGCACAAAGGACATAACAAAACTAGCCGCCACTCTCAAAGCCTACATCTACGAAGCCATCGAAGTGGAAAAAGCCGGTCTAAAGGTCAAACTAAAAAAGACCGCCGAATTCGCCATGCCCGAAGAATTCCAAAAGAAGCTCAACAAAAACGCCGCCCTCAAAAAAGCCTTCTACGCCCTGACACCCGGCCGCCAGCGAGGCTACCTCCTCCACTTCTCGCAGGCCAAACAATCCGCCACCCGTGAATCCCGCATCGAAAAATACACTCCGCAAATCCTCGCCGGCAAAGGGCTAAACGACTAAAATCTAACGCCCAAACTAAAATACGGATACCACCCCTCCACCGAATGCCCTGCGAGTAGCCGGATTACCGCCAGCCTCGCCGGCGCATAATAGATACCGCCTCCCTGCCCATTATGCCAAACATCGGAAAGATCATTCTCCTTCCAAACCCGTCCCACATCAAAGAATCCCACTACCCCAAGCTCTCCCGGGAATATATAGCTGCTCACATCCGCCAGCTTTGCCCTCGCCTCGAAATTATTGTAAAACGCATTCCGCCCGGCAAATCGATACTGCCGATACCCCAGCAGATTCCCCTGCCCCCCCAAAAACGCCAGCTGATAAAACGCCGGCTTCCCGATACTAACGATTCCCCCCACCCTATCACTCACCACGATCGTTCCCGCTTTATTCAACGACAAATCATATCCAACCAACGGTTCCACCCGCCCATAATCCCTTGCGAAATCCCCCATGCCTTTATACCCATTGACTGTAACACTCACCAACACCCCCGAACTAGGCAGCAGATTATCCTTCCGGCTGTCGAAGGTGAAATTCATTGCGCCTCCCAAATGCAGCTTATGTTCCTCCAAAGTCAAGCTATCATAAGACCCCACAATCCCTTGCTGACTGATCAACCTCCCGGTATTGTCATTATTATCATACGTATAATACTCCAACGACGGCCCTACCGAAATCGACCAATACTTCTTCCCCTTCCACCGCAGCGCCGGGTCTAAGTCATAAGTACCAAAACGAGCCCGATAGTATTTTACACCCGCCTTCTTCGGATAGAACGTCTCATTACCCACGCCAAAGAAATTGATCGTATTGTTCGGCGCATTTACCTGGGCCTGTAAAATCACATCCGCGCTCCCCACCGCCCGGATCCACTCGCTACGATACGCCAGCTTGAACGCATCCGAAGAAAACGAATGCGTCAGCATTAGCTGATACATCGCCGAATAAGGCTCCTGACGAAACCCCTTCTGCCTGACCCAGCGAAAACCACCACCCAACAGGAACCCATCATCCGAATTCAACCCTGCATTGATCAACGGAAATGTCAGGTTGTATAGATTGACAGGCACAAACCCCGTATCATTATAAAGATGCAGCCGCCGCGACCCGCTCTCCACATTTACCGCCTTGCTCCCCGCACCCTCGATCATCCTCAATTTCACCGCTCCGCTCAAACGCCCAATCACCACACTGTCATTTCCCCCCATCGTATACACCCGCAGCTGCTTTGTCTCCGATGAAGGATACACCTTCGATACCAGCACCGCGTCATCATCCCCCCGGCGAATCACCAGCTTGACACCACCAACAGTATCCTGCAGCTCTACTTTCTCCACTCCATCCGTAAGCCTCACATCCACGATCTCGTTGATAAATCGATAATAGTCCTCCATCGCCTCCGCCATCCCCTCCCGCCTCGACTTCAAAATCCGCAGAAACTCATCATGACGCAGCGCATACACCGGCGCCGGCAGCCGCCGCAACGCCTCCTCGAACACCGAATCGCTCACCGCAGCAACCCACCCATTAACGATCGACGACCAATCCTCGTGTCGAAACTGCGAAGCCACATGCCCGTTCAAAAACGTCGACTTGAAGAAATAATGCCTCGGCTTGCGAATCGTCGGTGTAAACCCCGGCACCCTCGGCATCGTATAAATATCCTTTACAAGCGTTGGCAACACCCCCTGCGTCACACTCACCACCTGGTCGCGGTCCCTGGGAATCGGAGTAAACAGCTCCCCCTTTCCATCCTTGACCGAATGCCAACGCCACTGGTCCTCATGCCGGTCCCAATCCGCAAACAGCAGATCGATCATCCGGGCCTTTAAAAAATTGACCGCGTCATAGCTATTGTGATTATCGGCCTGCAGCTTCTGGATCATCTCCTGCGAATTATCCGACTTCTTGAAAGGAGACCGCTCCTCCAGCAAGACCACCTTGCCGGCAAATGTCTTCTCGTATTCCCCAAGCGCCTTATCCGGCGCGACATAAAAAATAATAGGATTGTTATGCGCCACTCCAACCGCATCCGCAACCGGCGGCACCAATAACGCCGCAAAAGGATTCATCGCGCTCGTAGCGTCATCCACCAGGTCCACCGCAAACGTCTCCCGAAGCCTCTCCGGAACCGCCAAATCCGGCACCTTCTCCACCGTCCGGATCACCCATTCCCTGCCTTCCGCGTCCGCCATCCGCAAAGACTTCGACTCCATCCCACCCCCCAATTTTTCCGGCCGAAGCCCGCCCTTGTACTGACTCACGTGCAAAACCGGCAGCCGCACCTCCATCGACCACTCCTGGCGATAGTTTTTCCCCAGCAGCGTCCGGTGAATCCCATTAGCCTTGCCATACGAAGGATGTATCCGGATGGGAATGCTGTCCTGGCCCAGCGTTGGATATACTAAACAGCTTAAAATCAATAACGTTAGGAGTTGCTTCAAACGATCGGGCATTAATAGGTCGATTTAGAAAAAACGAAAATAACTCATAAGGCAAGCAAAATCAATGGCCAAATTCGCTCAAATCTTGTACAAATTCTGTACAAAAACTAAATATTTTCTGAATGTAACTAATTTTATCCCCGACACGTACTACCATAAATTCAAAACATGCGACTCTTTACCATAACGCTAGCCTTTACCCTCCTCGTCACCGCCGCCGCCCAAACCGCAGCCTCCGCCCAATCCCCCCAATCCTCCCAAGCCGGCGCAGCCACTGCCACCCCCCAACCCGTCGATCACTTCACAAAAGTCATCGTCAGCCCCTACATCCAGGTCACCTTCGTCGAAGGCAACACCGAAAGCGTCACCATCAACAGCCTCATCGTCGACAGCAGCAAGCTCCACGTCGAAGTAAACAACAAAACCCTCCGCCTCTACCTCGACGGAGCTAAAGACATCCCCCATAACCAGAAAGAATACAACGAAAACGGCCATAGCAACTCCTACCCCCTCTATCCCAACCACGCCGTCATCGCCACCGTCACCTACCAAAAGCTCGAATCCCTATCCCTCCGCGGTGAAGAAACCCAGCTCTGCGAAAGCCCCCTCGACGTCCGCAAATTCAATCTCTATATCTACGGCGCATCCCGCGTCATCTTCACCGAAATGCACGCCCGCAGCATGCACGCCGCCATCTACGGCGAAAGCACCCTCGAAATTCGCTCCGGCAACATCGAAGAACAGCGCTATACCTGCTATGGAGAAGGAAAAATCCACGCGACCGCCATTACCGGCCGCAGCAGCAAGCTCAAAGCATTCGGCGAAGCAGAATTCAACATGAACGTCTCCGACCGCATCAAGCTCACCGCCTTCGGCGAAGCCAAGCTCCGCTATATGGGCAATCCCTCGATCGTAAAAGGAATCCACATCGGCGAGCTCCACGTGGAAAAAATAGACTAACCCGCCCCCACCGCGACCCCTACATCCCCAAAATCCTTACCTTCATAGCAAACCCTCGCTATGAATAGCAACACCCTGACCGCAGCGCAGCCAACCCGCAGCCTTACCTCCCGTATCCGCAATTTCACCAGCCTCCTCCTGGTCACAACCGTATGGCTAAGCGCCGGCCTCTTCGGCCTCTACATCCTCGCCTACTACGCCTCCTCCCTCTACAGAGGAAACGGCGCCCACTGGAACGAAATGTTGCCCGGCCTCTATTCCAAAGACGCTGCCGCCTCCACGCTGGGCATCGGCATCCACTTCGCAGCCGGCGGAATCATCCTCATCCTCGGCAGCATCCAGCTCATCGCAAAAATCCGGGACCGCTGGCCAGCTTTCCATCGCTGGACTGGCCGAATCTACATCCTCGCCTCCATCTTCGCAGCCCTCGGCGGCACCGTCTTCATCCTGAAGACCGGCACCATCGGCGGTACCGTCATGAACATCGGCTTCGGACTATACGGCCTGGCCATGCTGATAGCAGCCATCCTCACCTGGCGCCACGCCGCCGCCGGCCGCATGGAACTACACCGCGGCTGGGCCCTCCGCCTCTACGCACTGGCCATCGGTTCCTGGCTCTACCGAATGGACTACGGCTTCTGGCTCCTGCTGGCAAACGGACTGGGCCACCAGCACGACTTCCACGGACCATTCGACAAGGTGATGGCCTTCTTCTTCTATATCCCCAATCTGCTCGTGGCTGAATTATTTATACGCCGCAACCAGCAGCGCCCGTCCCCGCACATCCTAAACCTGCTGATCTCTATCCTCCTCCTCGCCGTAACCGGCTTCCTGCTGCTCGGTTCTTATTACTTTACAAAACTCTACTGGGGCCCCGCCATCATCGAATGGATTACCGGAACAAAGACCTAGCCCCGCCCGATATATCGCTTCTTAAATGCTAAAGGCCCCATCCCTTCCAGCTTCTTGAACAGCTTATTGAAATACGACAAGCTCTCGAACCCACACGCATAACAAACATCCGCAACCGAAAAACCCTTCAAAAGCTCCGTCTTGGCCTGCGTGATCCGGTATTGATTCAAAAACTCCGTAAACGTCATGTTCGTCTGTCGTTTAAAATACCGGCAGAAAGCCGGCATACTAAGATGCACCAGCCCCGCAATCTCATTGACGTTCGGCTCATCATTAAAATGTAACCGGACATACTCATAAACCGTCCCCATCCTTATCTTGTCGTTCAAAAACAGCTTCACACTCGTATCCTCCGTATTCAGCTCCGCCCCTTCCCTGCTTTCAGCCAGGATCTGCAAAATCTCGATTGCCCTCAGCAACGCCTGAAAATTATCTTCTACCTGCAAAATTTCCAGCTTTCCCGCCACCCGCCGCTTCGTCTCACCCGAAAAGGCTATCCCCCGATACGCCCGGCTGAACAAGCGCCGGATATCATCGAATTCGGGCGTATTCATCACGACATCCGCGACGAAACTCTCCTTGAACTGTACCACTACCTGGTCGTACTCCGTCTCGACCCCATAATCGAAATTCAAATGCGGCACATTCGACCCGATTAGAACGAGATCGCTCCCATCATAACTCGAAACGTGGCTCCCCACATGTCGTATCCCCGTCTTCGCCTTTACATAAACCAATTCGAACTCCGGATGATAATGCCAGAAGAAATAATTCTTCAGCCGTGGCGAAAATACCTTGAAGGAACGCCCCGGCGCTATAACTACATTCTCTTTCTTAATCTTCATCTGCTCTAATTTACGCATTTTCCACCCCTCACCCCTAAAAAACATGTCAATACAGAGCAGATTCCGGTCATTTCCGTCAAACACATATATCCCCCCCACCCCGACCTTTGTACAAACGATTTGCATATGTTAAACACAGCACACAAAGAAATCCCAGGCAACCCTTCCGTCGCCACCAGCAGCAAAATCAAGCTCAACGACCGCAGCAACGGCCAGCCCCTCCGCGTCCTCTCCGAACAGGACTGGCAGTTCTGGATCCACAACGGCTACGTCATCATCCGAAACGCCGTCCCCAAAGAACAAGCCCAGCGCCTCGCCGCCTACCTCTGGGAATACGAAGACAAAGACCCCGCCGACCCCGAAACCTGGTACCGCCGCCCCTCCGCCGAAATGAAAATGAAAGAGCTCAACAACACCGGCATGGTCGAAATCTACAACCACCAATACCTCTGGGACAACCGCCAGCAGCCCAAAATCCACCAGGCCTTCGCCGACATCTGGGGGACCGAAAAGCTCTGGGTTACCATCGACCGCGCCAACCTCAATTTCCCGATGCGCCCCGGCCATGAATACAAGGGCTTCATCCATTGGGACTACGACCCCGAGACCAAACCCCAGAACGTACAAGGCGTGCTCGCCCTGGCCGACCAAAACGACGAAAACATGGGCGGCTTCCAATGCATACCCGAACTCTTCCGCACCTACGACACCTGGAAGCTCACCCAGCCGGAAGACCGCGATCACTTCAAACCCGACACCGCCGGCTTCGAGATCGTAAAGGTCCCCCTCAACGCCGGCGACCTCCTCATCTTCAACAGCAGCGAGCCCCACGGAATAAGAGCCAACACAAGCAAGGATCAGGTCCGCATCGCCCAATACATCTCCATGATGCCCGCCGACGAAGACAACGAAGACATGAAAAACTGGCGCATCAAAGCATGGCGCGAAAAAATCGTCCCCGAAGGACACGCCTTCCCCGGAGACCCGCTCGAACGGGAAAAACACCAACCCATCGCCAGGCTGACCCCTCTGGGCAAAAAGCTCCTCGGCCTCGAACGATGGGATGATTAATCTCCTATTTTTACGGCATGAACAGCGTTCTCGCCACACCCGTCACACTCGGCAGCCATACACTGCAAAATAGAATCATCATGGCCCCCCTCACCCGGATGAGAGCCGGCAGCGAGCTGGAACCAACCGCTCTCAACGCGGACTACTACCGCCAACGAGCCACTGCCGGCCTCATCATAACCGAGGCCACCCAAATATCCCAGCAAGGCCAGGGCTATCCCGGCACCCCCGGCATCTACACCGCAAAACAAATAGAAGGCTGGAAAAAAGTCACCGAAGCCGTACACGAGCAGGGAGGAACAATCTTCCTGCAGCTCTGGCACGTAGGCAGAATATCCCACTCCGCCATCCAGCCAAACAAACAGCTCCCCGTAGCCCCCTCCGCCCTCGCAGCCCACGGCAAGGTCATGCTCCCCGACTATTCCAGAGTCGAATTCGAAACACCCCAGGCCCTAATGATTGAAGGAATAAAAGCCATAATCAAAGACTATAAAGACGCCGCCCAAAACGCAAAAACCGCCGGCTTCGACGGAGTAGAAATCCACGGAGCCAACGGCTACCTGATAGAACAATTCTTAAGAACGGCCAGCAACCAACGCACCGACCCCTACGGCGGCAGCATCGAAAACCGCGCAAAGATCCTCTTCGAAATCCTCGAAGCAGTCCTCACCATCTGGCCCAGCGGCGACACCGGCATCCGCCTTTCCCCGCTCGGCACCGCCAACATCGCCGCCGAACCCGACCCCTACCCCCTCTATGACTACGTGATAAAAAATCTACAACAATACAACCTCGCCTACCTCCACATCATCGAATCCCGCGAATCCGTCGCCGGCACCCGTCCCCCCGAACATGAAACCAACCTAACCGTCGAAGACCTCTCCGTAAAACACTTCCGCACCATCTACAAAAATCCCATCATCGCAGCCGGCGGCTTCGACAAACAAAAAGCCGAAGCCACCATCGAAAAAGGCTACGCCGACGCCGTCGCCTTCGGCCGCCACTTCATCTCCACCCCCGACCTGCCCTATCGCCTTATCAACGGCATCCCTGCCAACCCTTACGATCGCAGCACCTTCTACGGCGGCAGCAGCAAGGGCTACACCGACTATCTACCCTCCGATACCGCCGAATATGCTGAAAGAAAGAATTAACAAGACAACAAACGTTATCATGACATAAAGCCTGTCCTTTTCCACGACGAATCCGACCAGTGAAAACAAAATTCGAAGCACCGGCGTGGCCATCAAAACCACCAGTCCCAGATCGATCACACTGCCCGCATCACCCCTCATGACGCCGGCCCACACCTCTTTAAACACATTCAGTCCTTCATCCCTGCCCTCAAAATGGCCGTACTGAGGCATCGGTAAATGCTTCATACGCAAAAAGTACATTACCCCTCCCGTCAAAACAATCAAACTTGCCGCGACAACACCCGCCCTCAGCTGAATACCGATCAGCTTCTCGATACCTTCGTCATTCAAATCCCGTTTCTTCATACCGTTAAAATTTATGATTAAATCCGTTAAACATCATCTCCAGCGCAACAAAGACAATGGCTGCGGAAAAAATATACCGTAAGACACGTACGTCCAGTTTCGTCAGCAGCTTCGAGCCCGTAAAAGCGCCGCCCAACACCCCCAGCACTACGGGAAAAGATATGCCGGCGCTCATGTACCCTCTCTGAAAATACACGACGGCGCTGGCCGTCGCCGTAACCCCGATCATAAAATTGCTGGTCGTAGCGCTCACCTTGAAAGGAATCCTCATAGCAGAGTCCATTGCCAGCACCTTCAACGCCCCTGACCCTATCCCCAGTAAACCGGAGAAAATACCCGCGATCCACATAAGCCCGAAGCCCAGCCCCACATTCTTAAGCTGATAGCCGACCGGACCCTCCGGCGTCGGGTAGGAACTATTAAGCCTTAAACGCACCGAAGCCGGACTGCCGGCCGTCAATGCCCGCTCGTTTTTCTTCTTCAGCGTCATCACAGAGGAGAATAGCAATACAACACCAAAAAGGATCGCAATGGTATTGACAGGCGTATACACCGCCAGAAAAGCCCCTGCAATAGCACCGGTCGTCGTCGCGATTTCCAGAAACATACCGAGCCGGATATTGGTAATCCCCTCCCGGACATACGCGCTCGCAGCGCCGGAAGAATTGGCAATCGAGGCCAGCAGCGCCGCCCCGATCGCATAACGGATATCGACATGAAAAGCAAGCGTAAGCAGCGGGATGATAACCACCCCTCCCCCGAGACCCGTCAGCGAGCCGATTAACCCGGCCAGATAAGCGCCGGCCAACACTAAAAGAGTAAAATATAAGATTGTCATATCAGTACTACCAGCAAAATCCCCGCCATCCTACCTCGCAGCCAGACCCTTCCGAAACGCCGTAGGACTCACGCCCCTAAACTTCTTGAACATCCTGTTCAAATGACTCTCATCCGTAAACCCCAGCTCCGCCGCAATCTCATTGATCCGCAAATCACTATGCACCAGCCGATGCTCGATCAGCCTTAATTTATACCGCATCACATAATCCTGCATCGTCTCTCCCGCATGCTTCTTGAAATAACGCCCCAGATACGAAACCGAAATCCCAAACTCCCCGCTGATCGCCGTAGCGCTGATCTTTTCCGGTGAATAGATATTCGCCTGAATATACTGCAGGATATCTAACGCCTTCTCCTCCGACTTCTCGTCCATCCGATCGGGCAAATACTTTGCAATATTTCTTGCCACAACCACGATAAGCGTATTGACCAGCTGCTGAATCAAATCCTTATTATAAACATCGTGATTCACGTGCTCCCTCACTATCGCCTCGACCAACGACTGAACCAGCCCCTTGTCCACCTTGTTCTTCAAAATACACCCCGGCTCATGATTGGCATTCTGCAAGATGAACTCCAGCTTCTGTACCCCATCCTTCGACAAAACTCCATTTCGGATATATATATCGGCAAATCGTATAAAAAGAAATCTTGTCCTCTCCTCCACTTCGAAATAATGACAATCCTCCGGTGTCAATAAAAACAGATGTCCCGCCCGGTACGCAAACTTGCTTTGATTGATACATTGTCGCCCACGCCCATCGATAATATAAGCCAGCTCGAAAAAATTATGCTTATGCGCCCCCTTTGGACACTCATCCAATTCGACATAAGCAATCTCAAAAGGCTGGTATAAGTTTTCCTTCTGCATGACGCAAATGTACCAAAAAAACGAAAAATTGTACAAGACATGACCCCATTAATCAGTATAAATTTGCACTATCAAAAATTACAAACAAATGAAAACGATTATCTTAAAAGGTTTCGGAGGCGTAGAAAACCTCTCCCTCACCGATACGCCTGTCCCCACGCCTGAACAAGACCACGTCCTCGTACAAGTAAAAGCCATCAGCATAAACCCCGTAGATATAAAGACCCGCGCCGGCAAGGGCGTCTCCGGCCGTCTAAAAGACATCCATCCCATCATCCTCGGCTGGGACATCGCGGGAACCGTCAAACAATCCAACTCTCCAAAATTCAAACCCGGCGACGAAGTCTTCGGCATGATCAACTTCCCCGGTCACGGTAAAGCCTACGCCGAATACGTCGACGCACCCGCCAGCCACCTCGCCCTCAAACCAAACAACATCACCTTCGAAGAAGCCGCCGCCGCAACCCTCGCCGCCCTTACCGCCTATCAAACGGTAGCCCTCCACGCAAAAATCAAAAAAGGCGACCGCGTCTTCATCCACGCAGCAGCCGGAGGCGTCGGTCACTACGCCGTACAAATCGCCAAACACCTCGGAGCTTACGTCATCGGAACAGCATCCGCAGACAACGCAGACTTTGTAAAAAGCCTGGGCGTGGACGAACACATCGACTACAAAGCCCAACCCTTCGAAACAGCCGTCCAGGAAAAAGTCGATTTCGTCCTCGACACGATCGGCGGCGACAACATCGACCGCTCCCTGGAAATCATCAAGCCCGGCGGAACCATCATCAGCATTCCCTCCGGCCTCCGCGAAGAAGTAACAGCCAAGGCCCAAGCCAAAGGAATCAACGGCTATTTCACCATGGTTCAATCAAACGGCGAAGACATGGCAGCCATCGCAAAGCTCCTCTCTGACCAAACCCTGATCTCACACATATCACAAACCTTCCCCTTCGAAGAAATGGCAAAAGCTCACCTCCAGCTCGAAACCGGCAGAACCCGCGGAAAGATTATCATAAAAATCTAAAATCCGTAATTTCGTCGTCCACATGGACGCCAAAGACATCCTAAAAGAACATATCGCCAAAACTGCTTCGCTTACCGCGGAGCAGTTTGACTATTTCTACGATCACTTCAAACCCCTCTCCTTCAAAAAAGGCCAAACCATCATCCGCGAAGGAGACCGCGTAGAAGGAGAATACTTTGTCCTATCGGGCTGTCTAAAAGCCTTCTTCATCAACGACGAGGTCAAAATGTATATCCTCCAGTTCGCCATGCCCACCTGGTGGACCTCCGACTACAATGCCCTCTATAGCCACAACCGCGCAACCATCAACATCGACTGCGTCACCGACGCAGAAGTCCTCTGTATCTCGAACGCCGACCGCGAAAAACTCTGCTCCGAAATTCATCCCGTCGAACACTTCTTCCGCTGGCGCACCAACAAAGGCTACGTCGCAGCCCAGAAACGACTCCTTTCCTTCATGAATAACGATACCAAAGCCCGCTACGAAGAGCTCCTCAACCTCTACCCTCAGCTTTACTCCCTGGTTCCCAAGCACCTCATCGCCGCCTACCTCGGCGTCTCCCGCGAAACCCTCAGCCGTCTCTACAACGCCCACCATCGAATGTGATCCAGGTCACACAATCAGGCCCCGCGTTTGTCTCAACTTTGTGCTATCAAAAAACACAAATCATGAAACAACAATTTGAACTCCTGCCCGCCCAGAGCAATATCGACTGGACCGGCCGCAAAGTAACCGGCGCACATAACGGAACCATCTCCATATCAAAAGGGACCCTAACCGTAGAAAACGGCAACATCATAGCCGGCCAATTCACCATCGACATCACCTCGATCCAAATATTGGACGTAACCGATCCCGCCACCAACGCACAGTTCGCAGGCCACCTGGCCTCCGACGACTTCTTTGGGACCGATCGCTACCCCGAAGCCCAATTCGAGATCACAAAAGCCGCCAATAACCACATCGAAGGCAACCTGACCATCAAAGGCATCACCAAACCGGTCAGCTTTGATGCAAAAACCAACCTCTCCGGCGATACCCTGACCGCCAGTGGAACCATCATCGTCGACCGTACCCTCTACGGCATAAAATTCCGCTCCGGCAATTTCTTCAAAGACCTGGGAGATACCCTGATCTATAATGACTTTGAACTAAACGTGGTCATCACCGCGAAAGCCGTCGCTCCAAAGCAAACCGTCGTCGTTACCGGAGCCTCCTCCGGCATCGGTAAAGAAATAGCCAGGTACTTCCTCGAAAAAGGAGACAACGTCGTCATCAACTCTACCACAAAGACTAAGCTGGAGAAAGTCTACCATGAGCTGGGCGCCGGCCGTAACCTCGCCATGGTTGCCGGCGACGTCAGCGACGCAAACACCGGCAGGAAGCTAGCCGAAACGGCGCTCGAACAATTCGGTTCCATAGACGTTCTGATAAATAATGCCGGCATCTTCGAGACGAAACCCTTCCTGGAAGTAGACGAGGCCTATCTCGACCGCTTCCTGAGCACAAACCTGAAAGGCACCTTCTTTACCACGCAAGCGGTCATCCCGCAAATGCTAAAGCAACAGGATGGCGTGGTGATCAATATCGGTACCCCCATCGTCAATCACGCCTTCGGCGGCGTACCCACCTCTGCCCCCTTATCGAGCAAAGGAGCCGTCCACTCCCTCACGATCCAGCTGGCGGCAGAATTCGGCAAGAGCAATATCCGCGTAAATACCATCGCGCCCGGCCCTATTCGCACACCCATGCACGGTGGTAACAGCGACAGCATGGCCGGCCTCGCCCTCGTCAACCGGGTAGGCGAAGTGGAAGACATCGCGCACATGGTCTATACCGTTGCCAAAAGCAACTTCATAACCGGCGCTATCATCAACGTGGACGGCGGCCAGGCCGCCGGTCACAACCTGAACTAATATTAACTACCTTGCTGCTCCGGCAAAAGCCGGGCAGCAAGGTTAAAAAAAATCCATTGCCATGTGGTACAATACAATCCTCACCAAGAAACTAGGCATCGAATACCCCATCCTGCAAGGCCCCTTCGGCGGTAACCTCTCCTCCGTCGAGCTCGTCTCGACCGTGTCCAATAACGGCGGACTCGGCGGTTTCGGAGCCTACACCAATACCCCCCAGGAAATCTACGACATCCACCAACAAATAACGGCCGCCACCAGCAAACCCTACAACCTCAACCTCTGGGTGTCCGACCACGATATCCCCCAAAGCAACGCCAATGCCGGCAACGCCGGCACCGTCAGCGATGAGCAATACGAAAAAACAAAACAAATCTTCCAATCCCACTTCGACGAAGCGGGCATCCCACTCCCACCCAAACCGGCCCCCTTCCATTCCCGTTTCGAAAATCAATTGCAAGTCATCCTCGACATCCGTCCCAAAGTCTTCAGCTTCATGTTCGGCACCCTGTCCGACTCCATCATGGACCAGCTTCGCAAACGAGGCATCGCAACCGTAGGCGCCGCCACTACCCTCGACGAAGCCCTGGCCCTCGAAGCAACCGGCGTGGACGCCATCATCGCTTCCGGCTTCGAAGCCGGTGGTCACCGCCCTTCCTTCCTCGCATCCGCCGAATCTTCCACAACCGGAACCTTCGTCCTGACCCAGCTGATAAAAGACAAGACAAAAACACCCGTCATCGCAGCCGGCGGTATCGCCACCGGCCACGGCATAGCAGCAGCCCTCGCCCTCGGAGCCGACGCCGCTCAGATTGGAACCGCCTTCCTCGCCACCGACGAGTCCAATGCCCTGCCCATCCACAAACAAATGCTTTTCTCCGACGCCGCAAAATATACCACCCTCTCCCGCGCCTTCACCGGCCGGCTCGGCCGCGGCCTCACCAGCAGAATCGCAAAAGAGCAGCTGGGTAAAGAACACCACTTCCTACCCTTCCCGCTGCAAACCACCTTCATGTCCTCCCTAAGAAAAGCGGCGATCGAACAGGAGAAATGGGACATGATCCTCTTCTGGGGTGGACAGATAGCGCCAATCCTCAAACACAGGAAAGCAAAAGAGCTCATGCAATCCCTGATCGAAGAAACCAGCACCTACTTCAACGACTTAAAAAAACAATCATGAACACGGCTAAAGTTTGGTACGTCACAGGAGCATCCCAGGGTTTAGGCCTCATCCTCGTAAAAAAACTCCTCGACAGCGGCTATCGCGTCGCCGCCACCTCCCGCAATGCCTCCTCCCTAAGAAATGCCGTCGACCTCATCGACAAAGAACGTTTCCTTCCACTGACCGTCGACCTCTCCAACCCCGACTGTATCGATGAATCCATTCAACAGACCCTCGACGCATTCGGACGCATCGACGTGCTGGTCAACAACGCCGGCTACGGCATGGCCGGCGCCCTCGAGGACACCGAAGAAAAACAGATCCGTGACATCATCGACATCAACCTTACCGCCACCATCGAAGTAACCAAACACATTCTTCCCATCATGCGCCAGCAACGCAGCGGTTACATTCTCAACATCGGCTCCGTCGCCGGCTTCGTCGGCGCCCCTGGCTGGTCAGTCTACTCCGCTACCAAAGCCGCTGTCGCCGCTTTCTCCGAAGTGCTCGCCCTCGACCTAAAAGAATACGATATCCGCGTCACCGTCGTCGAACCCTCCGGTTTCCGCACCGGCTTCCTCACCAGTGACTCCCTTGCCTTAATCGAACCCAAAGCAGCCACGCACCAACCGGACAGATACCTCGCCATCAAAAAAGCCCGGGATCGCTACCTCTCCATGAACGGCCGCCAACCCGGCGATCCCGAAAAAGCCGCCGAAATCCTCATCCAGCTCTCCGAAAAACCCGAACCTCCCCTCCACCTCTTCCTCGGCGCCGACGCCTACAATCGCGCCTCCCAAAAACTCACCACCCTCTCCACCGAATTAGAATCCTGGAAAACCACCACCCTCTCCGCCGACTACCCATCCCTCTCCACCTCTTAAACCCACCTGCCAATCCATAAAAAAAGGGACCTACATGGCCCCTTCAATTTTTCTAAAAAAGTCTATCATCACTTTATTTCACTACGCATTTTTCTTACTAAATCAATTGACACTGCCGTAATAGCAGCAATCCTGTCGTCTGAAAATTCCGTATCCAAAAGAAGATTTCTAGCTACCTCAATGCGCCCTTTCTCTACACCCTTCTCTATACCTTCTTCCATACCTTTCTCTATACCTTTCTCTATACCTTCCGCCATCCCCATCTCCAGGCCTTCCTCCCTGGCTATTAACGCCAATGTTTCATAAATACCCATAGATTTTATTTTACCTGTTAATTCCTCAAACCTCCTCTCAAAAATACGATCCATTTCCCGATCTTCAAACAAAATATACTTCTTAAGAAATGCACAAACCTTCTGAAGTTTCTTATCCGAATGCAACCCACGCTTAACCAGCAATTCTACGATCTTCAATTTTTCTTCTAATAGCTTCCCATCAGATACCCGTCCTCTTAACAACGATTTTTTAGCTATCAATAGTACAAGAGAAAATAAATTCCCACTCTCTTCAAGCTCCTCATCGGAAAAGTCAAACAAATACAAGGCATTATAGGCAAATAGCACGTTTGTCCCTATGTAACTGTCCTCATAATTCGGAAAAATCTTTTTCGCATCTTTTCCAGTAAGAATAGCCAGGGAAACCACAGGCCTATCAAAAAGCTCCTTAAGCCTGGCATAATAACAATACATCCTCTTCGAAAATCTCGAATCATTCCAGCCCTGAACCTCGACATGAACCAGACTCCACTTCTCCTTTTCATTCCGCCAATAAACCTTCGCCAACTTATCCACAAGTTTCGCATTCGGCTTCTTATCCGAGGAAGGAAATATTTCCAAAAGCTCCTTATCCATAAAGTCGAATCCCCTTTCAAGATCAAAATGTTCCTCCGCCTGCGGCAACAAACGCAAAAGATCATCGAACACCTACTCCAATATCGCCTTCCACAAAAGATCATCACTCCTTCTCATCTTCGTCTCTTTTTTGTTCCCGCCTAACCACCACCAAATGCGCCGCCTCCACCAATTTCGTCAACCACATAAACATCCCCAATAAATCCACCCCCACCCCCATCTTCTCATCCTTCATCCCATTCTCCAGCAACGCATACATGAGCACCTCCTCCAAATCCTTCTTCCATCCCCCCAGCTCCCTATACTTAAAAAATCGCTTAAAAACCAAACAAGGATTCATACACTCCTTCCTCGACAACGCCCTCGGAAAATAATCCCACTCATCCAAATATGCCATCCTCCCACAATAAGACCTTCTATCCATCAAATCCTCCTCCCCAACCTTAAAAAGTCCTCCCCCGCCCTCTCGCTCTATCAACCACGCCGCATTGATAATCGACTCCAACATCTTAAACTCGAACATCAAATTCCCCGGCTTATCCTTTCGATACATCTTGTCCGACCAGGCCGAAACCAACAAATTCTTAATCAGCTTCCGGTAATGCATAACATCAGAAAAATCGAAAGCCTCCTCTAAAACACCATAAGGCTCATCGATCACCTCCCTATAAAAAATAGAAGACAAGAGATACTCATGCTGGCTCAAAGCCAGTAATTCATTATTAGCACCCATAACGGTATAATTATGTGATTAAATAAACACCATACTCGTTATGGCGCACCAGCTTGAAACCGTAAAAAAGAAGTAAATAAATAAGGTAAGAAACTACTTCACAAATATACAAAACCCCTCCGCTCAAAAAAATTTTCTCCACCCAAAAAACCTGCATCCTGCGGAATATCATCCCCAAACTTGCCGGGAACAAATTTTGCAACCGCACTGATATTATTTCACCATACAAATCAATTCAATGGGAAATTTATTGTAACCGTCGGGCCGATTAGCCGCGTTCTTCTTTATAACACTGAGCTCACCGCTTCGCTCCATATAAATCTCCTCTACATTTTCGAGCTCAGTCTGATGAAGCTCACGACGAATCGCCTCCAGCAAGTCCTTCCGGCTGATCTGGCAGGTCTTCATCTCCTCGACCCTCTCCCTACCCTGTGAATACAGCAAAGACTTCTCTCCCTTTATCCATCGCCCAACCCTGTCATTATAAAACCCCAGCCACCCTAAAAATGAATGAACCAATACATTCCCATATGAAACTGTATTTATTAACCTTTAAATATCGATTATGGCAAAGTATTCAAAAGGCTCACAAAACAAAGTAGAAAGAGCCATGCACGAGAAAAAAGCCGGCACCCTGAAGAGCGGCCGCAGCGGCAAAAAGGTAACCAGCCGCAAACAAGCCATCGCCATCGGCCTATCCGAGGCCCGCAAGGAAGGTGCCAAGGTTCCGAAAAAGGCAGCGAAGAAAAAAGCGGCTCCAAAGAAAAAGGCAGCACCCAAGAAGAAAGCAGCCAAAAAGAAAACCGCAAAGAAGAAAACCGCAAAGAAGAAAGCCGCGAAAAAAAGATAAAAAAAAGCCCTCACACGAGGGCTTTCCATTTTTCATAACGCAAAAAAGAACCACCAGTTACGGCTGACCCGCGCCGCCGGAAGCCCCATAGACTTGCCCCGTAGTAAAGCTCCCATCTGACGCAGCCAGCTGCACATAAATACTCGCCAGCTCCGCAGGCTGACCAGGTCTTCCAAAAACAGTTTGTCCGCCAAACTTCTTTAATTTCTCCTGCGACGCCCCGCCGCTCACCTGTAACGGCGTCCAGATCGGCCCCGGGGCTACCCCATTCACCCGAATCCCCTTCGACCCGAACTGCTTTGCCAGCGACTTCACATAATTCATCGTCGCTGCCTTCGTCTGAGCATAATCGTACAGATCCGGCGAAGGATCATATGCTTGTTCCGAAGTCGTTCCAATTATCGACGAGCCCGGCTTCAAAAGCGGCAATGCCGCCTTTATGATCCAGAAAGGAGCATAGATATTCGTCTTCATCGTCGCATCGAAATCCTCCGTGCTAATATCCAAAATAGATGCCTTGGACTGCTGCCGTCCTGCATTGCAAACCACAATATCCAATCCACCAAGCTCGATAACAGCCTGCTCGACCAGCTTACGGCAAAAAGCCTCCTCACGCAAATCTCCAGGAATAGCCACCCCCTTGACACCAGCCGCCCGGATATACTCGATTACCTCCTTCGCATCCGGCTCCTCCGTAGGAAAATAATTAATCGCCACATCGGCTCCTTCACGAGCATACGCAATAGCCGCAGCCCTTCCCATCCCCGAATCACCACCCGTGATCAAAGCCTTCCTTCCCTTCAATCTCCCCGACCCCTTATAGCTCTTCTCCCCATGATCCGGCACCGGGTCCATCTTGCTCGCCAATCCCGGCCAGGGCTGCGACTGTCCATTGAACGGAGGCTTCGGATACTTGCCTACCGGGTCTTCCAGTCCCTCCGGCCTTTCTCCAAAACCCGAAGGCTGACCACCCAAAACATTGCCTGCTGTCATCACCGCCAATCCAGTGCTTATGCCTGCTATTGCTTCACGACGCGATATTTTCTCCATACAAAGTATTTGTATACATACGCCTCAAAGCACATGCCACCGGCATTCCAGCCTTGACATCCAGTGGCACAGTTTTTTCGCCCAAAATAGAAAGAGTTACAAATGCAAAACGTCGACGTCGTCAGCGAAACATCAAAAATCGAAAAATATGGAACAAAACACAAAGCACGCCCTGGTTACCGGTGGTACCAGCGGCATCGGCTGGGAACTCGCCAAACTCCTGGCAAAAGACGGCTATAACATCATCCTCGTAGCCCGGGGCGAAGAAGGACTCGAAAAATCCCAAAAAGAGCTCGAGCAGACTTACAGCATTTCAGTCGAAACCATTTCAAAAGACCTCTTCTACGCCGGCAACGCATTCGAGCTCGTCGACGAAATCAAGGCCAAAGGCATCACCATCGATATCCTCGTTAACGACGCCGGCCAGGGTCTTTACGGCGAATTTAAGGACACCGACATCCAGCGCGAGCTGGCCATCGTCCAGCTGAACATCTCCAGCCTGCTGGTCCTGACAAAAGCCTTCCTCCAGGACATGGTCGCCCGCGGAGACGGCAAGATCCTCAACCTGGCCTCCATTGCCGGCAAGCTGCCCGGTCCCCTCCAGGCCGTCTATCACGGCACCAAAGCCTTCGTCCATTCATTTACCGAAGCCATCCGCAGCGAAACGAAAGACTCCGGCGTTACCATCACTTCTCTTCTACCCGGCGCAACGGATACCGATTTCTTCCACAAAGCAGGAATGGAACAGTCCAAGGTCGTCCAGGCCGGACAGCTGGCCGACCCCGCGGAAGTCGCAAAAGACGGCTACAACGCCCTGATGAGCGGTGACGATATGGTAGTATCCGGCTTTAAGAATAAAGTACAGGTCGGCATGAGCAATATCTTACCCGATAGCACCGTGGCCGACAGACTAAAAAAACAACAAGAACCCGTCGATAAAAAATAACCATATGAAAGCAGCAGTCATTCACGGTGCCCATAAAGTCACCTGCGATACAGTCGACGATCCCAAAATACAAACCGACCGCGACATCATTCTCAAAGTCACCGCCACAGCCATCTGCGGCTCCGATCTCCACATATACTCCGGCGCATTACCCCAAAAAAGACCCATGGTCCTGGGCCACGAGTTCATGGGAATAGTGGAGGAAACCGGCCCTTCGATAAAGAACCTGCGCCGCGGCGACCGCGTCGTAGTCCCCTTTCCCATCGCCTGCGGACAATGTTTCTTCTGCAATCACGACCTCCCCGGACACTGCGAACACAGCAACCCGGAGAAGTACGGACCCGAAGGCGGTCTGATGGACCAAAAGGGAGGGGCGCTCTTCGGATACACCGACCTTTACGGCGGATACGACGGCGGACAATCTCAATACGTTCGTGTCCCGTACGCCGACTACGGCCCCCGTAAAGTACCCGACAATCTAACCGACGAACAAGTACTTTTCCTGACCGATATCTTCCCAACCGGCTACACCGGCATCGACTGGGGCGATGTCCAGGGCGGCGAAACCGTCGCCATCTTCGGCGCCGGCCCCGTCGGAATCATGGCGGCCAAAAGTGCCTGGCTACGTGGAGCCTCCCGCGTCTTCATCATCGACACGCTCCCCTACCGCCTCGACAAAGCCCGCAACGCCGCAAACGCCGAACCACTCCTCTGGGACGACGACGGCCCAAAAAACGTCATCGAACAAATCCGCGCCGCCACCAACAACCGCGGCGCCGACCTCTGCGTCGACGCCGTCGGCTTCGAACCCAAACGTTCCCTCGCCGACAAGGCCAAAGCCGTCATCAACCTCGAAAAAGGCTCCATAAAAGTCCTCGAAGCCTGCATGAGCGCCGTCCGCCGCGGCGGCACCGTTTCCGTCCTCGGCGTCTACGGCACCACCTTCGACAACTTCCCCCTCGGACAGTTCTTCGACAAAGGCATCATCCTCAAAGGAGGCCAGGCCCCCGCCCACAAACACATTGACAAGCTCCTGAGTTACGTCAACGAAGGCAAGGTAAAACTCGACGACATCATCACCCACCGGCTCCCCCTGACCGAAATATCCCATGCATTCGATATCTTCTCCAAACGCGAAGACAACTGCGTCAAGATCGTCCTCGATCCCTGGAGATAAAAAAGGGTGGCTTGCGCCACCCCTTTTTAAATCTTTATCTTCTCCGGAGCCTGCGGATTCTCATCCGGATCCACATCCACCTCCACAACTACAGGCCCCGCATGCGCAAACGCCTCCCTGATCGTAGCCTCCAGCCTTCGCGGGTCCTTACAATAGAAGCCCGCCGCCCCGCACGCTTCCGCAATCTTCGCAAACTGGATAGGCTGCAATGCAATCCCATAATCCAGATTTCCCATTTCCTCCTGCTCGAACTTATCCATCGCCAAAGAATTATTCTTGAACACAACCACCTTCACCGGCAGCCCATACATCACCGCCGTAGCCATTTCACCCATCAGCATCGTAAAGCTCCCATCCCCCACCATCGCCACACACTGCCTCCCGGGAAACGCCACCTGCGCCGCCAGCGCATAAGGCAGCCCCGGAGCCATGCTCGCCAGGTTTCCGCACACAGCGAGTTTCTGCCCCGTCCTCACCTGCCAGTGCCGCGCCGTAAATACCGTATGCGCACCCGTATCTATCGCCACCACCGCATCCTCGTTCAACAGCCTTCCCACCGTAGCCGCCAGATACTGCGGCTTAATCGGCGTAGCACTCCCATTCTCCAGTTTCGCCAGCACACCCCGCCAGTCCTTCATCCGCTGCTGAGCTAGCTGTAAAAACCCCTGATCTGCACGTTCCTGTACCATCGGAATCAACGCCTGCAGCGTAGACCGCACGTCTCCATGCAGTCCCAGCGTGATCGGATACCGAAGCCCGATACGACGCGGGTCTCTGTCTATTTGTATAGCCACCGCATTTTTCGGATAATATTCCAGGTGCGGCATATTGCTCCCCAAAATCAGCAGCAGATCACACTCTTCCATCATCTGCTTCGAAGGAAGCGTACCCAGGTGCCCCGTCCCGCCAGTAGTATAAGGCGAATCATCAGGAAGAACCGCCTTCCCCAACAATGCCTTCGCTACAGGAGCTCCCAGCTTCCGGGCCAGACTCTCTACTTCCTTCTCGGCCCCCAAACATCCCCTCCCAGCCAAAATCACAATCTTCGAATGCTCCCGTAAAAGTTTGGCCGCCACATCCAGCTCTTCCCCTCCCGGTACTTCCAGCCGCGGCTGGAATGCCGACGACCCCGTCAGATTGCCATGCTTCTTCGAAGGCTTATCTTCCCCCAATTGTTTCATCTGCGTGTCCGTAGCCACCGTTATATGAGCCACACCCGGCTCCGCCAAAGCCGCCCGGCAGGCCAGATCGACCACCGTCAGCGCATTCAGCGGACCCGTAATATCCTGATTATAAACCGCAAGGTCCTGCAGCATCTTCACCGTATTTACCTCCTGCGTAAACTGCGTCCCCAGCAGATCGTGATTGATAATCCCCGTAATAGCCAGCACCGCCGCCCCCTCCATCGCCGCATCATACAGCCCGTTCATCAGGTGCACGGCGCCCGGTCCCGTAGTCGCCAGACATACGCCCAGCTTCCCCGTATATTTCGCATAGCCGCTGGCCATAAACGCCGCCGACTCCTCGTGCCGAACCGTAATATATTTGATCTTATCCTTCTTCTTCCGCAGCGCCTCGACCAGCGGATTAACTCCGTCTCCCGTAAGCCCAAACACCTGCTGCACATTCCAGGCAATCAACTTGTCCACAATGATATCTGCCGTCGTATCCGTCGAAGCGGCCGAAGCCGTCGACTGCACATTCTTTGCCGTAAAATCGGTCGTCAGCGTTTGATCCACCAACGGAATTGCTCCTGCAGCCATAGAAAAATTTTTTAGGAATGATCGCCTTGAGAAAGTAGTCATTATCAAAACGCCGCAAAAGCCAGACCATGCAAGGCCCGCCAAACCACAGTTACCCACTCTCATCCTACTCTACCCTCTCCCTCCAGGGCCACGCCAGCAGCATAACTCCTGGAATCATTATTCCCGTGAGCCCAATCCATTTCGCCGTCACCCCTCCGATAAAACAACCAGCCAAAAAGCCCCCCACGATCAACGCATCTGTCCCCAAACCCTTTCCCCTCCCGCCCGATACAAAAGCCAGTAGATTCAACGCCATCTGCGTAACATTCCCCGTCATCGTCGTCGTCGTCCCATGCACCTCCTTACTATACAACCTCCCAAACGTATTTTGCAGCCCCATCGCAAAGACCACGATCAACGCATTCATAAAATCCACGTCCTCCGACCTGAGCCTCACCACCTCCATCAACACTGCCACCAATCCCGCTATCACCAATAACGCCCCCTCAATCCGAACGATCGTAAACCGGGCCTTCGAAAAACCCGCAACCCATCCCCCAAAAAAAATCGCAAAAAAGAACACCGGAAACGTCACCAATCTGACCCAGGTAGCCGCATCCACCCTCGTAATGATATCATAGACAAAAACGATAAAATTCCCGGTGACATGTGCAGAAAATAGCTTATCCACCGATACAAAAGTAGCCGCATCACAAAAACCCGCCGTCAGCACCAACAGCAGGGTATTATAACTTATAGAACGCTTCGGGGTCATAACAGGCAAATATATAACTTTGCGTCATGCACGAATATCATTCAGCCAGCAAATGCCTGCTGCTTTGCCTTCTGACAGCAGCTACAAACCTTTGCTACGCACAGCAGCAGGATCCCGTGTTTCCCATCCCGGAAAAAACACCCAATCAGCTCTTCTATCTCCAACGCACTCCAAACGCCAATACCGTCATCTACGAGCTAAATCTCACCAACGGACAATTAAATGAAAAAGAGCCCATTCACATTTTCTGGATCCGCTATGGAGAACGAGGCCAGCGGGAAGAATTAAGCTCCATCCAACGAAAATTTGCCTACGGCATCACCACCACAAGACTCTCCCCCGACTCCATCCGCGTCCAGTTTCTCGCCGATAAAAAAGCCATCATGTACCTGAAAAAAGACAACAACGGCAGCTACCACGTCTACGTCACGATCAACGGGAAATCCGCCATCCTATACAAAATATTCCTGCACATCAACGGCGGCTCCTTCTGGCACCCCAATATCGAATATGCCGAACTGTTCGGAACCGACACCGAAACCGGCGCCCAGATCTCCGAAAAAAAACCAGTAAACTAATTCCGCAATGACCCTAACCTCCCTCCCGATCAACATCCCCCACCGTGACAACAACTATCTCTTCATCCTTCAAAAGAAAGGAAAATCCCGTCTGATGCTCGACTTCCGAAAAGTAGAGCTAAAAGGCCCCTCCGTCTACTTTATCCTCCCCGGACAGGTCCACCACCTGCTCCCCTCCGACACCTCCCCCATCACGCTCTCCGCCGACCCCGCCTTCGTCCAGGACACTTACAAAAACATCCTCGACCAGCACCTGCTCATGCACAATCCCGCAAAAATCGATATCCAAAAACTAAAAACACTCTCACACTGCATCACCTTCTTCTCCGAATCCATCAACCATCATACCTCACCCCCCTGCCAGCAGCACATCACCCGCGGCCTCCTCGACGCCATCCTCGGCCTCATCACCCAGGAATACGCCCAGCCCCTGTCCAAAAACACAAAAAAAGAAAACCGCTCCACCATCATCACCCGGCAATTTAAAAGACTCCTCTTCGATCACTACAAAGAGCTCAAAAAACCATCCGACTACGCAAGCCTCCTGAAAATTTCCACCCCCTATCTCAACGAAGCCGTTAAAGCCTACAGCGGCTTTACCGTCACCTACTGGATCCAAAAGATGCTCCTCACCGAAGCCAAACGCCTCCTCTACTATACCGACTTGTCTATAAAAGAAATCGCCTTCGGGCTCGGCTACGACGACCACGCCTACTTCTCCCGGCTCTTCACCCAGCTCGAACGACTCTCCCCCCTAGCCTACCGGAAGAAACACCGCTAAAAATCCAAACCTTCCTTCGATCCCGACATTGTCTTCTGCAGCTTCATAACCTTTCTTTGCCGTCAACAAAAGCAATAATCTATGGCAACGAATGCACAACCCATTAAGAATGTAGTATTAGTACATGGAGCCTTCGCCGATGGCTCCGGATGGAAAGCACTTTATAACATCCTCTCCAAAGCAGGCTACAACGTAACCATCGTTCAAAACCCGCTCACCTCCCTCGAAGACGACGTCACTGCAACCCACCTGCTGCTCGACAAACAGGACGGCCCCGTGGTCCTGGTCGGACACTCCTGGGGCGGCGCCGTGATCACCCAGGCCGGCAACCATCCCAAAGTCGCCGCCCTCGTATACGTCGCAGCCTTCCAACCCGGCGAAGGAGAATCAGCCTTCCACTGGTTCCAGTCCGCACCGCCCGCCCCCGAAAACGGCGTCCTCCCTCCCGACGAGAAAGGTATCGTATACTATGACAAGGCAAAATATCACGCCGGCTTCTGCGGCGACCTACCCAAAGAAGAAGCCGACTTCATGTACGCCTCGCACGGCTCCTTCTACGCCAAATGCTTTATCACGAATATCACAAAAGCTGCCTGGCACGACCGTCCCACCTACGGTGTCATTGCAACCGAGGACAAAAGCATCAACCCCGACATCCAGCGCACCATGTACAAACGTTCCAACACAAAGACCATTGAAGTAACAGGCAGCCACTGCGTCTTCATGTCCCAACCCGAAGCCGTCTCCAAAGTTGTCATCAAAGCCTCCCAGGAAGCAGCGAAGTAACAATCGACCCTACATGCAAAAAGAAAGGCGCAATCCCCACGGAACGCGCCTTTTATATTGCCACGGTTTGAAATTTTGAGGAAAAACCGCTACAGCACAGCCTTTCGACCGAAGCAAAAAGCCCATGGCACACTTTTACCATACAAGTTTCAAAACTTATTTACCTATAAAATTTTATTGTATGCCAAAGACTAATACAGCAACAAGACGTTCTACCAGCAAAACTTCACAAGCTGCCGCCAAAACTTCTAAAACTGGCCGGTCGGCAAAAACATCCAAAGCATCCCAATCTTCCAAAGCCTCCTCGAAACCCCGGGCAAATACCCCGGTACAAGACTCCAAACTCAGAGAATTCTTCCTGGATGAGCTGAAGGACATCTATTGGGCCGAACAAAAGCTCGTAAAAACACTTCCCAAACTCCAAAAGGCAGCTTCCTCAGAAGAACTGAAGACCGCCTTCGAAAGTCACCTGGAAGAAACAAAAACCCACGTTCAACGCCTCGAACAAGCCTTCAAAATCCTCGGCGAAAAAGCCGTAGCCAAGAAATGCGACGCCATGCAAGGAATTACCGAAGAAGGCAGCTCCGTCATCGAAGACACCGACGAAGGAACAGCCACCCGGGACGTAGCACTTGTCATGGCCGGCCAGAAAGCCGAACACTACGAAATCGCCACATACGGAGGTCTGATCCAGATCGCCACCACTCTCGGAGAAGACGACCTGGCCGAGCTTCTCAAAGAAACACTGGAAGAAGAAAAGAATGCCGATCAGAAGCTCACCGAAATCGCAGAAGGCGGCATCAACTACCAGGCTTCCGAAGAATCCGAAGAGGACTAGTAGTTTTCATCTATAACCATACTCCAGGGGGGCTCGAAAGAGCCCCTTATTATTTTTACCCAATACAACCGCACGCACCTCACTGACCCGTGGTATAATTTTTTCTGCATTGACAAGCCTCCCTTTCTTAACCTTCAAATTATTTGTTATGTTCTATCACGTTAAAGACCTTCAGTTCAACGCGAGGGTATCCAAACCCGATCCGAAATTCGCGACCCTTCTTCTCGAACAGTTCGGCGGCGCCAACGGCGAGCTTGCAGCAGCCCTTCGCTACTTCGGCCAGGCCTTCGGTGCAAAGAACCCCTATCCCGATAAATATGATCTTCTCATGGATATCGCCACAGAAGAATTCAGCCATCTCGAAATCGTCGGAGCAACCATCCAGATGCTCCTGACCGGTATCAACGGTGATCTCAAAAATGCCGCCGACAATTCCGAAATTATGAAGCTCCTCAACGGTAAAGCGGCAAAAGAAGATGTCATCCACCAGGGCATGGTCGCTCCCCAGTTCTTTGTCTGTAGCGCCGGCACCCCAGCCTACACCAATTCCCAGGGCGTTCCCTGGACAGCCGCCTACATCAACGGAGACGCCCAGGGCGACCTTACCTCCGACCTTCGAAGCAACGTCGGAGCAGAAACCCGTGCCAAAATGGTGTATGAATACCTTCTCCAGTTTACCGACGACCCATACGTCAAGGAAACCCTCCGCTTCCTCATGACCCGCGAAGTAGCCCACTTCCAGATGTTCGAGGCCGCACTCGAAACCATCAAGCCAAACTTTCCGCCCGGCGTGCTCCAAAGCGAACCACGCTTCAGTAATGTCTACTTCAACATGTCCAGCGGCAATGACTTCACCGGACCATGGAACGAAGGCACGACCACCCGCCTCGGCGAAACCATCCAGTTCATCGAAAACCCGATCGAATACGTCCTGGAGACAAACGGGCTTCTCAACCACGAAGCTTCTGGCACAGATCGGACCGAAGAAGCGGTCGGAAAGGTCGACCGCCAGATGAGCAAGCTGAAAATGGAAGAAGTCAACAGTTCCATCCCCGAAGGCGTAATGCAATGGAACACACCTCTCCCCGACGAATCAAACCCCGAAGCCGAAAGAAAAACGACCAATGGAGCGACCAAAAGAAGAAAAGCCGCAAAAAAATAATTCCGGGAAACAAACAGCCGCGGACGGTATAGAAATCATCTACTATACCGATCCGCTTTGCTGCTGGAGCTGGGCCATGGAACCACAATGGCTGCGTTTCCTGCAGGAACTCGGCCCCTCTTTGACCGTGACCTATAAAATGGGAGGGCTGCTGCCTTCCTGGAAGAATTTCAACGACTCCGTCACCTCCATCCGCAAACCCATCCACATGGGCCCGGAATGGATGCACGCCAAACACGTCTCCGGCGTCGACATCGACAACCAGATCTGGATAACCGATCCACCCGCATCTTCCTTTCCCGCCTGCATAGCCGTCAAATCGGCCGGCCTTCAGTCGGCTGAGCTCGGCGCAGCCTATCTCTATCTCGCCCGCAAGGCCGTCATGCAGGATGGCGTCAATATCGCCCGCACCGAAGCTCTCATATCCCTCGCCAATACGTTATCCAAAGAACATCCTTCCTTCGACGTCCCAGCCTTTCGCAATAACCTCCTCACCCGCGGCCTCGAAGCCTTCAAGACCGACTGGCAGCAGACTAAATTCCTCGGCATCACCCGCTTCCCTACCCTTATCTTCAAAATTCCCGGCCGCACCCCCATCCGCCTGACCGGTTACCAGTCATATGAAACGCTGATTGCAACTATCAAATAGACAATAAAGCAAATCATCCGTACAATGATTTGCTTCGTTATTATTTTTCACCCTGCCTATCTTTGCCCCAAGAAAACCAACATATGCAGGAACCAATGCAACAGCCACCGACCCCGCCTTCCGCAGCCGCCACACCCCATCCTGCCTTCCTCGAATTCCTCCCCGTCAATCTCTTCGGCAGCGCCATGGGCCTTTCCGGCCTCTGCTTCGCCTGGCGCCTCGCCCACCAGCAATGGCAGCTACCCTCCTTCATCGGTGAATCCATCGGCGTCCTCGCCATCCTCGTCTTCCTGACCATCGCCGTTGTCTATACCCTCAAATGCATCAAACACCCCTCCCTGGTCCGGCAGGAATTCGACAACCCTATCTCCATCTGCTTCTTCGCCACCATCATCATCTCCCTGCTCCTCATCCCCGGCATCCTCCGTCCCTACCTGCCCAACCTCGCCTATGCCATCTGGCTCCCAGCCTCCATACTCATGTTCGTCTTCGCCTGGTTCGTCCTCCGCAAATGGCTGAGCAGCCAGCAATCCCCCGAAAGCGCCGTCCCAGCCTGGGTCCTTCCCATCGTCGGCACCCTCGACGCCCCCATCGTCGGCAGCTTTTTCCTCCACAAAGAAATCCGCGAATATAACCTCGTCTTCTTCGGCGTCGGCTTCCTCTTCGCCCTCATCCTGATGACCATCATCTTCTCCCGCCTCCTCTTCCAAAAACCATTGCCCGCCGCCATCCAACCCACTCTTATCATCCTCACCGGTCCCATGGCCCTCGCCTTCACCGGTTACGAAAACCTTACCGGTCAGCAGGACATGTTCGCCAGCGCCCTCTTCTATTTCAATATGTTCCTATTGCTATTGATGAGTAGCAAACTCCTCCTCGTCCCCTTCACCTGCCCCTTCCGGGTTACCTGGTGGGCCGTCAGCTTCCCCCTCGCAGCCACGACCATCACCGCCTTTCGCTACACCCAGCACAAACCCGGCTGGCCCCACGAAGCTCTCTCCGCCATCCTGCTGATCGTCACTACCCTCACCATCTTCTATATCCTCGGATTGACTATCTATCGCATCGCCAAAGGCACCTTCGCGCAATAAACCGCTGTCAGCCACCCCCGGCGACTACATCAACCCATAACGAATAGTTGGAAATTCACAAAGATTTGACAAACGCGGCGATCATATCATAGACCCGGAAAATCATCCGCCACATCCTTCGAGCAGATACCGCAATCATACATGAGAGGAAACAATCGAAACGTTGAAAAACCGCCCGGAATTGTTTAAATCCCTCAAAACCCTCCGCCCCACCCGCTAGGTTTGTACAAAAAGCCATGACCCTCAGACCAATTCTTCTCCTTCTTTCCCTGCTGCCAATCCTTCCTGCAACAGCTCAGTCCGACCCAGCCACCCTCATCGTCCGCCAATCCTGGCAAGCCATGGGCGGCTCCGCCTGGGACACCGTAAAAACCCTGCGCTGGGAAAGCTACGGAAACGTCCAAACCGTCGACCAGTCCGAACGCCCCGAAGGTCCTTACATCCCCGCCCAGGAAACCACCACATTCACCGAAGACCTCCAACACCACAAAGGCCTCCTGACCCGCCAGGAGAAAAATTATACATTCGAAGGCACCGAAAAAAACATCCTCGACAGCACGCTCATCGCCCAAAAAAGAGGAAACCGTTTATTCCCATCCAGCCAGGACCAGATCGATCAGGACGAACTCTTCCTCTCCCCCGAGCACCTTTTTCACGAAGCACTAAACGCAAAAGATCTAAAATACCTAAAAGACACCCTGCTCCAGAAAGCAGATCACAACGTCCTGAGCTTCCACTGGAAAAACTACCCCGTATACATTTACATCAATAAAGAAACCCACCTCCCAACAGCCGTCACAGCGACCAAACCCTACACGAACACATTCGGCATCATCTGGGGCGACAGCCGCCGCACCACCTACTATTCGTTTTGGAACTTCATCGGCCCGGGCCTCCACTACCCCCTGCAGCGCGACACCTACCTCAACGGCTGGTACCTAAACAGCAGCATCATCACCCAATGGCAGGTCAACCCAAAACTATCCGAAGACTCAATCACCATACCCGACAGCGTCCGCACTCAAATCGCCGGCCTCAACGAAAAGACCCTAACCCAGCAACGCCAAGCCCTCGAACGCGCCACAAAAGAAATAGCCCCCGGTATCTGGCTAATGCGCGGCCCCTGCAACAGCACCGTCATCGAGCAGCCGGACGGACTGGTCGTCATAGAATCCCCCATCTCCTCCAGTTACACCCAGCTTATACAGGAAAAAATCGCCCAACTCTTCCCCGGCAAAAATATAAAAGCCCTCCTGTCCACCAGCGACGCCTGGTTCCACATCGGCGGCACACGAACCTATGCATCCATCCCCGGCATCCGCATCTACCACCCCTTCCGAAATCAATTCATCCTCGAAAAACTTTTAACAGCAGAATACACGACATCCCCCGACGCCTTCGCCCGCCAGCAGCAGCACAACTATAAACTGATGCCGGTTAAAGACTCGGCAACTATAGGCTCAGGCGACAACCAGGTCATACTATATCCCTACCGCACCGAAACAGGAGACCGCATGATGATGGTCTATTTCCCTCACCACAAGCTGCTCTACACGAGCGACCTCTACCAGCCCAAAAGCCCCGACGGAACCTACTGGCAGCCACACTACCCCTGGGAAGTATATCACGACATAAAACGTCACAACATCCCAGTGCAACAATTCTATGGCATGCACACCGGTATCCTCCCCTTCGAGAGCCTTGAAAAGGACTTCATCTCCCAATAGAGAAACGGCCTTCGCCCCGTAAGGCGAAGGCCCTCTTAAAATCCGAATAACCGTTACATCCTCCCGGGATATATGTGCAAATAAATCTCTCCTCCAACCGGCGCCCTTCCATACAATCCCCGCAAATCTATTGCAGGCCGGTTGACAGACGCCTGCCCTCCCCCTGCCACCACCAGGTGACCCAGCTGAAACAAATCATAACCCAATCCCAGCGTACCCGTATTCAACCCAAACTGCCTGCCGGCATCCCCATAAACAGCCGCATCTAAATTCAACTCCTCCACCGACTTCTGCACCCACTCGAACCTCCCATAAAATGCCCACCGGCCCTCCCTAAGCGTAGCCTCCAGCAAAGCCGCATTGGATCCCTCCTCTCCCGCAATTTTATTCATTCCCCACAACGCCGTCGCCGCAAAATAACTTCCCCGCCTCCACTCATTCACATACGTCGCGGAAGCCGTCGTCCGATGCACATCCTCCGAAGGCCGCAATTCTTCCGGACTATTGATAAACCCATGCGAGACCTGCAGCGCCCAGTTCGCCGAAGGATTAAAAGACAGCCTCCCGCTCCACGAATCGAACCGCATCTTATCGAACCCATACCGCTCCTCGTCCGGTTCCCTGCCCGTAAACGAAGACCCCTCCAGCTTAAACCGGCCATACCGAACCCCAAGCGTCGCCACACCAAAAGTAATATGCGTGGCATCCTCCCAGTGATGCCCGATCGGCGCATCCGGCATGAACATCCCCGAAACCCGATGCATAAAAGTTACCGGCCCGAGCGCAGGCTCGCCCGGATAACCCAGATACACAAACACATCGGCCTTTTTCGACAGCGCCTGTGAATAGCTCACCGACAGCTCCGAAAACAGGTCGTGCGGATGCTGCCTGTCCACCAACGGCCTGCCGTTCGCTGACTCACCCGTTTGAAATAGCAACGGATACCCGCTCTTACCCGTGACGACCGCATCCGAAGAAAGCATCACATTGAAATGAAACAATCCCCCCATCCCCACCTTCCGCTGGCCCATCGCCATCAGCATATCCGGCGCATCCCACTTCTGCCCTCCCCTGAAACCCTTATTAAAGACATCCTGCTTATTGAACCGTGGGAAGACGTCCCCATGAAACATAAACATCCACCCCGAAGCATGCACCATATACCCATACATCGGCGAGGCATCCGGCGACCACGCCGTCCCCGAACCATTCCTCGCCATCGGTAGATTCAACGAAAAAGCATGGCTCATCGCCATGCTCTCCATATTTTTCATTTTCTCCTGCCCCAAAAGCCGGCCCGACACGCCGACCATCAGCAATACGATCATTATTGGTTTCATAGATGAAACCAAAGAAATTTGCATGCCAGGGATACTCCTATTTTTTAATAAACGGCCCTGCAATCGCCAGTACAGCAGTCATCGTCAACGGCTCATCGAAAGCCTCCGTTACATTTATCGCAGGCGCAGTAGTGACCGTTGTAACATTGATGTTGAGCTGAGTGGTGTTGTCGTCTCCCGCATAGATCGCCGCGGGAAGCCCATTGCTGTCCGCATTCGATATCCACCCCTTCAATCCCCGAATCCTCCGAATCTCACAGGCATGCCTTGCCTCGACCGAATGTATATCCAAAGCCGCCGTCAGCACAGCGCCGGCTCCAAGCAATGAAGGAGCGGCGCCCTTATACGCACGAACACCCGTATCCTCGAATGCATTGGCCAAAGCAAGAAACGTCTGATAATTACTAAACACATCACCAAACGTACCGCCGGCGGTAAAGTCGAAGGTAGGCATCGCCCCCGGTGTTCCTCCCAATGACGTAATCGTCTGCTTCAACAACGCGACATGCGCCGTTTCATGTTTGCTGATCTGTCCGATCACCGTCCTGTCCGAGGACGGCACCAGACCATTGGTGCTCATTCCGGTAGAATAAAAGCTTGCTTCCAGGTACTCCAGCGTCAATGCATAATTCAGGACAGCCGCAATATCGCTGTTGCTGGGGCCGGCCATAGCCTTGTTGCTCAGTGCATCATACAAACCAAAGGGAAGAGCGGTCAGCGCAGCCTTAAGCCCGAAGCTCAGCCCCTTCGTCAGTGCTTCCCGGCGCGAATAATTATTTTCGATGATATCTTTTTTGTAGGCCTGACCGATAGTTTCCAATATTTTCATATCGATATTTTTATTTATTAAGGAAGTTGTGTAGCGGAAATCTTTGTAGAAAGATAGGTGTTGGCAATAGCCACGATACTCTGACCGCCCGTGGTTGAATTAGGCGTGCGCGAGAAATCCAGGCCGGTAGCCGTCGCCACGACATCGTCACCGGCAAAGTCAGCCGACTTCGGGTTCAACAAATCCCGGATGGCGGCAGCATGCCTTGCTTCTACCGATACGATCTTCCCCGCAACGGTCAGATAATCCGGATTCTGAATATACTGCCCTGCCCCATTGTAAGCAGACACCCCGGTATCCTCGAATGCTTTAGCCGCTCCAAGAACGCTCGCCCGGCTGGTAAAATCGATGCTCGAAAAATTCACCTTCAAATCTGGAATCGCCGACGAACCTAGCGCCTTCTTGAAAAAATCCCGGTGCGCGATCTCATGATACATGATATCCTTCAAAATCGCCTTCTCCGCATCCGTCGCATTCGTATAAAAGGAGGCATTTACCTGAATATAAAACGCCGCTTCCAGCTGCTCCAGCGCATAGGCAAAGTTCAGAATACCGGGATCGCCGCTGCCGACATCGATCGTCCCCGAAGATCCTCCTCCCTTGTCTTTATGACAGCTCTCGAGCCCGAAAACCAGCGCCGCCCCCGACATCGCCGTATACTTCAAAAAAGTTTTCCTGCGAACGGGAGTCAGCAATTTTTCGCGAAATAATTCATTTTCATTTTTTTCTTTCATAACACACATTTAGCCGAACTACGTATCGAAGCGGATGCTTGGATTTAATTATTCTGCTTTTTTTTAAAGAAAAAAATTATGGGAAAATGTCGCAACGAAAGAGGAAGTATTATCCCCCGAATAGAAGAGTTTTATAAGAAGCAATAAGCATACCACCAGTCCTTATAACGTGCCTGCCCCAACCTCCGCATTTAACGATCGCGCTATTCCTCCTACCGTTTCCTGTAACTTATCGGTGATTTCGTCCATCCTTGTACCTCCATCCCCCGCCAAAGCCAGCCTCTCCAGCTCTTTCAAATCCTCCGTCAGACACCTCACTCCCAAACTATCGAGCACCGGCCTTATCCGGTGTGTAACATCCTTCACCTGTTTATAATCCGCGGCCTCATATGCCTTCCGGATTTCACATACCGCAGAAGGAACCTGCAGCAAAAACAGCCTGACCACCTTCTCCACAAAAGCCTCGTTCCCCCGGCTCACCTCCCTGAGCTTGCTAAGATCATACAACGGCAACGCTGTGCGTGGAGCACATGCCGCAGCAACCGTGGGCATACCGCAATCCAGCCAATGCGCAATCTTGCCTATCAGCTCATCTTCCTCGAAAGGCTTCGACAAATAATCGTTCATACCCGCATCCAGGCATTTATCGCTTTCCCCCTTGATAGCATTGGCAGTGAGCGCAATAACCGGCAATGTCGGACTGATGAGCTGGCGAATCCGCCGCGTCGCCTCCAGACCATCCATCACCGGCATCTGCATATCCATCAGGACAAGATCGAACGTCCCTGCCTGAAGACAGGTTATCGCCTCGGCTCCGTTAAAAGCCTCCGTGACGACGGCACCGTAATGATGAAGCACCGTAGTCGCCACCAGTCTATTCATCTCATTGTCTTCCACCAGCAAAATCCGCTTGCCTTTCAATATTTCCGCACTCGTTACCTTTTCCTCCTTCACGGGAAGCTCCTCCAACATCCCCCGCGGCAAAGGCACTTCGACATATACCCTTGTGCCTACCCCCTTCCTGCTTTCCACCTGAATCGTTCCACCCATCAATTCCACCAGGTGCTTCGTAATGCTCATCCCAAGCCCCGTCCCCCCATGCTTCCTGGCAACAGCAGCATCCTCCTGCTCGAATTTTTCAAAAAGATGCGCCCGGAATCCCTCGTCCATCCCAATACCGGTATCCATAACGGAGCACCGGATCCGCCCATCTTCGATCACCTCGCAACGCAGCTCCACCCTTCCCTTCACCGTAAATTTTATCGAATTGCTGATCAGGTTCAACAAAACCTGGTTCAGCCGGTAGGGATCACCCACCAGCACAGCAGGAATGGCAGGGTCCACCACCACCGAAAGCAACAACCCCTTCTCCTCTGCCTTATGATACATAACCCGCTGAATCTTGCCCGCAAGCTCTTCCAGGCTAAAACCGATATTCTCAAGGACCAGCTTACCGGCTTCGATCTTCGAAATATCCAAAATATCGTTGATAATCACCAGCAGATGGTCCGCAGCAGAATGGATAGTATCAAGAAAAAATCGCTGCTGCTCGTTTAGATTCGTCTTCTTCAACTGCCGGCTCATTCCCAGTATCGCATTCATCGGCGTCCTGATCTCATGACTCATATTCGCCAGAAAGTTCTCTTTTGCCCTCGAAGACTGCTCCGCCTGCTCCTTTGCCTCGATGATATCCCGTTCCAACTCCTTATTGATCGTCACATCCTCGACCATGGCGAAATATTGAACGATCCGCCCCTGCTCGTCCAGGATGGATTGCCCCTTTACCCTCCCCCAAAAACAGGTCCGGTCTTTCCGGTAATGGATAACCTCGATGCTGAAACTCTTTCCCGCGTGAAATAGCTCCAGCATCTGACGAAGGTTGCCCCTGTCGCTCATCGGACCCTTGCAAAGCGCAATCGGCGTTTTCCCGATGATTTCCGACTGACAATACCCCGTTAAACGGCACAGCCCTTCGTTGGCCCAGGTGATCGTCCCTTCAGGATCGGTAAACAGCACCCCGTTTTCATTGGTGCTTGCTACCAGCGACAACCGCTGCAGCGTACTCTTCGTCTCCCGTTCATGGGTAATGTCTTCGAATTTCCATAGGCTCCCTTTATATTCATTGTCCACATGGATAGGAATAAAATCCCGGATCAGCACCTTCCCACTACGCATCTCGATCTCCTCTCCCGTAATCAGCTCCTTTCTATCGAGAATCCCTTTCACCCTATCGGAAAAATCCTCGGCGTCCCTGAACAACGCCTTGCAGATATCCGCCATATCTTTACAATCCATCCCTACCAGCATTTCCGGCGCCAGCGGGATATTCAGCATGTCGCAAAACAGCTGGTTGGCCAGCACCACCTTCCTGTCCGCATCCTCCAGCAGGATACCGTTGTTTAGATTTCTGATCAATTGCGAAAAAGTTTTTGCTGAAGCGGAAAGCTTCGACTCCGAATCCTTCAGGTCCCTCTCCATTTGCTTTTGCCGGCGAACCGATTCATGCAGGTAGGAAAGCGCAAACAAAAAATTATCCTCTTCTTCCCCGATCGGCCCCGGGCTCTCCCTGGACCCCTCGATACTGCTGATAGCTTCCCGCAGATTACTGATGCCCAGTTTTTTTAACTGCATCTCCGCCTCCAGCTTCTGACAGATCTCGGAATACTCCTGCTCGCTGATAGCAAAAGCATGCGCCGACAGCGTCCTGTCACGCTCATAGGAGCTGTATGAATTATCGATGGCATTCAACAGCTTCCTGACGTCCTCCCTGGCCAGTAATTCCGGCGAAAGATGATTTCTGACCTGTTTCTCAAGCAGCTTATTCCAGTTCATAAAATCGGTTTAGGATTCATAGAATGTCGTGATGGTCATCGTCTGGTTGTGCAGCTCACAAGGCGTCCCCTCCGCAAAAGGACACATTTCCCCATAAGAATAAAATCCCGCGAGAAGCGTTCCCTCGCCGTAGACATCCCTGACGGCTTCAACCTCTTCGTCTACCCTGTTCTCCAAAATGATCTTTCGGCCAACGCAGCTGATAAGAAGGGCAAGCGCAGGCTGTGGGGCGATCACACTCTTCACCGTCCCAAGCGCCGCCTCGCTTGCCGCTTCGATCAGCTTATCGAAGTTGGCCCGCATAAACCTCACCTTCGCCCCCTCCGGAATATCTCCGGCGAAGACCATGCTGCCCTCGGCCGGGTCGATCGAAAGTATCGTCCTTACAACCGGTGGCGTCTGATGATCCAGCTTCACCGACAACGGAAACAGCAACGCAGACCCGGGAAGGTCGTTTGCATACGTCCCCAGGTACTTCTTATAGAGCTCCAACGCATTTTCCCCCTTGATACCATACAGCCGGTTACCCGACGACTTCGTAACCGTAATCTCCGGCCCGAACGTCTCGTATCCGCCCATGGTGCAATGCGTAACCACCAGCGACCGCCCGTACAACGCAATCGCCGCAATAATTCCGGGTTCGGGAGCAGCATTCATCCCGACTACCGTCATCCGGAAATCCACACCGTCACCGGCAATCCCCCCCGTCACCGGAACCTCATGCCGGACCACCTCCTCGACACCCTCCACGAGCGCGCTCCCATTCACCAGGCTGCCATCCGAAACGACCATTATATGACACAAATCCTCCACCCGAGCAAGGTCCTTTACAAGCGCCGCACCGGCGGCGTGACTATCGCCGTCAAACTCCGCTATGTTCACCGCAGCGGTCCGAACGGCCGTACGATCGAATTCGATGGCCGTAACCGAAACAGTATTGTCCATAACCCGGTTGTTGAAAATCTCTCCGGCCGTGGAAGACAAGACGATCTCCGCCATAGGATACAAGGCCCTCAGCCTCTCATAAATACCCTCTCCGCAAAGAAGATGTCTTGCCCCAAAACACAGGACCAATCTCACCCTGCCGTTTTCCACGGCCATATTTCCCCCGGCATCGGAAAAGGTGCCATTCGCATACGTATAGGCAGATGCTTTCATAACATATCTTTTTATTCGCGCTCCATTTTTCGGATGACCGCGAGCCAATGCTCCACACTTTGATTGATCGTCAGCAATTTGGTCGCAATATGAAAAAAAGCGGAACCGACCGACCGGAAAATGGAATCGCCCCCAGCCTGTCTTCCGGTCGTCTGAAACAGATTTTGCGTCTTACAGGAAAGTAACAGACAGGCCAGGAGCGTACAACCCAGCACGTTGAAGATCTTCCTGATCCAGGATCCCTTCCGGGACGCCGGGATCAGCTGACGCAGACTCGCCGCCTTATCCAAAACCTTCCGCAGCCGCTCCTCCGTCATCTGCTCCTTCACGATATAGTCCAGCGCCCCATATTTAAGGGCGCTGACCGCAACCGCAATATCTTCCTGGCCGGAAACAAAAACGACCAGGGCATTCGGATTTACACGTTTTATCTTTCGCAAAGTGTCCAGACCATTGACCTCTCCCATGTGATAGTCCAGGAAAATGAGGTCCGGCCGGTTCGTGAGCTGGTTCAGGCAATCCGAACCGGAAGAAAATTGTAAAATCTCCTTCTGTCCCAGATTTTCGAGGTACTGCTGGTAGAGGTCGAGGCAAAACGGCTCGTCGTCGACCAAAAAATCTTAAATCGTGCAGGGGTTTCCATCTTCAGGGTTTAATTGTTAAATGGGGTACGGATCTTCGGTCACATAACAGGCGTTCATAGGCTACGGACTTGTCGCGTGTTTCATAGGCAGGCTTGCTTTCGGTTTGACATAGGACACCCGATTTCTCAACGGGGATACGGATCAGGTCGTGGGAAAATTGATGGTCAGCGAACAACCTTTCCCTGGCGCCGCATTGAGTAGAACCTTTCCATTGCAGCTTTTCGCTCTTTCATAGATATTGGTGAGGCCTAAACCCTTTTTTATGATTTCTGCGTCGAACCCAATCCCATCGTCCCTGATCTGCATCCGGAATTGCAAATCGGAACAATGCAGGATTATCTCGATATTTTTTGCACTACTATAAGCGATGATATTTTTTATCTGCTCCTGGACAATACGATACAAAGCCACCTTCTTACACTTCGACAGTCCTTCGATATTAAACATGTCGCTGTGCTCGAACCGGATCTCGAAAAGCCCCGTAACCCGCAGGTCATCGACAAGACGCCGGATACTGCACACCAGCCCATCTCCCCTGAGCTCGTCGTTGACCATTTCCCTCGATAGACGACGGATTTCGTCCATTCCCTCCTTGAGTATCTCCATCGCCCTTCCCCTCACCAGCTCGAATTCAGGACATTCCCTGTCTAGAATGGATAGATAGAGCCGGGCGCTGATCAGCATTTGATTGACATTATCGTGAAGCTCGTGACCAAGCCTTTCCCGCTCGTCCCGCCTGGCCAGTAAAATCGATTCCGTGATACTCCTGGCCCCGCCGGATCCGGCCTTTACATCGTGTTTTTCGGATACTTGGATTTCTTTGTTTTTCATGTTTCGAAGGTTTGAGAGGTATTGATAACAAAACTATTACTCATAGGCGACGGCCTCGGTGATCAGCTCATAGTCCGCAGACTTATCGAAAAACCGTCTCGCCCCCAGCTTCTTGCACAAATCCCGGTGCTGGTCCGATACGAAATTGGTCGTGATATAGACGATAGCATTCCCATCCTGCTGCCGGATCGTCTTCAACAGCTCGATACCGTTTTTATCCGGCAGATCGATGTCCATAAGAATCATGTCCGGCCGAAGCCCGGTCAGCAGGTCCATCGCCTCCTTATAGCTGCCGGCATGAACGACAAACTCAACATTGGGAAGCTCTTCAACGATCGAAACCATTCTTTGAAGCACAACCAGCGATGGGTCGACGATCAGAATTATCTTTTTTCCTGTGCTCATGTCATTGCGATTTTCTGATACAAAGAAACGATAGTACAAGCGCGGCCGAAATAGAGCAATCTCGTATTTCGATGTACAGAGATTCCAATACGCCTGTAGTAGTTCCTCTACACGTCGTAGTCGGAGCCTTGGCTATACCAGCCACAGCCGAAAAGTTAGCTTAGAGAAAAGAAGAGATGATTTGAGGAACCAATTCGAACTCAGTGGATTTGTCGATGAAATGGCTGGCGCCAAGCGCTTTGCACCGTTGCCGGTAGATCTCGTCGGACTGATTGCTCAGCATGATGACAATCATTTCCGGATAACGAACCTTTATATAACGGAGCAATTCAATACCGCTTCGGTCGGGAAGATTGATATCCAGCAGCACCAGGTAGGGCTTTTCGGATTCCAATACAGGAATGGCATCCTCGTAGCTACCGGCAGAGACCAGACGTCCTATTCCCGGCATCCCCGACAGCATCATCTCGAGATGCTTGAGGATGAAAAGAGAATCGTCGACAGCAAAAATGGTCTTTCCCTTAACCGGCATAAATTAATAATGTGTTCAAAACTACATAGTTATTTATCCGCCGGCGGTAGAGGTAACCGGGTGTTTTTTGTCATATTCTCTCCTATGACCGCGTAGCATAAACTCTACAAAAGGACTAAATAGAAAACTACATCAGCTTATTGTTGATGGCGTATAGCGTCAGATCTGCATTCGACTTGAGATTCATCTTTAACAGGATCCGCGCCCGATAGGTGCTGACCGTCGTAGCGCTTAAGGAAAGCTTTTCGGCAATATCCGACACGGAATGCCCCGAAGCAAGCATCTTGAGCACCTCGAATTCACGGTCGGAAAGATTTTCATGCAACGGACGCTGGGCGTCCTGGTCCAGCATCGAAGCCAGCCGCTCCGCAATCGTCGTGGTGATATACTTCTTCCCCAGCAAAACCTGGTGTACAGCCTTCACCAGTTCGTCCGGCGCCGAATCCTTGTTGAGAAAACCCGAGGCCCCCGCCTTAAGAACCCGAACCGCATATTGATCCTCCGGATGCACGCTGAGAATGAGGACCGGAAGCTTAGGAAAATTTTGCCTGATGGCCTGTAACACCTCGAGCCCGCTCTTTCCAGGCATCGAAATATCGGAAATGACCACGTCCCATTCTTCTTTCAACACCAGCTTCAAAAGGTCCTCCGCATCGGAAACCTCTTCCACTCTCGCAGAAGGGAACTCTTCGTGCAATATTTGTTTCAATCCCCGTCGGACCACCGTGTGGTCATCGGCAATTAGAATTCGTAGCATTGTGTCAGTATATGTGTTTTCTCAAAATATCTTTCTCATGGGCACCGAAACCTCGAGCCTAAACCCATCTCCCTTGATGCCCTCGACAATCAAACTCCCCCCCATCATCAATGCCCGTTCCTTCATTCCCAGGAGGCCAAGCGTCTTCTTGTCCTTTACTTTCTTGTCCATCCCCTTTCCATCGTCACGGATAACCAGTATCAGAACATCCTCTTCCGAATCCAGACTTATCCATACATTTTTCGCCCCGGAATGACGCGCAACATTCGTAAGCGCCTCCTGGCAGATTCGAAAAAGACCAATGGCCATCGCCGGTTCGAACTGATAATCGGCGATAGAGGACCGGAAGCTCGTGCAAATCCCCGACCTCTCCATAAACTCATGACTCTGCCACTCGATAGCCGCCACCAATCCCAGGTCATCCAGAATACTCGGCCGCAGCTCCGTTGCAATACGGCGGACCGTCCGAATCGTATTGTCGAGCAGCCCCAGCGTACCCTTGATCTTCTGGGCCATCGGGTCCTCCGGCTGCTTATTCCATCGCTTCGCAATCCAGGCGATATCCATCTTTATACCCGTCAGCTGCTGACCCAGCTCGTCGTGGATTTCCCGGGCAATCATGGCCCGCTCCTCCTCCCTTACATCCTGCAGATGCGAAGCCAATAATCGCAATTCGGCGCTGGTCCGCATGATGGCCTCCTCCGCTTTTCTTTTCTCCGAGATGTCCCTGAAGAAAAAGGAAAGCCCATCGGAGGAAGGATACATATAGCACTCAATCCATAGCTTAAGCGACGGAGAAAACATCTCGAAGTGCTGATTCTCCAGCGTATCCAGCGCCCGATGAAAGTATTCACCGAATTCATTCTCCGAAGCGGTCGGAAATCTTTTCCAGAAATCCATACCGACCAGGTCATCCGGCTTGCAGTTGTTAAGTTCTGCAGCCTTTTGATTGACATAAGTAATACGGCCAATCCTGTCGAAGGCCATAAAACCGTCCGATATTCGCTCGAAAACGATCCGAAGCTCCGTAGTTTTTGCTCTTACCTGGTGCTCCAGGGTCTCGTTGAACCTCCGCAGCTGATCTTCTTCCTTCTTTCTTTCGGTGATATCACGCCCAACATAGACATATCCGTCTACTACGCCATTAACATCCCTCGTTTCCGATACGGATATCAGAAGATGCAAGCTCGCCCCGCTTCGATGAAAATGCACCACCTCGCCCTTCCAAAGACCATCCCTTTGCAGCAGGCTCAGAATTTCTATTCTCCGCTGCTCGGTAGACGTAGGCTTTACGATATCTCCCAGCGACCGGCCGATCGTTTCCCTGGAGCTATAGCCATATAGCATCTCGGCCCCTTTGTTCCAGCTGATGATCCTCAGGGCAGGATCGAGGGCAATAATACAGTCATTGGTATCTTCGATGAGCCGGGCTTGATAGGCAATCAATTCCTGGGACTTCCTCAGCTCCGTCCTGTCCCTGGTTATCTTTGCAAACCCCTGCAGCCGCCCCTGCTCATCGTAAAGCGCCGTAAACACGATGTCCGCCCAGAATTGCGTACCATCCTTTCGAATCCTCCATCCCTCGCTGTTATAATGACCGAAACTTTTCGCCATCTCAAGATTGTGCGAGGGTATTCCTTTCTGGATGTCTGACCGGTTATAAAATATACAAATAGATTTCCCGATAACTTCCTCCCGTTTGTACCCCTTGATCTTTTCAGCGCCCGGATTCCAGCTGGCTATAATCCCATTTATATCGAGCGTGAAAATGGCATAATCCTGGATATTATTCAGCAGCAGCCGCAGCTGATCCTCACTCGCCGTCAATTCCGCCGACAAAGACTTGTTTTGCGCATCCCGCCTGTTCAAAAGCCTCGACGCATACAAGATTGTCCAGCTGAAGACAATAATGATACTCAATACGAGTATGGTCACGCCGAACTCCGTGGAGAATAACCCCGCCCAGTATCCATAAAGTCTCAACAACCCGAGTATAAGCGGCGCAAAAATCGCCACCGGTATAAAAATTCTTGCATGCACGCCTCCCAGCAGCCCCGAAGTAAAATGCTTCATGATCCCCTCGAAAGGCCTCGCCAGTAAAAAAGCCAGCGACAACAGAAAAAAACACAAGGAGGTGTGAATCGCCATCGGTATATATCGGAAGACCCCGTAAAACTCCTGCACACGATAGAGATAACCCATAATGGAAAAAAAACTGGGCAGACAGGCGAGAACGACTATCGACTGGGCTATTACATAACCACGCCCCCCCTCCCGGCACATCGACAGAAATCCAATAACCAGCATCGCCATGGAAACGACCGTACTCAAAGACATCCTGTCGGAATAGCCCAAAGACGCGTTTACATCCAACTTTTGCCGGAATAAAATTAAATCGATATGAAACGGGAAACCCGGCGCCAACGACATCATCTTCAACACGCAAATGCACACAACTACGTATGCCGACGCTTTCCCCGTCCAGCGAGGCAAGGTGGCACCGGGAAATACGATAATCCAAAGCGAACAGGCCAGCAGGATGATCGAAACGGCCGTCATAGGATTCATTGCAGCCGTATGAGGGAGAGGACGCTCTAGTAACACGATATCCCACTCCCAGCCCGCAAGTGCAAGAAAGGCGATCGCCAGCACTATAATTATAAGTGATTTTGCTACGCGCTGCAAACGCGCCTGAATTTGGGGGTTGCGAGACAAGTCGGTATACATAGCCTTTGAAACATAAGCCGATAGGTGTCAATCCTTCCTATGCATTCAAATTGGTGAACAAGGAATTTATTCTGCTAATAACCGTCCCGAACCTAAACAATGTGGAAGAAAAGGTAAGCTATCGTCTTAAATCTATCAACAATTTAAAAAAATTAATTATAAGCAGCTAATTTTTACCATTTTCCTCTCCCCAACTTAGGTTATTGCCCGCCCCGCCGCCATCCTCTACCTTCACACCCATGAAATCACCGATAAAGTTCCTTTCCATCGCCCTCGCCGGCGCCCTCCTCTCCCTCTCCGCCGCCAGCCAAAAGCCGCCAACGCCGCAAAAACAAACCACACAGCAACCACCCCAAAAACTCTCCCCCGGAGAACACTACGCCCAGCTCCCCAACCTCAAACTCCACTACTACATCGCCGGCAAAGGCCCCGTCCTCCTCTTCCCCTCTCCCGGCTGGGGCATCTCCGTCGACTACGCCCGTCACATGAAATCCCTCGAAAAACACTTCACCGTCGTCTACTACGACACCCGCCTCTCCGGCAAATCCACCGGCCCCGAAGACTCCACCCAATACACCGGCGCCGACTTCACCGCCGACATGGACAACCTCCGCATCTATTTAAACCAGGAAAAAATCTGGATTGCCGGCCACTCCGGCGGCGGCTTCCAGGTACTCCGCTACGGCATCCATCACAGCGACCACCTCCACGGCATCATCGAAATAGACGCCCTCGCATGCGCCGACAGCGCATACGTCGCCGAAATAACCCGCCTCACCCATAAACGCAGTAACCAACCCTACTACACCCCCGAACGGGCCGCCCTGTTCATGGGATTCGAACCCAACCCGCCCGGACTCGCCTACGAGCTGAGCCAAACCATGGAATTCTATTTCCATGACACGACCAAAATCAAAAAGCTACCCAACGACTTCCTCCTTAGCGACAAAGTACGCCACTATACCACCCACCTCTTCGACGAAAATCTCCTCCCCGACCTGCACAAGATCACCGTCCCCGTCCTGGTAATCGTAGGCGACGACGACATCGTATGCGACCTCAAGACACAGGCGCTCCGTATATTTGAAAATCTAAAATTTGGCAGCTTTTCCATCATCAATAACTGCGGGCATATCCCCTGGGTCGAACAGCCCGCCATCTTCGAAGCCGTATGCGACACCTGGTTAAAAGAAGTAAACTCAAAAAAATGAAACCATTCCCATTCCTCCTCGCAGTAACACTCATATCTCTCTCGACCCGCGCCCAACAGCCGCCCGTCGAGCCCAAAGGCCAATACGTCATCGTAAACAACCACCGCATCTGGTACCACCGCTTCGGCCACGGAGACCCGATACTCTTTATCCCCGGCGGCCCCGGAGCCGCCCACCACTTCTGGCCCGACATGAACGGCCTGGCCAAATCCTTCGAAGTAATCTATTATGACCCCTTCGGACGAGGTCAATCCGACACCGCCAAAGACGTCAAAGAATATACCTTCGAACACGACGTAGACGAGGTCGAAGCCCTCCGCATCGCTCTCAACCTCAGAAAAGTAAACATCTACGGCAAATCCTATGGCTCCGTCGTAGCCCAGGCCTATGCCCTCAAATACCCCAATTCGATCAGCCACCTCATCCTTGCCGCCGCTTTCCACAGCGCAGAAATGTGGCAGGCCAACGACGACAACTCCAACCAGGAAATACGCAATCAATACCCCGAAATCGGCCGCCGCCTCGACTCCTTACATCAAAAAGGCTACGTCTCCTCCGACTCCCTCTACCTCGCAATCGCCGCCCCCGTCAACGACGGTCTGCTATATTACTATAATCCCAACAACAACGCCACCGAAAACTTCAACATCAACTGGAAGCTCTACTACCAGCTGGCCGGCCGCGACGCAGACGTAACCCTGGGAGGCGACCTCGCCAACATCGACTTCCGGCCCCGCCTGAAAGAAATCACAGTACCGACCCTCATCATCGCCGGCCGCTTCGATAGAGTATCGATCCCCCGCTACGCCCTCCAGTATAAGGAACTGATGCCCGCCGCCCGCTTCGTCATGTTCGAAAAATCCGGACACCACCCCTCCATCGAAGAGCCCGAACTCCACGACAAGATCGTCCGCGACTTCCTCCGCGACAGAAAGTAAAAATGACTTATTTTGCACAAACCATATGCACCAACGAATACCAGTCCTCGACGGCTTCCGCTGCATCGCCATCCTCCTGGTACTCTTTTACCATTTGACCACCCCCCAAACCACCCACTACCCCCACAACGACTTCTTCCCCGGCTTCACCCGATACGGCTATACCGGCGTCTTTCTCTTTTTCACCATCTCAGGCTTCATCATCCCATTCTCCCTGGAACACACCCCCACTCTCCGGCTCTTCATAAAGAAACGATTCCTTCGCCTCTTCCCAGCCATGCTCCTCTGTTCTCTGATTACCCTCCTCATCGCCCGAAACCTCGACACCAACCACGAACACCCCGCAGCCCACGAATTCAAAAACCTCCTGCCCAGCCTAACCTTTACCAACCCCTCCTTCTGGACCATCATCACACGCACCCCCTTCCACTGGATCAACGGAAGCTACTGGACCCTCTGGGTCGAAATCCAGTTCTACGCCATCGCCGCCCTGCTCTACTACTGGCGTCCCCAATCCTTCTTTAAAAATTTCTTCCTCGCAGCCACGCTGATCGGCGCATCCAAATACGGCCCCACGCTCCTGCTTCACAATGACAACCCCTTTCTGTTAAACTGGAAATACTGCAACGAGCTCTTCAATCTCACCTTCAACATCGGCTGGTTTACCCTCGGCGTCTTCTTCTACCAGCTCTATAAAAACAATAAAAAGACATCCCCCTTCTTCATCTCAGCCATGCTGATCTTCCTCTCCGATATCGATCGCTTTCAAATCCCAATCCCATCTATAACCACACTGCTCCTCGCTATCCTCCTGTTCACCCTGATGATCAAAAACTCCCCCCTCCTTCTCCCCTTAAAACTACCCCTCATCACCCGCATAGGTAAAATATCCTATGGCCTCTACCTCATCCACGAAGTCGCCGGTCTAATCCTGGTCAACAAATACTATCCCTACCTCGGGCCCCTATCCCCCTTTATCTTTATCCTGGCAGCCATCGGCTTCGCCGAGCTCAGCTACCGCTTCTTCGAAAAAAGATTCCTGACCAGTCGATAATAAAACAGCAGCAGCCTGCCATATAGCAATGCAACGACCAGCGTCCCCGCCGCTACAATCAGCACCTTATAACGCAAATACCCAAAAAGCACCCCGCCCGCCACGCATCCGCAGAAAAAGAACAAAACTATACCGCCTTTCAATCGAATCCCATCGACCAGCGGTCGCCGGACCACATCCTCCTTATAAAAAAGCAGCTGCGCCAGCCCAATCCCCAGGTCCGTAAAAAGACCCGTCAGATGAGTCGTTCGAACCGCAAAAGAAGACACCTTGCTCACCAGCGCATTTTGCAGCCCCATAATAAAAAGCAGAAAACAACCCAGCAACGGCTTCGGAATCCCTCCGGCCAGCAACGCATCCGCGCTGAATCCCGCGACAAGCAACAAAACAACCTCGATAACTACCGGAACCACAAACGGCGCCGGATGCCCCCGGTGCATAGCATATTCGGTAAGAAGACTGGACGCAAAAGAACCAGCCAAAAAAGCCAGGATCAAAAGAAGATAATACATCGCCTCCGGCGAATGCCGCGTAAACAACCCCTCGGCAAAATAAGCAAAATGCCCCGTGACGTTCGTCGTAAGCAGCGCCAGCCCGAAAACACCCGTAACATTCACCAAACCCGCCGCAAACGGAAGAAAAACCGCCAGCCTCACATTGTGCCGGAAAGAACGGGATTTACCGCTATGCGTGAACATATCGCTTTCTCATTTTCTTGTTACAACACCCTCCATCATACCTTTACCCAAAACTTCAGCATCTCCCCGCCATCCACCCCTACTACCTGGAAATCCGGAGGAACCTCGTATTCCAGGCTGCACAGCGTGCAAAGCCGGGTCCCCTTGGGCTTACGCTGCAATTGCCTGAAAAGATATCTATTATAATAATCGAACAATTCTTCCGAATACTCGATGCTATGGTCGATCTTGTCCGTACCAGTCAAATTCTCGTAAAACGCATTGTAGAAATAAAAATGATCGTAATACCGGAAATCGATTTGCGTAAAATTGCCATGTATGAATGAAACATTCTTCAGTCCCATTTTCTCCCTTACCCCCTCCGCACAATCGATCAGCCACTTTCGCTGCTCGACGCCATAATAGCTCGCTTCAGGAGCATGAAAAGCCCCCGCAAGACAGAACTTCCCTACCCCACTTCCGATATCCAGGATTCTTACATCCCCTCCTCCGGACAGAAAACGGGCAGCCTTCTTTATGACAGCTAAGGGCGTCCAATGATACTTATCCAGCGCCCGCACCCCTGGCGGATACACTCCCATGAACTCCGCGTCCGAATCGGGCGCACCGCCCGGAAAATGTTTATTTTTTACCGCCATAAAGCTTCGGATCGATTTCTACATACGCCCGGATATTCTCCGGATCACTCACCCATTCCTCCAGGATATCGCTGTCGATAGGCTCGAAGATTTCTTTCTCCGCAGGGTCCTGCGGCAGCTCCACCACCGGCACTAACGTAAAATGATTCAGCTGAATATAATCCACCTGCCTGTCCACCGCATAACCTTTTATAAGTACGAATCGAAACCCCCTTTCTTTTAATTCCTGAAGCGTTTGCTTCGTCAATAATTTTGCCGTATTGCTATCCCCCATCTATCAAGTTTTGCGTTAACACAAAACTAGCTGACCATCAAATACATTACAGTAACTTTTGTCACTCAAAAATGTGAATAAAATCACTTTTTTAATAATAGCTTTGTAACCGATGAGCATCAAGGGACTCTTTCCAATCGACAAATGGGATTTCCAAAGCGAATCCATTCTCACAGGCCTGCCGGAACAGGACCTCGGTATCCTTTTGGACGGAAAGCCCGAACAGCTGTATAAAAAAGGAGAAGTCCTTTTCAGGGAAGACGCCTTCCCCTCCGGCATTTACTACCTCGTCAGCGGCAAAGCGAAAAAGTATAAAGTCGACAAACACGGACGCGAACAGATCATCTACGTCGCCAACTCGGGTGAGCTCCTCGGCTACCATGCCATCCTCTCCGGCGACAACTACCCCGACTCCGCCGCCGTCCTGGAAGACAGCCGCATCATCTTTATTCCGAAGGAAGACTTTCTCGAAGCCATCCGCCAGTCCGATACGCTCAACCGCAGACTCCTCAAAAACCTGAGCCACGAATTCGTAGTCCTCACCAACAGCCTCACCCTCTTCGCCCAAAAATCGGTCCGCGAACGCCTGGCCCTCCAGCTGGTCGTCATCCGCGAAAAATATAAATCCGGCATCCAGCCCGGCGCCCCGGTCGAAATCAACATGAGCCGCGAAGACCTCGCCAGCCTCGTCGGCACCGCCCGGGAAAACGTCGTCCGCACACTCACCGAATTCAAAAATGAAGGCATCCTCGAAACCCGTGGCCGGAAAATCATCGTCCTCGACGTCTCGAAGCTTATACAAATCTCCAACTTCAGATAACTCCACCGACAAACAAATCTCTTCTCATCAGAGCCTCCGCGCACGCCCCCCCATTGCCAAAGCAAACCGCAAGGCAACCGGAGGCTTTTTTCCGCCGTTGTACTAAAAGACCCCAAAACTAACCCCGGACCATCGAATAAAAGATGAACCAGTTCACAAACGAGTCCCGATATGAAAAATGTGCTGATTATAGAAGACGATCCCTCGATCATTGAGCTCCTGACCATACACCTTACCGACCTCTCCTGCCAGGTAACCAGCGTCCGCCACGGAACGGAAGGCCTCGACATCGCCACAAAAACTTCGTTCGACCTCATCATCCTCGACCTCATGCTCCCCGGCGCCAACGGCTTGGACATCTGCAGGAACATACGCCGCTCCGGCAGCAACACCCCCATCCTGATCCTATCGGCAAAATCGGAGGAAATAGACAAGGTGCTCGGCCTTGAAACCGGCGCAGACGACTACCTCACCAAACCCTTCAGCATCCGTGAGTTCATCGCCCGCGCAAAAGTCATCTTCCGCCGCGGCGACACACCCCTTAATAACGACCCGCCTTCCTCCAAAAAACAGATCTCCTTCGGCTCACTGGAAATTGACATCGACATGAGAAAAGTAACTCTCGACAACAGCCGCGTCGAGCTATCCCCCAGAGAATTCGAGCTGCTAACCCTGCTGGCCTCCAGCCCCGGCAAAAGCTACAGCCGCAAACAGCTGCTAAGCCTCATCTGGGGCTACGACTTCGACGGATACGAGCATACCGTCAACTCCCATATCAACCGGCTTCGCGGCAAGATCGAATCCGACATCTCCCATCCCCAATATATCCTCACGACCTGGGGAGTCGGATACCGCTTCAACGAAGAACTATAAACATTCATATGCGTTTTCAGCCACTACGACACAACGGACTATTCTGGAAAATAACGGGCGTATTCACCCTGCTGCTGATACTCTTAGGCATCGCCTATGCAGCCATCGCCTTCTGGATGTCCCGTAAGAACCTCAACACCATCAACGAGCAGATCAACGGAGACATCGCCGCCCACCTGGCCCGCAACACCACACCCATGAAGGACGGAAAGCCCGACACCGCCGTCACGCACGATATCATCCACTCCATCATGGTCATCAACCCCAGCGTCGAAGTCTACCTGCTCGACACCTCGGGAAAGATCGTCGACTTCGTCGTACCCGGCGCCTCCGTAAAGACAAGCCACGTCGACCTAACCGCCATCAGGCAATACATGAGGGACGGTGCAAAAAAATACGTTACCGGCGACAATCCCCGGAACCCCGACCAAAAAACCGTCTTTTCCGCCGCACCCATTCACGAGAATAACCGGCTCTCCGGATACGTATACGCCGTCCTTTCAAGCGAAAAACAAGCCCGCATCGCCGCCGCCGTCAACAAAGACTTCCTCCACAACCTCGGCGCCACTCTTTTCTTCGCTACCCTGCTCGTCGTATTCATCGTCGGAACCGCCACCTTTTTCCTCATCACCGGCAACGTCTACAAAATAGCTTCGGTCGTAAAACGCTTTAAAGACGGAGACCACACCGCCCGCATCGAAGGTAACCTCAAAGGAGACCTCGGCGTCCTTACCTCTACCTTCAACGAGATGGCCGATACCATCGTGGACAATATGGAGAAGCTCACCTCGATGGACCGCCTGCGCCAGGAACTGATCGCCAACATTTCCCACGACCTGCGAAGCCCTCTCGCCATTACCCGGGGCTACATCGAAACCCTCACCATGAAAGGAAACACGCTCACCGACCAGGAAATCAAACGATACCTCTCCATCATAACGAGCAGCCTGCAGAAGCTCTCCCACCTCGTCGAGCAGCTCTTCGAATACTCGAAATTCGAAGCCAACCAAATCCTGCCCCAAAAGGAAGCCTTCTTCCTCAGCGAGCTCGTATCGGACCTCATCGCGAAATACGAAATACTCGCAAAACAAAAAGGCATTACCCTAAACGCAGACACCAGGACGACACTTCCCCTCGTCTTCGCCGACCTGGCGCTCGTCGAAAGAGCCGTTCAAAACCTCCTCGACAACGCGCTCAAATTTACCCCGGCCGGCGGGTCCATCACCATCACCCTCCGCAACCGCGGCAAGAACGTCGAGCTGGCCATCGCCGACACCGGCATCGGCATCCCGGGCGATGACCAGCCCTATATCTTCGACCGGTACAAACAGTTCCCCGATCACGAACTGACCAACAAGGAAGGAACAGGCTTGGGCCTGGCCATCGTCAAGAAAATCCTGGATCTCCATCATTCGACCATCACCGTCACAAGCCAGCCCGGACAGGGAACAACCTTCTGGTTCCAGCTCCCCATCCCCGGATAACTCCCCGCGGCTCACTTTTTCTTCACCTTGTCATTCCATAACACAAATATTCTAAAAATGCAGCTTATACCGCAGCCATCCAAATAACATGCTGACGACAATAAGATAAACCACATTCAACCGGTACCGGACCAGCACAGCAATCGAAAGCGCCACCCATAGCACAGCCGGAACGTCCGGCAGCCGCTCCACTCCCCTGGGAAACACAACCCCCTTCCCCAAAAAAAGTACGAGATTGGCAATCACCCCGACAATCGCCGCCGTCACTACCTTCAAAACCTCGGCAATCGCCGCCTTCCCATGTGACCGGGCGATCAAAGGACCTCCGACAAATATATACAGGAAACAGGGCAGAAACGTATAATAGACCGTCACCACCAGCGCAATGCTCCCCATTATAACCGACGAATGGAACTGATTGAACCCCGCCATAAACCCGACAAATCCCACCACGATGATCAACGGCCCCGGCGTCGTCTCCGCCAGCGCAAAGCCATCCACCATCTGCATCTTCGACAACCACCCGAACCGGCCCACCGCAAACTGCGCCACATACGGCAGCACTGTATAGGAACCCCCAATGGTAAAAAATGCCGTCTGCGTAAAGAAAAAAACCAGCTGCTTCCAGAATCCAAACCCATCCACAGCCACATACAACAACCCCAACGGAGCCAGCCAGAATAAAAGAAAGACAGCCAACTGCCGGACCACCTCCCCCCATCCCTTCGACACCTGCGCCGGCGTTGAAAACTTATTAATCAGGTACTCCCTTTCGTTCGCCTCCTCCTTCTCCTCCGCTTCCCCATTACCGCTCCCCCCTTTCCCCGCATACCGGATGACAAGAGCCGCTGCAATCGCGCCCATGATGATCAGGATCAAAGACACATTATAAAAGAAGATCAGCACAAAGGCCGCCACGGCCACCAGGTATTGTACAAGACTACCCAGCGACTTACGCCCCACCCTGACCAGCGAAATGATAATGATAGCGATAACCGCCGGCTTGAGTCCATCGAAAAGCGAATAGATCCACGGCACCTGCCCATAAAGGACATAGAGCACGCTCAATCCCAGTAAAATAAACATCGAAGGAAGCACGAACAATATACCCGCCGCCAGCCCTCCCTTCTTCCCATGCAAAAGCTGGCCGATATAGATAGCCAGCTGCTGCGCTTCCGGCCCCGGCAGCAGCATACAAATACTCAGTGCATGAAAAAACCGGCTATTACTTATCCATTTTTTCTTGTCGACAAGCGTATCGTGCATCAGTGCAATATGACCTGCCGTTCCGCCAAAGCTGATCCAACCCAGCTTGACCCAGAACTTCAAAGCCTCTTTGAATGAGGGGTACTTCATCGCGCCAAAGCTAAGTGTAAATACTAAAACCTCCACGTAAATTCCGGGGCCAGCACAAAGCTCCGCGTGAGCCCATCCGGCCGCACATCCCTCACCACCAGCGGCGCTCCCCCCGTAATGCCGGCCACCAGCCGATTCGTCAGCACCCACCTTACCGTACCCGTCAAATTCAACGTCAACCCATCCGAACCCTGTATCGAAATCCGTCCGGCGCTCTTATTCGCATCGACGTACGTATCTCTGCCGATATGATAAATTCCCAAAAGCCCTCCGCCCAGCTGCAACCGCCCGCCATTGACCAGCTGATAAAAGCCGCGCAGCAAAACATCCGGCTTTCTCTTAAAATCAGCCGTAGCAGCATACTTCGCCGCATCCGCATTTCCCATCCAAAAAACCGGCAGAAACCCATTTCTGTTTGTCCCCGTCAAAGGCTGCTGATACCCTGCAGAAAACTGCCACCGCTCACTATTGACACTCACCCCCGCAATCAGATCGAATGTCCCCAGGCTGCTCTGGTACTGCATCGGCAAAGGCTTCCCATCTTCCTTCAAATCCGACCGGTTGAAAGGCAGCTTCCCCCCAAGCGTCCCCGACCATTTCCACTCACTCCCTGGATTGAATACATACGTACCCGACAAAAACAAATCCCCCAAACCCGCCGCATTTCCCAAACTGCCGCTGGCGTAATTGCCCGTCAATTTCGCCTCCACACTCCACCGCCTGTCGAACGAATATTCATACCGCAGCGCTGGCGTAAACACGAACACTCCTTCATCCCCCACACCAACCGCCAGGTTCAGCCCAAGCCGCTGATGACTGCTATCCGCCGCCTGATGCAGCTGCCGCAAATTACCGATCGTACAGAATCCCGCATCGCTGCATCCCTGCGCACCAGCCCCCGTACAAATAAGGATGAAAAATCCAAGAAAAAAGAGAGTAGAAAGTGCTTTCATAAAAGTTAGCCGTTTTCCCCTTAGTCGGCTCAACCCGAAAAACCTTACAAAAAAACTCCCCCGGTCAAAATGCGCCCCCCGTCGTGATACTTTTGTTATACTTCGGCAACACTCCTGAAACACAAGCCTTCTAGCTTTGCCCTTATAAATATCAACCAAAATATGAACCGGACCTTCTCTGCACTCCCCCTTATCGCGGGACTTCTACTTACACTAACCGCCTGTAAAAAAGACAAAAACAATAATCCCGCCACCGGTCGCGACCCCAATACGGCCGACCCCGCCATGATCGACCGGTTCAGCAGCGCCGCCGGACACCTCCAGGTTCGCACTTCCACCAACGGCCTCCCCGCCGCCGGCGCCCCCATCAATTTCGACCAGGGCCCCTTCATCACCCGCGGCCTCACCCCCGCAGGTAAGATAGTGGATTACTATAACTTCGATATCCAGCCGCAGAAACCCGCGCCCATTTACGTGCTGTTCAAGTCAGGCGAGTCCACTCCCGTCTCGGGACAGCACAACATCATCGACGTTATCCCCGGCGACGCGAACTATAACGACTTCTGGCAAATCTATAAGGTAACCGTCCCCTCCAGCTACGTCGCCAACACCATCACCAGCTACCAGGAAATTACCGCCCAGGGCTATACCATCACAAAGACGAACGACCTCGTCAACTGCCCCGTCGTACCAAAGGGTTCCACCGCGGCCAAAAGATTCCCGGCCACCAGCGACAACTCCCTCACCATCGGCTGGTACAAGGATAAGGTCGTCTATTACTTCAACTTCTTCGAAAAGGCCCTCACCGTAACACCCGACGGCCTCGTCCCCGTAGCCCCCATCTACGTAACCTTCAACATCAACCCCAACCAGTCCAGCGGCGGACCCGCCTCCGGCTTCAAAACCGAACAAGGCTCCGACCAGACACACAACGTCCTCAGCGTCCTCCCCTCCGACGCCGGCTATTCCCCCCTCTGGGCCGTAGCCGTCTACGACAACAGCAGCTTCCCCTCGGTGAAGGACCTCACCACCGTCAAAGCCGCCCCCCTGCTCGTCCCCAACGCCGGCGACGTCAACTGCCCCGTAGTCAGCATTCAACAATAAACACAGTAAAATCTCAAAAAAAATAAACCATGAAAAAAGCACTCTTCGCACTCCTGCTCATCGGCGCAACTACAGCCACCTACGCCCAAACACCCGACGGCGGCAAGCTGAAAAAACACCAATGCACTGAAGCCTGCAAAAAAGAAGGACACCACGTATACGCCCACGGCGAAAAAGGCCACGTATGCACGGATGCTTGCCACAAGACGGACAAGCCCAAAGCATAGCCGTCTTAACTCAGAGGTTGTTAATAGAGACCGGGCCCGCCCCTTGCATTTCCATGCATCGGCGCGGGCCTTCCTCTTCGCCACCTGATGCACATATCTGGCCCGCTTTTAGCATTCGCTTTTTCATGCAAACCATCAATACCCCAACCAGGGCCTCCGAGCCCCTCACAAGCTATAACCATTTCTATCTTTTGGGAAAAATCAGCGCATAAATAACATACAGCCACCCCAGCAAACCCGCAATGATCGCCAGCAGAATAGACTCATTACGCTTCCAGGAGATCAATACCGCAATCAGGCTTCCCAGCCCAATCCCGGGACCATAATATCCAGGCTGATAATAAAACGGGGAAGGCGAACCCGGCGCCACACAAGAGGCCAGCAAAAGCAAAGGAAGAAGAAGCAATCCAATTCTTTTATCCATGTAAAAGTTGATTTACCTGTCAAGCGCCAATTCCGAGCCAAACCATTCCCAACCAGTCGAACAACCCATCAAACCATCCGCTGAGTATTATTTTCCACAAACTGTAGAGTTCTAAGCCGCCCCCTACTTACCATTGAAAAGATGCTCCTCCAATATCCCCTTCAACGTCCTCTTCAGCTCCTCGAACGAATCACTTTTTTGATAGAACGCCTCCGCACCCACATCCCTCGGCTGAATCCCCTGATGACTAAGATCAGCAGAAGAATACATGATAATAGGAACATTTCTCGCCCCTGCCATCTTCTTTATCTCCCTCAAACATTCCCAACCCGTCATTGCCGGCATATTTACATCTAAAAAGATAATGTCCGGCCACTCCCCCCGCATTCCGGCAAGTCTCTCCAAAGCAGCAAGCCCATTAGTATAATGCTCCACCTGCACCGGCACATTCATATAACCGATCGCATCTGAAAAACAGAGGAGATCATCTTCATCGTCTTCTATCAACATCAGTCGTTTGGTCATAAAAGTTTAGGAGGGGTTGGCCGCACAGCAGGGCCCACACTAAAATAGTAAAAAAAAGCCGGGGTAGAAACCCCGGCCGCATATCACATGAGAAAACTAAAAACATTATTTTTCAGGCATCAGCTCCAACCGCACATAATTCCCCCCGCTCAAATACCGCTTCGCCGCATCCCGTAAATCTCCCACCGTAACCGAATCGACAATCCTCAAATACCCATCCACCTCGTGCAAATCCGCCCCATTGCGCACCTGTCCCGCCAAATACCCCGACCAAAATCCATTCGTCTTCACCGCCGTCTCCCTCCCGGCCTTCGCCTCCGCCTTCCACTTCTCCAAATTCGTAGCCACCGGCCCATCCCTGCGAACCTTCGCAATCTCATCCAGCGCCGAAGCCACCAGCTTATCCGCATTCGCCGGAGCACACCCAAAGCTCACCGCCATCGAATACCGCGGCTGCGCACCCTTCGTCGAATTGAAGCTCACCCCCGGACTATAAACCCCGCTCTCCTCCTCCCGAAGCCGCTCCAGCATCCGAATCTGCAGCACCTCCCTGAGCGCCTCCAGCCGAACCCTCGAAACCGCACTGTAATCGAACTCCCCGGACATGACCATATAAACCGTAGCCTTCGGCTCCGAACCCTTATAGACAACCTTTTCGATCTTGCCCGCAGGAATATGAATCCCCAAATCCTTCCCCTTTTCCCCCGCACGCGTCGACGGCAAACCGCCCAGGTACCGCTCCAGCAGCGGACGAATAGAAACAACATCAAAACTTCCCACAAAAACAAAAGTAAATCCCGAAGCATCCGCAAACCGCTCCTTATAAATCCGGAAAGCCTTATCCAAATCAATCCTCCCCAGCTTCTCCAGGCTCGGCCCCGTCCGCCGGATATTATAATTACCAAGTACAGCGCTCACCGAATCGCTAAACACCGCCCCCGGATTATTGGCCCTGTTCATAAGCTGCGCCCGGCTGCGCTCGATAATACTGGCAAACACGGCACTATCCTTCCGCGGCTCCGTAAAATAAGCATACACCAGCTGCAAAGCCGTTTCCAGATCAGCCGGAGTCGAGCTACCGTTAATCCCCTGCGTCTGCTCATCGATCCCCGGCGATACCCCCACCTGCTTACCCGCCAGAAACTTCTGCAGCGCACCCTCGTCATAATTCCCCACCCCTCCGGATGATACAACCGCGGCAGCGCTGGCCGCAGTCTCATAGTCCGCATCCGGATACAGCGAAGAACCACCCGAAGCAAATCCGCTAAAGAGAATCTGATCATTCTTAAACTCCGTAGGCTTTAACAATACCGTCACCCCATTGCTGAGCTTGAGCGTCGTAACCCCCAGCCCCGCATCCCGCTTTTCACCTACCACCTTCCCCGCAACAGGCGCATGCGCCAGCAACGGCCCGGAGCTAACCTCGTCCTTATACGCCTCCAACGGCCCCGCCTCCACAGCAGCCATCCACCCCGCAACAGCACCACTATCCGGAAGCGCCCCCCGCTCCTTCTCCGCGGCCAAAATCAAAATATCCCTGTCCTTCCCCTCCAACATCCCTCCCGTATACTTATTTACCTCCTCCAGCGTAATACCCGGAAGGTCCTTCGCCGTAAGCGCATACTCCACCTCGATACCCGGAGCCGCTTGCCCCTTCAAAAAAAATTCCTGGTACTCCTGTACATATTTTGCCGACACAGTCTTATCTTTTTCTTTCAGCGCCGCCGTAATCCCGCTCAGCACACTCGCCTTCGCCCGATCCAGCTCGGTCTTCGTAAACCCGAACCTACCCGCCCGCACCATTTCCCTCCACATCGCCTTGAACCCCAATTCCAGCTGACCCGGACGTGCCGTCACGCTTCCATCGAAAACATCCAGCCCCCCGACAAACCCGCCAACCCCCGCGCCCGCCTGCACAAACGGCGGATTCGCCTGCCGCGCCAGCTCCCCATACCTTCCCTGCAACATTTCATTCAACAAATTCCGTATCAGGTCCTCCCTATAATCCGCCTCCGTCCTGATCACCAGCCCCCGGTGCTTGATGATCACCTCCGCCTGCGTAGCCGTCATCTCCGGATCGGTAGCGACAATAAACCGCCCCGAACCCGCAAGCGCTATCGGATACTTCGCCCGCGGCCGCTCCTGCGCCGGATTACGCAAATCAGCAAATCGCGCCTTCACTTCCTTTTCCATTTGGTCTACATTAATATCACCCACAATGACCACCGCCTGCAGATCGGGTCGGTACCAGTCATGGTAGAAACGCTGTATCGTCGCCGGCACAAACCGCGACAGCACACTATCCGTCCCAATCGCCTGCCGGTAAGCATACCGCGAACCATTCACCACTACCGGCCAATACAACCGCCGCAGCCTTTCTCCCGCTCCCTTCCCGAGCCGCTTCTCCTCCAGCACAACTCCCCGCTCCTTGTCGATCTCCGCCGGGTCCAAAACAGCACTGTTCGCCCAGTCCCGGATGATCTGCAGCCCATTGGCCACCACCTCCGGCTTGTCGGTCGGTATCGGCAGCTGGTAGACCGTTTCATCGAAATTCGTATACGCATTGATATCCGCCCCGAAACGAACCCCATTCTTCTGCAAATAATCGATCAGCGCATTCTTCGGATAATGGACCGTCCCATTAAAGCTCATATGCTCCATAAAATGCGCAAGCCCCTGCTGATCCTCGTCCTCCAAAATCGACCCCACATTATTCACCAGGTACAATAGCGCCCGGTTCTTCGGCTCTTCATTATGCCGGATAAAATACGTCAGCCCATTCGGCAGCACACCCGTCCTTACCGCCGGGTCCAGCGGCAGCACCTGCTGACCCACCGAAACCAAAGACAATACACAACCCGCAAAAAGAAATTTTAACTTTTTCATGAATGTTGAGTGATGATATCAATAATTTTTTCATTTTCAATAATCGTCATACCCACCCGGTCCGCCGCGATCCCCTCCTGCAGGATATAAGTATACCGCGGCCGGCCCTCTTCCAGCACCGTCGGCAGATAAGCAAACCGCAAATTATACCGGTGCTGCCGCAGCACCTCCCCCGCTTCTACGATATGCGTGCTGATGATAAACGCACACCGGCCATATTTCGAAAAAGCCTCTGTTACCGCCAGCGTCCCGTCATAGGCGTCCTTCACATTGGTCCCCTTGAACAATTCGTCGAACAGCACCACCAGCCGCTTCCCCTCACTCACAGCCTGCGCGACAGACTTCACCCGCAGCACCTCGGCATAAAAATGACTGTGCCCCTGGCTCAGATCGTCCGCGACATTGATCGAGGAGAAAAGCCCATCCCGAACCGAAAACGCCATCCCCGCCGCCGCAACAGGAAATCCCATATGAGCAAGATATACCGCCACCCCAAACGCCTTCATAAACGTCGACTTCCCCGCCATATTCGCACCCGTAAGAAAAAGCATGTTCGTCTTCTTGTCCAGCACAATCGAATTACCCACCGCACCGCTCACCGCCGGATGCCGCAGCTCATCAATCCATACGATACTATCTGTCTGTGCCAGCGCCCCGGCATATCCCCAGTTATTGACCTTCGCCAGGTTGCCGACACAGATATACACATCCAATTCGCTTAGCACCGCCCTCACCGTCTCCAGCCCCTTGCGCAAACTCGTCCGCAGCAAATAATCATGCCGAACCAGGGTCCAAAGCCCCCAGCCTTCCATCCCCCCTTCAAGCATTCCAACCAGACGCTTATCACCCAATACCTCCAACGCAGCAGAAATCCTGGAAGCATAAGGCCCCACAGGATCGCGAGAACCCAGCTCCCGCAAAAACTCCCCCAGCACACGCAGTCCATAAACCGCAGCAAGCAGCCCCTCCCGCAATTGTTCAAACTCCTCATTGCGCACCAGCGAAGCCAGTGCCTTCCGCCTTACCCCATGCCACACCGCAGCCGGCAAATGTCCATGCCCGGGGCTTTCCAAATACGCCTCCATCGCATCCACCTGCTCCCCGCTCAACGGAAAGACCAATCCCTGTGCGGCAAAATGCCGAAAGACCCCACTACGCTTATTGATCGCCTCCGCATCCGTCAGCGGATGACGAAACATTTGTTCTAGCAGCCGCTCTCCCCCCGTCGTATGCACCTTGCAAAACAAGCTGAAGATCGACCCCCTCCGGTGCTTACCCAGCAAATTCAGATCGTTCATTGTCTGCTGATCGGTAATAAAATTCATATCGCGTGATAATTGCCGTTTTTAAGAATATCCAACACGCCTTCATTTCGGATGATCACCATCCCGTGCCGGTCGTCGGTAATACCCCGCTCCAGCTGATACGTATACACCGGCCTGCTGCCATCCATCCGGGTCGGCAAAAAGATGAACCCAATATTGCCATACCGCTCCCGCAGCACCTCCCCCGCCTCGATGATATGGGTCGAAATGACGAAAATGCTATTCCGCTTCGTAGCAAAAGCCCCCGTTATCGCAATCGTCGCCTCATACGCATCCTTGACATTGGTGCCGCGAAACAGCTCGTCGAAGATCACCAGCAGGTTTCGTCCCCGGTTCAGCTCCTCGGCTACTTTCTTTACCCGCAGCACCTCCGCATAGAAATGACTCGCGCCCATCCCCAGATTATCGGCCAGGTTGATCGTCGTAAACAGTCCATCCAGCACCGAAAATTCCATCTCCGCAGCCGCCACGGGAAACCCCATATGCGCAAGATATACCGCAATCCCCAGCGACTTCATGAATGTGCTCTTCCCCGCCATGTTGGCCCCGGTAAGAAAAACGACATTCTGGTCGGGCGAAATCCCAATGGAATTGGAAACAGGATTGGCCAGTGCCGGATGATACAACCCGCGAAATTTTACCGTATGCGCGTCCGCCTCGAGCACCGTCGGAAAGCAAAACTTCCGCGCCACCGCGACCCTCGCTACAGTAAGGTACAAGTCCAGATAATATAATTTCTCCAACAACCGCCGGACCGTCGCCCGATGCCGGAAACGCAGCTGATCATCCAGCTCCGCCGCCTGCTCGAAACCCAGCTTCTTACGCGCAGGAACCTGCCGCACGGCAACAAACACCGATTCCTCCAGCAGACCCTGAAGCGCCGTCCGGTCCTCCGCATAAGGCGTACCATCCGCCGCCAGGGTCGCCGCAAATCCATACACCATATGCACCAGCTCCAGCGCCGCCGCCACACCCTTGTATATAATATCCTGCTCAGTATTATTCGAAATCATCCCCGCAATCCGCTTCCCCAACGCCGCATCTTCATGCGACAGCTTGGTCCGCTCGTCGGTATTGGCTAGCCACTGCTCGATCGCGTCGAACCATTCGGGCTTGCACGGAAACGATACCCCCGCATCCGCAAAAAACCGGATACATCCGCTCCTCCGCCGGATAGCCTCCGGCCGCGACAACGGCTCGTGAAACAGCTGCTCCAGCAGCATCGCGCCTCCCCGCGTCTGCGTATGATTGAAGATACCATAAACGGCCCCGTCCCCATGCTTACCGAAAATGTTCAGGTCGTCCAGCGTCTGCCGGTCTGTAATAAAATGCATACGCTTATTTTCTTTTACGCCGGATCAGAATAATGCTTCCCAAAACCAATAATATCCCCGGAAGAACGCCCAGCAAAAACACCTTCAGCATGGACAGACCGCTATCGGTGATCGTCAACCGCTTGTCCTGCGAAGGAGGCCGCGTCGTCTCGATCGGAAACTCCCCATGGGCAAACCAGCTGAAAATTCCCGTGCTGAAATCGAAATTGCAGGTCCTGATATTGAACCGCGCCAGCTCCGCATTGCTGAGAAAATCGGCATCACCCGCAACGACAATCCGCTGCTCCTTGCCATTGATATTTCTCGTAAGACCCAGCACCGCCGGAAGCGGCCCCTGCTTGTCCCCCTTCGTAACGTCGAAGTCGAGAATATCCGCGCTGAACTCGGGCTTTTTGACTTCCTCCTTCTTTTTCTTCCCCCCATCCCCGCTCTCGACATCCCCATCTCCCGCGACGACCATCACCATACCACCCCCACGGGGCGACTCCTCGTCCTCGGATAATTGGATCAGGCTTTCATCCGGCTTGATCTTCTTGTTCCAGCTCAGCTTACCCGAGGTCATCGCCAGCGGCTTGATCGTAAAAGGACCGTCGGTCGTAAAGGACAATCCCGCCGCACCATGCATCGCGATGACCAGGCTGTCTTCGGCATCCTCATGTAATTTTTTCGTAAACCCCGCCGCTTCCGCCGTCAGATAAGGCTGCACCAGCTCGGGAGAAAAATCCTTGTTTTTCTGAACCATCATCCCATCCATCAGCTGAACACCCAGCGGCTGCAGCAGCGGATTGACTACCTCCTGCTTTCCGGGCTCTCCCGCGATAAGAAGGTTGCCCCCGCCGGCGATATATTTTTCAATCTTACGCCGCGCAACACTATCGAACGGCAGCTTCGGATCGGCAATCACCAATCCCGTAATATCCGCAGGAATCTCCTCGTCTTTCAGATAGACCTTGGTCACATCGAACCCCTGATTAATGAGCGAATTCCGGAACGTGATCTCCGTCGTCAGCCATTTGAAATGCCGGTCCCCCATTTTTTCCGTGCTGCGCTCCGACTCCCCTTGCGCAAAAGCGATCTTCGGCATCTTCGACTGCATCAGCCGCTTCAGCGCCGCCGAAGTTTCGGTTTCCGTAGGAAACACCATTTGGTCGTCGTACAGCCGCAGGAAGGTCTGCCTCCCCCGGAAATGCAAATCCATGACATAGCGGTTTTGCTCCGGCCGCAGATCGATGATCTTATGAATCTCTTCCGGCGTCTTGAAGTTCGCCAGGTTTACCTTCATTGACTTCGCATACCGCTCCGCCAGGGTCTTCAAATTCACCCCCGGATTATATTTGAACAGGTTCTTGTCCCCCGTGCTGTCGTAGAAATAAATGTAGTTGAATTTAATATCCGGCTTGAACCGCAGATAGGGCTCCCACCGCGCCATATCGGTATTGCGCTGATCCGGCTTTCCATACCAGAAACGGCCGTCCAGCAGGTTGACATAGGTATTCACCTCCAAAGTCGAGTCCCCCATTTCTTTCAATACTTTCTGCGCATTCACGGTCAGCGTCATCGACTTCGTAGCCGTCGTATCGAGATAACCGACCATTCCCGGCCGGCTGCTGATATACCCCACCGTCAACGCCAGCACCACGATCAGCACATAACGGCCCACCTTCACCACCGCCGGCTTCGACTCCCGGTCCGACTGCAGCTTATAAATCCCAAAGGCCAGGAACATACCGATAATCACCGCAAAATAAATGAGGTCCTTCGTAGTAATCAGCCCCAGCAGCATATTATCGGCCCGCCCCTCGATGGAAAGAAAATACGACAGGTCCCGCACAAAATCGATGTCCTGCCACAGCTGCCCGATATAGCTCAGCACCGCCAGCAGCACCAGCGTGCTCAACGCCGCCACCACCTGGTAGGAGGTGAGACAGGACATAAAGAGCCCGATCGCCGCATAGGTGCATAATAGCAGGTAGATGCCGAACAGTCCGGCGAATAACATCCCCGCGTCCGGATGCACAATATTGAACAAGCCGAAAACGACCATCAACGCCAGCACCAGCACCAACGCAAGGTTATAGACCATCATCGAGAGATACTTCCCGAAAATAATTTCCCGCACCTTGATCGGAGAGGAATAGAGCAGCTTGATAGTGCCGGCATTGATCTCCCGGCTCATCAGCCCCATCGTCAGCAGGGGAAGATACAGGTATAGCTTCCCGACGAGCTGCGGCCAAATCCCATACGGAGGCGCAAAGCTCCTTCCCGTCAGAAACATCAGGTATTTCAGATTCCTTCCGCCCATATCCTGGCTCGTCAGGATGCCCTCCATCATACTGGTATACGCAAGCCCTGACTGGAACAAAAGAGCGATCAGCAAAAACCACGCGATCGGAGAATAAAAAAGCAACGCCAGCTCGGTCCTGGCTATTTTGAGTATGGTCTTCATGAGTTTAGTTTTTCCGGCCGTTCTGACCGGAGAGTTGTGCAAATATTTCGTCGAGCGAGCTCTTGTCGAGCGTAATCTCCCGTAGACGCCAGCCCTGGCTGACGCTGGTAGCGATAAGACGTTCGGTGATCTCGGGGTCGCCGCTGAAGTACAGCCGGACCTGCTTCTCCGTCAGGAAATCGGCCCTGTTGATCCCCGGAACCCGCAGAAACTCCTCCTGCGAAGGAGGATTGTCCATATACGTCAGCACGCTGTGCGGCTCCATATAGTTATTGAAAGCATCCATCGTATCGGCAAATACGATCCGGCCATTGTCGATCATCTTGATTTCCTTGCAAAGCATCTGCACTTCGGTAAGGATATGCGAGGAGAAGATGACCACGCGATCGGCCGCGATTTCCTTTATGAGTGCCCGAACCTCGATGATCTGATTCGGATCGAGACCATTGGTCGGCTCGTCCAGCACCACCAGCTTGGGCCGGTGAATGATGGCCTGGGCGATGCCCACACGCTGCCGGTAGCCCCCCGACAGGTTTCGGATCAGCCTCCCGCTGAAATGCGCGATGCCGCAGCGCTCCTTGGCCACTTCGACCGCAGGCCGGATTTCCGCCTTGCTCATCTTGCGGAGATTGGCGCAGTAAACGAGATATTCGTCGACGGTCAGGTCCATATACAACGGCGCATTCTGCGGCAGAAATCCAATAAGCCTCTTAGCCGCCTCCGGGTCCTTACGCATATCGATACCGCCGATCGATACGCTTCCTTCGGTTTGGTTGAGACATCCGCACAGGATGTTCATGGTCGTGGACTTGCCCGCGCCATTGGAGCCCAGCAGTCCGACGATACCGCTCCGGTCTATCTCCATATTGATGTCCCGGATAGCCCAGCTCGTGGAATACTTATGCGATAGACGCTCGATCTTTACGATGGGGTGATTCATATTTGTGTTTTTACACCGGCGCTCAATAGCCGGGATTCTGTTTTAGCTTGATATTATTCTGTAATTCGGTCTGCGGCACGGGATATAGCTGCGCAGTGGCCGTAAAGCCGGGCTTCTCCGCCCCCAGCACCGCCACCGCCGTACCCGTCCGCTTCAGATCGAACCAGCGGTTGCCCCATTCCGCAAAAAGCTCCACCTGCCGCTCATGCATGATCGCATTCATAACCTCTCCCTTTACATTGGGATTGGCCGTGCTCGCCGCGAGCCCCGCACGGGCGCGCACCGTATTCACGTCGCTCAGCGCCGCAGCCCCATTCCCCAGCTGCGCGGAAGCCTCCGCCCGGATCAGATACTGTTCCCCAAGCCGCAGCATCATATAGTCTTCCGTAGTCTGCGCATTCGGAGTTTGCAGATTCTTATACTTGAAAGGCGAATAGACCGTGTTGCCGTTGGCGACAGTCGGCGTAAGCCAGTCCTGCATCCTCAAATCCCCCGGCTCGAAGGCATTCAAAAGCCAGGTCGTAGCGATGTAGGGCGGCACACTCCCCGATGAATAGGGAATGAACTGCATGGCGTCTCCCGTCACGTTATTGGGCCCTGCCGCCGGCAATTGCCAGATGGCCTCCTCACTACCGTCCAGGAACACCTCGTTCGGATCGGTCACGAGATTATATTCACCGCTCCCGATCACGGCATTGGACCGGTCGTAAGCCCCCTGCCAGTTATTCCGATACAGATAGACCTTGGCCAGCATCGCATCCGCCACCAGCTGGTTGGGCCGGACATGCCCGCTGGAAGGATAGTCAGCCATCAGGTTCTGTTTCGCGCTGGTCAGATCTGACACGATCTGCGCATAAACAGTATCGACCGGAGCCCGGGGCAGCACAGCATTTACTTTGTAGTCGATCCCCGTGACGACCGGCACCGGACCGAACATGTTCACCAGCTGGAAATAATAAAAGGCGCGAACCACCTTCATCTCCGCCGTAATTTGCTTGCGGAAAGAAGCAGACATATTCGCATTGTCCGTAACATTAGCCAGAACATTGTTGACTACATAGAGCGAGGTATAGGGCGAGGACCAGATAGTTCCCACAGACCCGTTGATGGGAGAGAGGCTGTAATTATAGAACTGGGTCATCGACGCATCGTAAGGACTCGGCTGGAGCAGCTCGTCGGAGGACAGACAGACAGGCCCGATCATGTCCCCATTGTTCCAGGCTACTCCCGAAGTGGTTCCGGCGGCATAGGTATACACCCAGGCGATGGCGCTCATCGCCGCCGCACTGTCGGCATACTGGTCCTTCTCCCCGATCTGCGTGGGAGGACTGGAAGGGATCTCGATCAATTTTTTACAGGACCCATTCAGCAGCGCCATCATCAGCAGGGCTGCCGGGAAGATATATCGGTTGATGCTAGTTTTTCGCATGTTGATTACGGTTTAAAAATTAAAATTCAGACCCATTGCCATCGTACGCTGGATCGGGAACGCCGTGAAGTTGCTGAACAGCTCCGGGTCGCCTACTTTGTAGTTGGAGACGGTCCATAGATTTTGGACATTACAGTAAATACGCGCGCCCTTGATATGCCAGTGCTTGAGAACATCTTCCGGCACGGAATAAGACAGCGACACCGTCTTCAGCCGCGCATAAGTATCATCGCTATAGGCGCCCGAGGAAGCGGAGAAGGTATACCCCGTTCCCATATAAGGCGAGGGATAACCGGACACCAGGCGCTGCAGCGTAGCGTGCGTGTCGCCAGGTCCGGTCCAGTATTTCCCGAGAACGACGTCGGGCTGGTTGATATTTACGAAGCCCGGCGCAAAGTTTTGATAGGCATAGCCCAGCCAGTTGGGCGCCGTCTGACTCGAAAACTGGATAAAGACGTAAAGGCTCAGCTGCTTATAGGTGAACGTGTTTCCAAACCCGCCCAGATATTTCACCTCTCGGTCGGCAATAGGCACCTGGTCGCCGCCGGTTGCCACAAGCCCATATCCCGGCGTATACGTCGTCTGCCCCTTCGCGTCATAGAACTCGAACCGGCCCGTGGTCGGATTGACGTCCTTATACCGGTAACCGAATATGATCGAGGTAGGCTTGCCGATAACATAAGAGTTCGCGTAGGACGAAGACTCCAGATTGGGGAAGCTGAGCAGCTTGTTACGATTCCAGCTGATATTGAAATTCGTCCGCCAGGTGAAGTTCTTCGTTTTGATATTAGTCGAGGTCAGTGAAAATTCCCATCCCGAGTTTTGAACGTCGGCAGGCGTATTTTCCAGCACTGTGCTAAAACCCGCCTGCGAAGGAAGCGGATAGCCGGCCAGCTGATTGCCTACGCGGTCCCGGTACCAGTTGGCGGTAAGCAATATCCGGTCCTGGATAAAGCCCAGGTCGAGCGCGATGTTGAGCGAACGCTTTGTCGCCCAGGAATAATCCGGGTTGTAGAGATTCTGCGGCTGATTGCCCCGCACCCCCTGGAAAGGAAACTGGTAGGTCTGCGGAGTCCAGAGCGCCTGGTATTGATAGCCTTGCACCCCATCCGACCCGCTGGTCCCATAGCTGCCGTAGAGCTTGCCGAAGCTGATAAAAGGCAGCGCGTTTTTAACGGCCTTCTCCTGCGTAAAGATCCAGCCCAGCCCCACCGAACCAAAGCTCCCGAACTGCCTTCCGGGACCAAAATTGCTGGACCCATCCCGACGGCCCGAAAGACTGACGATAAATTCCTGGTTATACATATACTTCAACCGGCCGAACATCGCCGCATACTTATAGAGCGAATACTGCTCGTACGCATAGACCGACCCGGCCCCATTGATCGACCCAAGAAACAGATCGCTCGTATAATCATATCCCTGCTGTGTAGTCCTGTCGGCGATATTCTTCTTATAGCTCGTTCCTACCAGCGCGCTGAAATTGCTCTTACCCAGGTTGAGGTTGTAGTCGATCTGCGGTTCGATATTGATCGTCTCGAAGGTATTCTGACCGAATTGGGCGCTGCGGCTGATGTAGGAGGGGTCCTGGGCCGTGCTGGGAAACGGGCTCGCCTCATCGGCCGTGACCCGGCTATATCCCGCTGTGACGCCAAAGCTCAGTCCCCTGACGATCTTGTAGTTCAGGTGCGCATTGTTGTTGAGGGTATAGCTTTTCATATCGGCCGTGGCGTTCAGATTGGCGTAAAACTGGTAAGGCTGGAGGTTGAACCCCTTGTAGCTCCAGACCAGGCTGCCGTCGGGATTTTTCAGCTCCGGCAGATTCGGAGGATCGGTGATGTCCCTGTTTCCTCCAAATCCGGCCGAATGAGTTTGGACATAACCGAAGTCGACGCCAAAATCGATGGTGAGCCTGTTATCCCCCGAAGCATGATGAAACTGGCTGTGCAGCGTCATCTGCTGATTGGACCAATCTCCGGGATAGTTGTAGTTGCTCCGGGTATAACCGGCCGACAACATAAACGTATTGTTATAATAGCCTCCGGACAAGCTGCCGTGAACATCGATATTGTGGGTACCACGGCCATAGATGGTCTTTTCCCAGTTGGTATAGCGGGTCGTATCGAACAGCATCAGGTCAGGCGCAAATCCGGGATCGGATGGATCGCTGCTCGGCGTAAGACCATCCTGCGCAAGCGCTTCGCGGCGCAGCGAAAGATACTGCGGCGTATTCAGGAATTTTATGTCCCGCGCATTGCTGTTGAACTGCGTGTTCACATTCAGATCGAACACGGTCTTTCCCGGCTTCCCTTTCTTGGTAGTGATCAAAATAACCCCGTTCGACCCCTGCGTACCATAAATAGAAGTGGCGTCCGCATCCCGAAGAACAGTGACGCTTTCTACATCCGCAGGACTGATGCCGTTGAAAGGACTGATCCCGCCCGGCTGACTGATGCCGCCATTGAAGGATTCCGTACTCGCCAGCGAGTTGAACTGGTTCACGTTGTTATTCTGCGGCGCAAACGGAATCCCATCGATAATGAACAACGGCTGATCATAAGGTTTAAAATAGTTCGGCGGCGCCAGCATCGTATTCTGCCCCCTGATCTGCAGCTGCATCTTCGAGCCAGGCACGCCGCTCGTCGCATTGACGGCCAGACCGGGCACCTGCCCCTGCAAAGCCTGCAGTACATTGGTGACAGGCTGCTTGCTGATCGTAGCCGCATCGACCGTAGTGATCGCCCCGACATTGAAGCGGCGGCTGGTCGTGCCATACGCCTGAATCACCATCGCATCGAGCTCGTCCTGGCTGCGTCGCAGCATGATATAGTGATAGGTGCCGTTTCTTGCCGACACTTCATATTCCCGGGTCACATATCCCGTATAGGAAACGACAAGCACGGTCCCCTCGGCAATATTCTTCATCTCGAACCCGCCGTTGACATCCGACTCCGTCCCCTTCTTCGTTCCCTTGATCCGGATGGAAGCCCCGACGAGCGGCGCTCCCGTACTATCCGCGACGCGTCCCTTGATACCATCCCCTGGCGGAATCTCCACCTGATACGCTGAATACGGCGCTGCCGGCTGTACAGGTTTTTCCTTCAGCACGATCATTTTGTCGAGGATGGCGTAGGTGAAAGGCTGATCCCGGAAACAAATATCCAGCGCCTCCTTTAGACTGGCATCGCGCACCGATATGGTCACGCTGCGCGTCTGTTTCAACCATTCATCGCGGTAAACAAAAAGATAGCCCGTCTGATCGGTAATCTTCTTAAAGACTTTTTCCAACGGGACATGTTGTTCCGAAAGGTTGATCTGCGCTCTTGTCTTTGCGCTGAGGTGCAGACAGGTAGCCAGCAGTAAAATGCTTGTCAATCGCATGGCTAAGAGAGTTTTGGTGATGGCGGCGCTCCTTTTGCGCAAGCGCGCGCCTTTCAATGCAGCTAAAAGCATACATTTGCAGTGTTTGGGTTTAACAATAAAGCAGTTTCCAACAATTGTGACCGGTTGGCCCGAACTTTTCGCCGGGAGTGGTACCAACACTTCCGGCTTTTTTTCCCGCCGCATCAGGCAACAGGCATCCGCCAACCATTATCTTATAGTGATAAGGCTCTTACTCAAATTGACAACAATGGATGAAGGTTATGGCGTCACGAAGATCTTTCGCCCCTCGACCGTAAAATGGACGCCACTGGTCTGCAGCACCTGCAGCACCGTCGATAACATCGTATTTCTCGGCACGACCCCGGTGATATGGCCCCCGGGGACACCATTCTCAAAGGCTACCTCGACATCGTACCAGCGGCTGATCTGCCGCATGACCGTGCCGATATCGGCGCTCGTTAGATAAAATAAACCGTTCTTCCAGGCCAGCACCGACTCCAGGTTCGCATCGGGCGTCGCCTGCAGCTGCCCGTCCCGCCATTCGGCCTGCTGTCCCGCACGCTTCAGCATGATCTCATGCCCCGGAATGCCCACCGCCGCCGCACCCGTCGCCAGCGTGACCTTTATCGACGGCTCGTCTGCATAGGCATTGATATTGAAAGAGGTGCCGATATCCCGAACCACCTGCCCACGAACCTCTACCTCGAAAGGAACGTTTACGTCATGCGCCACCTCGAAATAAGCCTGCCCCACGATGCTCACCTTACGCATATTCCCGGCAAAAGACGCCGGAAACGTGATCGAGCTGAGCGCATCCAGCCAGACCTTTGTCCCATCCGACAAGACCAGCTTATATTGCCCGCCCCGCGGCGTCGACAATGTGTTATAAGTCATTGTACTTTTCGTCTTCCCCGTTTCAGTTTGATAATCCAGCTGCCCATTTTGCTTCATAACCCGGCTCGCGCCCTGCGTCGCCAGCATCCCATTCGCCGCGCTGTCCAGCACCATTCGCTGCCCATTGCCCAGCGTCAGAATCGCCTTGTCTCCGCCTGGACTCGCCTCGATGTCGATCTTCATAGCCACAACACCCGGCGTCTCTTTAGTCTTCGGCCATAACAGCCAAACCCCAACAGCCAATACCACCACAGCCGCCGCAATCGCCGCAGCCCGCGTCAACCACCTCACCCGCGGCCGCACATCTTCTCCCAGCTCCGCCCTTATCCTCGCCAGCATCCGGTCATGCACAATCCTCGGCTCATCCACCGCCGCTTCCCCAGGATACTCATCCCCCAAATCTTCAAACCACGACTCCACCCATTCCTTCTCCGAAGGAGTACATTCCCCGGCCAGGTAACGTCGAAGCAGCGATTGAGCATCCCTTTCTGTCATGATGATATAGATGGGTTCTTTATATTAGTGACATCCCGTTCCCCGAAGTGGTACGCAGTATTATCTTTTTTTTAAAAAAAATGCGTGGTCAGCCATAAGAACAATCCGGCAGGCAGTCCAAGCCCCTCCCGAAGCACCTTCAGCGACCGATATACCTGCTTCCGCACCGTCTCTTCTGAAATGGAAAGCCGCTCCGCAATCTCTTTATAGGACAGATGCTCCTTTCGGCTGAGAATAAACACCTCCCTCATTTTTTCCGGCAGCTGCCCAATCAACCCATCGATCCGCCCTTCCAGCTCCCGGCCGAAGATATCCGCTTCCACGCCCAAACTTTCATCGGAAAAGACCTGCATCCGAACCGCCAGCCGGTCCAGGTACAACGCATACGTGCTGCTTTTCTCGATCTGCCGGATCGAAAGATATCGCGCGCTATTATATAGGTAGGTGGAAAGATTCCGCTCGATCTGCAGCGTCTCGCGCCGCCGCCAGAGAGAAACAAACAACTCCTGGACGATATCCTCGGCGTCCGATTGCCGCCGGATAACCCGCAGGACGAAGACCAGGAGCTTATCCCAGTACCGCTCGTAAATAGCGGTAAATGCATCCGCGTCACCGCCCGTCAAAGACGCCACCAGCTGTTCATCCGTGTAGGAATCGTACAGAGCCATTCAGAATTGTTTTCTCCCGCAGACCGTCCCCAAGGGATCATCGGAAATATGACGAAACGATAAATTTAGGGAAAAATCTCCATGCAATCCTCCCCATTATCCATTCCTCTCGCCCACACCCCACAGTAATTTTGTTCCAACACAAAAAATAAAAAATGGAAAAATTTACAGTCCCCACCCGGGAAGAAGTATCCCCTGCCAACCAGGCCAATTTCGACGCGCTCCAAAAAGCCCTCGGCCTGGTCCCCAATCTCTACGCCACCATCGCCTACTCCAATAACGGTCTCTCCCGCTATCTCGCCTTCCAGGGCGCAAAGACCTCCCTCAGCAACAAAGAAAAAGAAGCCGTCAACCTCATCGTCAGCCAGGTCAATGGCTGCATCTACTGCCAAAGCGCCCACACCCTCCTCGGAAAAATGAACGGCTTCTCCGAAGAAGAGACGGTTAAAATCCGCACCGGCCGCGCCACCGACCCCAGACTAAACGCCCTCGTCACCCTGGCCAAAGACATCACCGAATCAAAAGGCCGCATATCCCCCGCCAGCCTCGACGCATTCTTCGACGCCGGCTACGACAAAGGCCACCTCGTAGACCTCATCCTCCAGATCAGCGACAAAATCGCCATGAACTACCTCCATAACCTCACAAAAATCCCCGTCGACTTCCCCCTCGCCGCAACCATCCTCTAACGATCATCAAAACGACGGGCGCAATCGCACCCGTCGTTATCTTTGCCTATGCCCCCGTCATCAAACTACACACTCACCAATCCCGCCACCGGAAACCTGCTGTTTAAAATCTACGGCTTCCGCGACGACAACCCCTTCGACCACCTCCAACGACTCAGCTACTATACGATAATTCTGCTCACAGAAGGAAACGCAACACTCCATGCCGACTTTACCGAACACGAAATAGGCCCCGCCAGCCTGCTCTTCTTCTCCCCCTACCAACCCTTCATGCTCGGCAGCACCCAAAACATCCAGGGCTCCATCCTCCACTTTCACTCCGATTTCTTCTGTATCCACCAGCACCAACGCGAAGTCGCCTGCAACGGTATCCTCTTCAACAATATCTACCAGGAACCCATCCTCACCCTCTCCGAAACCGACCTAAAAGAATTCCAACACCTCCTCGACGAAATAAAACCCGAAATCACCCGCACCGACCTCGCCCAGCACGAGCTGCTCGTCTCCTATCTAAAAATATTCCTCATCCGCGCTTCCCGGTTGAAAACCGAACAGGCCCCCATCTCCTCCCATCGCCCCCAGGCCGACCTCGCCCAACACCTCCGCGACGCCATCGAGCAACACTATAAAACCATCCACTCCCCCAGCGGCTACGCCGCTCTCCTCCACGTCACCCCCAAGGCCCTCGCGCGTATCGCCAAAATCCACTTCAACAAAACCCCGACAAACCTCATCACCGAACGCATCATCATCGAAGCAAAACGCGAGCTCTACCTATCCTCCAAAACAATAAAAGAAATCGCCTACACCCTCGGCTTCGACGACGAATTCTACTTCAGCCGCTTCTTCAAAAACAACGCCGACGTCTCCCCCCAGCTCTTCCGCGAAACCGTCGGCTTCGCCCGCGCCGAACACTCCCCCTCCTCCAACTAACCCCCTCCGGGAAATCCAGACAACACTTAGGGAACATCCGTCATTGCCACCCCCACCGGCGCACCCTACCTTTACCGACCAAACACAAACAAGGACAAAAACAAAAAACCATCCACCATGGAAAAACTCGCCCTCCTCGCCCGTCTCGAAGCAAAGCCCGGAAAAGAAACAGAACTAAAAGAATTTATCGAAAGCGCCCTCCCCCTCGCCCAGGCCGAACCCCTTACCATCCGCTGGTACGCCCTCCAGCTCGGCCCAACTACCTTCGGCATCTTCGACACATTCCCCACTGAAGACGGCAGACAAGCCCACCTCGCAGGCCCCATCGCCCGCGCCCTCATGAGCAAGGCCGACGAGCTGCTGGCATCTCCCCCCCAGATCGAACCCGTATCTTTGTTAGCGGTAAAATAATGATCAGAAAACTCTACGACACCGAAAAAATACCCTATCCCCTTCTCTTGCTCGCCGACGAGACAGCAGAAGCAATCGACCGATATATCCACGACTGCGAAATATATCTCTATGAAAAAAACGACGAAACCATCGCCGTTTACGCCGTCCAAAAAATAACCGAAACCAGCATCGAAATAAAAAACATCGCCGTCGACACCCCCTTTCAAAACCAGGGGATAGGAAAACAATTATTACACCACGCCGCCCAAACCGCAGCGCAAAGAGGCTTCCACTGGCTCCTGATCGGCACAGCCGATCAGGCCGCCGGTCCCCTGAGCCTCTACAAAAAAGCAGGCTTCACAGAATTTAAAAGAATCGAAAACTTCTTCATCGACAACTACCCCCAACCCATCTACGAAAACGACAAGCAGCTAAAAGATATGATCGTACTCAGAAAATACCTGAAATGAAAAACAACTACCGCATAGAAACCTCGACCGACCACTACCACGTCATCGAACTGCTCGAAGACGGTCTCTACCGATACAACTCCGAAAAAACCGGCCGCCACGACGGCCTTAACTTCTCCCGGGTCGTAAAAGACGAAGAAAACAACATCATCGCCGGCATCTCCGGATGGACCTGGGCAGGCTCCTGCGAGATCACCCATCTATGGGTCTCCCCCACATTCCACCAACACGGCATCGGCACACACCTCCTGCAATCCGCCGAAGCAGAAGCAAGAAAGCAGCACTGCCAAACCATCCTCGTCCGAACCTTCAGCTTCCAGGCGCCCGAATTCTATAAAAAGCATGGATTCTCACTAGCCCACACCATCGACGATTTCCCATCCGGCCACGGCTATCATATCCTGATAAAAAACCTATAACACCCCAATCCTACGCCGCCATCCGCGAACACTCCTCCGCACAACGCTTGCAGGCCTCCGCACACTCGCGGCAATGCACCATATCATGCTTTCCGCATTCTTCCCCGCAGGCCCGGCACAGTTCAGCACACATCCGGCATTGCTCCTTCGCCCGGTCACTACCCAGGCTCATCAGCTGCGCCGACGTATAACATACCGCCGCACACTCCATATCCAGCTGTACACACCGCACCATCCGCTGAACATCTTTTTCCTGCAAACAGGAAGAAGCACAATGATTGCAGACCGCTGCACAATTCAGACACGCGTCTATACACGCCTTGTAATCATGATAATTCATAACTTTCGATTTAATTCGTAAACAAAGAATAACCGAAAATCAGCAGAAAATAACATGCCACGTTGAATTGACCGGCCATTCCCGTTTATATCGTCGCCTCCCCTGTTCCCCCGCCCCCACTCAATATACTCCGCAAATGAAACCGCACGAAGTGCTCCATGGAATCCTCCCGGTTATATCCTGCCCCATAACCCATCGGCTTGATTAAATATCCCGATACCCCAAGCCGGTCGATTGCCCTCCTGTCGGCCTGCTCCCCCGAAGTCGTCATCACGAACACAGGAATATCCTTCAGCCGCTCGTCGGTCCGGATAATGGTCAAAAATTCCAGTCCATTCATCCTGGGCATATTCAGATCCAGCAGCACCAAATCCGGCAAAGAGCTCATCCCTCCATTCCCCCGTAATATATCGAGCGCTTCAATTCCGTTGAAAGCCGTGTAGAGTTCGTACGGAATATCCAGCTTGTTCAGCGATCTCCTCACGCTCATCACATCCAGCTCATCATCCTCTACCAGCACGATTACTTTTTTTTCCATTATATATTCTTTAACCAGGTGAAAAAGAATTTGGCTCCATTACCGGGAGAAGAAACCAGCCGGATACTCCCACCCCGCTCCTCCACGATCTTTCGGACGATCGAAAGCCCAATCCCGGTGCTTTCCTTGTCGGCCTTCTCGCGCAGGGTCCGAAACATGCCGAATATCTTCTCATGGTATTGCGCGGGTATCCCGGGGCCATTGTCCTCTACCCAAAATTCATAGTGCGCGCCGTAGTCCACCGCGCCCACCGTAATGACCGTCGCTCCGGCCCGGCCGTATTTGACCGCATTGCCGATCAGGTTGCTCAGCACCTGCTGCAGGGTAAGCCGCTCCGTAAACACGACAGGCAGCCGCTCCGTCCGTATAATATATCCATCCGGCACAATCAGGTCCGCCAGTTCCCCCACCAGCTTTTCTACATCCACCGCCTCTTTCAACGCCCCTTCCCTCCCCGCACGCGCATATTCCAGCATCCCGTCGATCAGCGCCTCCATCCGGTTGACACGATCGGGAATAAAATCCAGGTATTTTCGAACTGTCGGACCGATCTCCGAGCCATGATCCTCTTCTATCCATTTTATCACATTCGATATACCCCGCACCGGAGCTTTCAGATCGTGCGAAACGACATAAGCGAATTGGTTCAGCTCCTGGTTCTTTTTCTCCAGCTCGCTGATCGTCTGGCTAAGCTTATCCGACATGAGATTCAATGAATGCGACAGACTGCTCAGCTCATCGCGTTTATCATCCTCCACCCGGCTAAAGTCCCCCTGGGAAATTCTTTCGGCAAGCCTCACCAGCGGCCGGATCCGGCCCGAAATCCTCCGGACCAGCCACAACGCCGTACCCAGCCCGACTAAAACCAGCAAAAGACTGGACATCAGCGAATACCGATCCGTCCGGGCGATCGCCTCCGACTGCTCTTTTCTGCGAATGTCCCTCAACCCGTATTCGGCCTTATTGAATGAATCGAAAAGCAGGGAAATCCGCTGGTAATATTCCAGGTCGGCCACCATTCGCACACCCGGCACGGTCTTTTTCCCGGATTTGATTATTCCATTCGCAAAGTCTACCCAATGTCCATGCAGCACCATGATCGAATCCAAAACCCTCCGCTGCTCCGGTAAGGAAATAAGCGGGTCCAGCTGTCTTCCCCGCTCGGGAATACTCTTCAACCCCTCGTCATACACCACCAAAAATTTCTTGTCGCCGGTCAGCAGAAATCCGCGAAAAGCACTCTCCATCCCTATCATATCTTTATTGAGATTGGCGGAATAGCGGATAACAGCTTCCGACCTGTTCAGAAACTCCGAAACCTGCTTGACTCTCAACGTAAGCATATAATTGACCACAGAATCCAGCAAATCGATCGAAATGGCAATCATGAAGCCCAAAAAAATTTGCGTCGCTAATTTCATTGCCGGAATTTACAGATTGTCGTAAATCCACGAAAATAGGAGGCCGGCAAATCCGGCATTCTAATGAAATTCTAATTTGTTTCTAATGCCAATCATTACCGGTGGAGGTAGATTTACATCAGCTTAACGAAATCTTCCGGAAATGAATACGCATAACAGACTCTTCATTATAACAGGTCACCTTCCTTTACAAATACAAGACCTCGACGCCCGGATAACGGTTCAGCCGTCCTTCGACGATCGTACCTCCACCATTGCAGCCTTTCTTCAACCGGACCACGGAATCGACAGTCCTGCATTCAGAGAGATTGGCTGGACAGGCATAACCGCCTGTACACCCGCGACATGGGCCCTGCTACCCCTCGAAGGTATGCCCGGCCGCATTTCCTGGTATCCCGTCTTCCTGTCCGCTAAATACGAGCAGGGTCTCATCCAGGGCTTCGGCAATACCGTCCTGTGGCCCCTGTTCCATTACCTTCCAACCGATGCGAAATACCAGGCGGCCTCCTTCGCAGACTACGTCGGAATCAACAGCCAGTTCACCGAAAGCATGCAGCGCTACCTTCGGCCCGGAGACACGGTATGGATCCACGACTACCATTTATTACCATTGGCAGGAATGCTCAGAGAGCTGCTCCCCGAACTCACCATCGGTCTGTCCCTGCATATCCCCTTTCCTTCTTTCACAGCCTTCCGGCGCCTCCCGGAAGACTGGCAGCGGCAGATCCTAAAAGGAATGCTCGGCGCCGATCTCATCGGCTTCCAAACAGCAGAATTCGCCGACCATTTTCGCAGCTCTGTCCGTATGATCCTGAATACCCCCGTAGATGGAATGACCGTCGAATTCGAAGACAGGCTCGTCGCTACCGGCGTTTTCACCATGAAAAGCGAATGGGGAAAAGACTTTCTTACGGCATTGAAAAATGCCCGGCATCACCAGCAGAATTTCCAGATCCGGTTTTTCGACGTCTATTCGCAGCGGCAGCTGATGGAACACTATCGCAACGCCGGCAAACGCCAGTTTCTCCTCGACTACGACGGCACCCTGATGCCCTTCTTCGACCTCCCGTCCCAGGCCCGCCCCGCCGATATGGTGCTGGACTCCCTCCGCCGGCTGGCCGCCGACGACCGTAACTCCGTATGCATCATCAGCGGCAGGGACAGCAACACGCTTCAAAACTGGCTGGGACAGCTTCCCATTCATATCATCGCCGAACACGGAGCCGAAATAAGATACCGCGGTCAGCCCTGGCAGCGAATAGGCCATCACGTCGATGAATGGAAACACCACGTGCTCCCCGCAATGGAGCATTACACCGGGAAATGCCCCGGCGCCTTCATCGAAGAGAAGAATTTTTCGATCGTCTGGCACTACCGCAATGCAGATGCTCCGCTTGCAGACAGCATAAAAATGGACCTCTACTCCAAACTATCCGGCATCATCGCCGGCCTCGGACTGCAAATAACGATGGGCAAGAAAATCGTCGAAGTACGAAGCGGGCACATCGACAAAGGAAGCACAGTCCAGAACCTGCTCGGCCGCGAAACCGGCGACTTCATCCTCGCCATCGGCGACGACCGCACCGACGAGGATATGTTCCGCGCCCTCGCCGACCAAAAGCAGGCTTTCACGATCAAAGTAGGCCACGAAGCTTCCTACGCCCATTTCAACGTCCATACCCCGCAATCCGTCATCTCCCTGCTGGACATGCTCGGACACATCTGAACCAGCCCATCGCACCAACCTGTCTCACCTCCACGCGCCGCACCGCCTCACCTCCACCCGCCGCCCAGCGCCCTGTACAGATCGACCATCGAAGCCATCTGCCGCTGCCGGGTCTCCACCAGGTCGAACTTCGATTCAAGCGCATCGCGCTGCGTCATCAGCACTTCCATATAATCGGCGTGAGCAGACCTGAACAGCTGATCGGCAATGCCGATCGACTGACTTAACGCACCAACCTGGCTGGCCCTCAGCTCATAGCTCTTTTCCAGGTTGCCGATTTTCGACAGCTGGTTGGCTACCTCCGCATACGCATTCAATATCGTCTGCTCATAATGGTACACCGCCTGTATCTGCCTGGCATTGGCGCTGAAATAAGCCGCCTTGATCGCATTCCTGTTGACCAGCGGAGCAGTGAGATCGCCTGCCAGCGAATACAGCAGCGACTTCGGCGTCTCCAGGAGATAGGCCGGGTTGAAGGACTGGTAACCCAGCGAAGCAGATATGTCCAGCGACGGAAAGAACCGGGCTCTCGCAGCCTTTACATCCAGCCGCGCCGCAGCCAGGTCCAGCTCGGCCTGCCGGATATCCGGGCGATTGACCAGCAGCTGGGAAGGAACACCGGCTTGCACGACGCCGGAAAGCACGCTGTCGGTGGCCTGGCGGCTCCTGGCAATCGGCTGCGGATACCGCCCCAGCAGCAAATTGATCCTGTTCTCCGTCTCGGTGATCCGCTGCCGGAGATCGTATCGCATACTTTGCGTCTTCGATACCTCCGCCTCGAACTTCCGTACCGCCAGCTCCGTCACCCGCGTGGCCTCCTTCTGGACCCGGACTATATGTAACGCATTCTGCTGAAGGGTGATATTGCTCTCCAGTATCTCCAGCTGTTTATCCAACGCCTGCAGCTCATAGTAGGCGTCGGCAATCTCGGCGACCAGGTTGGTAACGACGAAATTCCGGCCCTCTACGGTGGACAGGTAGCGGCTCACCGCCGCCTTTTTCGCATTGTGCAGCTTATTCCAGATATCGACCTCCCAGCTGGCATTGACGGCCACCAGGTAGTCCTGCAGAGGATCCGGCGTTCCCCCGCCCGGCCGGACGGCGATCTCGTCCTCGGTAGCCCCCTGCAGGGTATACCTGCCGGCTTTGTCGAAACCCGCGCCCGCCTTTACTCCTGCAAAAGGCAGGTACTCCCCCTTCCTCGCCCTGACTTCATTACGCGCAATTTCTATCTCCTGCAGCATGCTGTTCAGCTCCCTGTTGCCGGCAAGCGCCGTATCGATGAGAGACTGCAGGTAAGGGTCGGCGAAAAACGCCCGCCGGCCCAGGGCCGCAGCATTGGCAGTATCACCGCCCACGCCATAGGTGGCCGGCGTCGTCCTGTCCTCGCTCCTGCCGGAAACGGCCGGGACACGACACGCGTTGGACAAAAGCAAAATGCATATTGCCACTATATATCCGCGAAATGTTTTCCTATACATGGTGATCTATTTCTTCTGTTAAAGGATTTTCGTCTTCGTCTTTGATCAGCTTGCGTCTTGCCGCAATGGTGCCGAACAGATAGTATAATCCGGGGATGAGGATCACACCGAACAACGTACCCATCAGCATCCCTCCCGCCGAAGCAGCGCCGATGGTATGATTGCCGATGGCGCCCGGCCCCGTAGCCACCAGCAGCGGAATCAACCCCGCTATAAAAGCCAGCGAGGTCATCAGTATCGGACGAAACCGCTCCTTCGCCCCTTCTATAGCCGCCTGAAACACCGTCGAGCCCGCCCTGTGCCGCTGTACCGCAAACTCCACGATCAGCACCGCATTCTTACCCAGCAAACCAACCAGCATGACCAGCCCTACCTGTGCGTATATGTCGTTGGCCAAACCCATGGCTTTGATCAGCGCAAAGGAGCCGAACACGCCGGCAGGAAGCGAAAGAATCACCGCCAGCGGCAGGATGAAGCTCTCATATTGCGCAGCCAGGATAAGGTATACGAAACCCAGCACCACCAGGAAGATATACAGCGCCTCGTTGCCTCGTCCCGTCTCGTCCTTCGAAAGCCCTTCCCAATCGATCCCATACCCGCGCGGCAACGTCTTCGCCGCTACTTCCTGGATGGCCCTCAACGCTTCTCCGCTGCTATAACCCGCAGCAGGCTCCCCCCTTATGGCGGATGAAGGATACATGTTGTAACGCGTAATCTCGTTGAGTCCATGCGTCTTCCTTATCGTCATGAAGTCCGAATAAGGAACCATCTCATCCTTGTCATTTTTGACATACAGCTTCAGCACATCGTCGGGCAGCTGCCGGTATTGCGGCCCCGACTGCACATACACCTTGTAAAAGGTGCCGAAACGAATAAAACCCAGCTCATAAGTGCTGCCGATGAGCATCGACAGATTATCCATGGCCTTCCCGATAGAAACGCCTTTCTGCATCGCCGCCTCGTTGTTGATCTGCAGCTCATACTGCGGATAGTTGGCGCTGAAAAACGTAAAAAGCCCCGACAGCTCCTTTCGCTGCCTCAGCGCATTCATGAAATCGTCGTTCACCTTCTCCAGCTCCCGGTAATCGTCGTTGTTGGTTTTGTCCAGCAGCCGCAGCGCAAATCCACCCGCACTCCCATATCCCGGTACCGCCGGCGGGCCAAAGAATTCGATGGTAGCCCCCGACAGGTCCTTCGTCTTCTCCTCCAGCTCTTTCATGATCTCGTTGACCGTATGCTTTCGCCTGGACCACTCCTTCAGATTGATCAGGCAAGTGCCCGCATTGGAACCCCGGCCATCGGTCAATACCTCGTAACCGGCCAGGGCCGACACGGACTGTATACCCTCGATATGCTCGGCAATGGCCTGCACTTTTCTGGCAAGCTCATTGGTCCGCTCCAGCGTAGAGCCCGGAGGCGTCTGAATGATGGCATAGATCATTCCCTGGTCTTCATTGGGAATAAATCCGGACGATAGCCCCCGGTTGATACCGAAAATACCGAACCCAAAAGCAGCCAGCAGCCCGAACGTAACCAGCCTTCGGCTGACGATACGCCTCAGCAAACCCGTATAAGCGCCCGTCAGCCGGTCGAAGCCCCTGTTGAAGGCATCGATGAGCCGGTCTACCGGCGTCTTCTTCCTCGGCTGCCCATGCGTATTCTTCAGGATGATCGCACACAGCACCGGCGTAAGCGTCAACGCCACCAGCCCGGACAGGACAATCGACGTAGCCATCGTAATGGAAAACTGGCGGTAGAAAATCCCCACCGGACCGGACATGAACGCCACCGGAATGAATACCGCAGCCATTACGAAGGTTATCGCTACGATGGCCCCGCTGATCTCGTGGACCACCTTTTTACTCGCCGCATACGGCGACAGATGCTCGGTAGCCATTTTCACATGCACCGCCTCGATCACCACGATCGCATTGTCCACCACAATCCCGATGGCGAGCACCAATGCAAAAAGCGTAATCAGATTGATGGTCAGACCGAAAAGCTGCATGAAGAAAAAGGCCCCGATCAGCGAAACGGGCACGGCCAGCGTCGGGATCAGGGTGGAACGCCAGTCGCCAAGAAACAGGAAGACCACGATCGCCACCAGGATAAACGCCTCTCCCAGCGTATGCAATACTTTTTCGATGGAAGCATCCAGGAAGCTGGACACGTCGTAGCTGATGTCATAGTCCATACCCGGCGGAAACGAGCTGCCCTTGATCTCCTCGAGCCTTTCCTTGATCCTGCGGATGACGTCGCTCGCATTGCTTCCATAGGTCTGCTTCAGTACAATTGCCGCAGACGGATGATTGTTAAGATTGGAATAGATGTCATAGAACTCGCTGCCGAGCTCGACGTCGGCAACATCCTTCAAACGCAGGAATTCCCCGTTCGGATTCGCCTTCAAAATGACATTCTGGTACTGCTCCGGCTGATTATATCTTCCCTGGTAGGTAAGCACATATTCCAACGCCTCCGACCGCTGACCGTCGCTGCGCCCGATACGGCCCGGAGAACCGATGATGCTCTGCTCGCCAAGCGCCTGCATCACTTCCTCCGTGGAAATATTATAGGCCCGCATCCGGTCGGGCTTGAGCCAGATACGCATAGCGTACTGCCTGCTGCCCAGGATTTGCGCCTTGCCGATGCCCTTCACCCGCCGGAGCTCCTGCAGAATATTGACGTTGGCATAGTTGTAAAGAAATTTTTCGTCCGCGTGCGGGTCCGTACTGTAGACATTAACATACATCAGCATATTGGGCTGAAGGATGTTTACGACCACCCCTTCGCGCTGCACCAGCGGCGGCAGCCGGTTGGTCACCTGCTCGATACGGTTTTTCACGTTGACGACGGCCTGGTTAGGATCGGTCCCCAGGTCGAAGACAACCTGGATATTCGCCTCGCCGGCGCTGGTGGCGTCGGACGTCATGTACTTCATGCCCGCCACGCCGTTCACGGCTTTTTCCATCGGGATCAGCACCGACTTGACCAGCACGTCCGCGCTGGCGCCGGGATAGGCCACGGTAACCTCTACCCGGGGCGGAGCGATGGAAGGGAATTGCGATGTAGGAAGGGTATTGATGGCCAGAACCCCCATAAAGATAATGACAAGGGAGATCACAATGGAGAAGACCGGCCTCTTCATGAATATGTTGAACATTATTTTCTGTTTTTGGAGGGTATGCTTTATTCTGTCGGCAGCTTCAGACGGTCGATTACAGAATGAGGGTCCTGGTACCTGAAAACGACGTGATCGTTATTCTTAACCTTGAGAAGACCTTCCAGCAGGATCTTCTCGTCCCCGGAAAGACCTTCGCTCACGACGTACAAATCCGGCAGCTGAGCCCCGATCGTGATGGGCGTCAGCCTGGCGATATTATCCTTATCTATCACATACACGTATTTCTTATCCATGATCTCCAGGGTCGCCTTCTGCGGAATAACCACCGCCTTCTTCAACGGCACCCTCATCAGCACATTCCCCGTCTCGCCATGCCTCAGCACTCCCTTTTCGTTGGGGAATGCAGCCCTGAAAGCAATATTGCCATTCTCGTTGTTGAACTCGCCTTCGATGGTCTCCACCACACCCGGATGATCGAATAGCTGCCCGTTGGCCATCTGCAGCTGCACCTTCGTTTTCTCGCTGCTGTTCGGGCGGGAAACGTAATTCAGGTATTCGGGCTCCGACACGTTGAAATACACCCACATCCGGCTGTTGTCGGACAGCGAGGTCAGCAGATCACCTTCCCCTACAAGACTGCCCTGCTTCAGATGAAGCCGGTCGACCAGACCGTCGAACGGAGCCCTTATTTCGGTAAAGCCCAGGTGCACCTGCGCCAGCCCAAGCTCCGCCTTCGCCCGGTTATACCGGGCCATCGCCATCGCCAGCTCATTCTTCGACACGATATTGCTGTCGGCAAGCCGCCGGCTGTTCTGAACTTCGATATCGGCTTCATTGACTTCCGCCTGCGCCTTTTGCAGCTCCGCCTCGTATATCTTCGGCATAATGCGAAAAAGCAGCTGGCCCTTATGGACGTACTGACCTTCGTCTACATAAATATCCTGCAGGTAGCCCTTTTCCTGGGCCTTGATCTCGATATTACGGATCGACCGAACCTGCGAGACATAAGACTTCGTTACCGAAGTATCCATCTGCACCGCACTGGTTACGAGAAATGTAGGAGTTTCGATTTTTTCGGCTTCCGTGGATGTACACGCCGCCTGGCATAGACACGCCAGCACGCCGACGAGCATGAGGGTTTGTTTCATAATGCTTATTATTTACACTGGTGAAGGGATTGCAATAAAATAACTACCGCTATAGCAGGCTGCTATACGGCAACAAACGGGACCAACGAAAAAAGATTAGATTCTGAGCACTCTGTGGATAATGTACTTCGGGGAAGAATAGCCGGAAGTACGACGGCACGCCCGTAAACGCCGGAGAAAGGACAGACAGCTCCATCCGTATGACGATACAGACCTGGAACAGAAATAATCGCTGGGCTCACCCGCATGCCTCCTGCCCAGATCGTCTTCATCTTCGAGCTCGACAGCCTTCAGCTTGTCGGAACCATGGTGGGTGGCCGAAGACGGAGGCTCCGCAATAACCCGCGCTTCGCTGACCCCGAAACGCTCGAAAACCCCGCCCCCGAAGACGAATCGCGTAGCACGAATCGCAGGCTCGCCCCTGTGAAGGAGCGGTAAGCATAAAAATAGGAGGAATTGAATCAACGATCTCTTCATCTTACTTAGTCATGGATGTTCGAATTTCCATGGCGGGCAATCGTCGCATAAAGTTAATATGCCGGCACATAGATTCATACAACACCTTCCAATTCTAATGACATTCTAACCTTTTTTCCGATTTTATCCTTAAACTTGAATCATGAACACGCAGGAAATAATTACTCTTACCATTTTACTGGCAGCCGTTTTTTCTTATATCAACCATCGTCTGCTGAAATGGCCCCCGGTAATAGGAATCGCAGCGCTTTCCCTGGTATCGTCCATACTGCTGATCACGCTGGGCTCCTCCTGGTTCACCCTGTCGAAAAAAGTCGTCCTTCTCGCAGCATCCGTAGACTTCCAGGACCTGCTGATGAACTTCATGCTAAGCTTCCTCCTTTTCGCCGGAGCCATCCACATCGACGCCGCAAGCCTCAAAAGCCAACGCTGGTCCGTCATGACGCTGGCCACCGCCGCCACCCTGGTCTCTACCTTTCTCATCGGCTTCATCACCTGGAATATCTTCAACCTCTTCCATTTCCCCATTCCCTTCATCCACTGCCTGCTGTTTGGCGCACTGATCTCTCCTACCGACCCCATCGCCGTTCTGAGCATCCTTCGGAAGGCAGGCATACCCTCATCCCTCGAATTGAAAATCGCCGGGGAATCCCTCTTCAATGACGGCGTTGCAGTCGTCATTTTCATCAGCATCCTGAAGCTGGCAAGCCCGGATATGACCGAAGTATCCGCGGTCTCCATCGGAGGACTCTTTCTTCGCGAAGCTTTAGGCGGCATCGCCTTCGGCGCGCTGCTCGGCTACCTGGGCTTCCTCGCCCTCCGCTCCATCGACGATTATAAAGTGGAGGTAATGATCACGCTTGCCATCGTAATGGGCGGTTATTACATCGCAGACCGCCTGCACGTGTCCGGCCCCCTGGCCATGGTCGTAGCCGGTCTGATCACAGGCAACAAGGTCTCACACGAAGCGCTCTCCGATACCAGCAGGGATTATCTCCATAAATTCTGGGAACTCATCGACGAAATCCTCAACGCCGTTCTCTTTCTTTTCATCGGCCTGGAAATGCTGATTATACGCATCGATAAAACCATCCTTGTCATCGGAGCCGTCTGCATCCTCATCTGCCTGCTGTCGCGCTGGCTATCCGTCAGCCTGCCGGTGCTGCTGCTTCGCCGCAAGCTCGATTTTGAAAAGAACGCCATCGCAATTCTTACCTGGGGCGGCCTCAGGGGCGGCATCTCCATTGCCATGGCCCTTTCTCTCGGCGAAGACATGCACCGGAGCGAATTCGTTTCCATCACCTACATCATCGTCATCTTCTCCATCCTCGTCCAGGGCCTCACCATCGGACGGATTGCACGGAAGCTTCAGTAATGAACGGTGTGGAACCGAATACCCAGTCATGCAATAATTTCCACGAATAAGGTTCTAATGGGATTCTAATCTATCCGGGGATTAGCTTTGCCCGTTCCTGTCTACCTTTGTAGCTGCTTCGGCGGTTTTTGCATCATCTAAAAAAATCGGCATGAACAATTTTCTAACCTATGTCTTCTGGGGTAATTCGATGAAGAACTGGCTCATCGCTGCCGGCTGCACCATACTCCTCTTTTTGATTATCCGCATCTTCAAAAGAATAATAATAAATAAGGTCCGCCAGATGGCCCTTCGGACCGCAGGCACCCTCGACGATGCGCTCGTCACCTTCCTCGAAAAAACCATCGTGCCGCTGTCATATCTGCTGGCCGTCTACGCCGGCGTCCAGTTCCTCGACATGACTCCGAAAGCCGGCACGATCATCAGCCGGACGCTGGCCGTCGTCTTTACCTGGGCCGTCCTGCGCCTGATCACTTCTTTTGCAGACTTCACGTTTCAACGCCACATCCGCCGCCAGCCGGGCGATACAAGGGAAAAGCAGGGAAAAGGAATTCTCATCATCTTCAATATCGTCATCTGGATACTCGGCCTCGTCTTCCTGATCGATAACTTTGGATACAATATCACCACCATCATTACAGGCCTCGGAGTAGGAGGCATCGCCATCGCCCTGGCCGCCCAGACGATCCTCGGAGACCTTTTCAGCTACCTCGTGATCTTCTTCGACAAGCCTTTCGAAATCGGCGACTTCATTATCGTCGACGACAAAATGGGCAGCATCGAATATATCGGTATCAAAACCACCCGCATCCGGGCGCTGAGCGGCGAACAGCTGATCTGCAGCAACAGCGCGCTCACCAGCTCCTGGCTGCACAACTACAAAAGAATGAGTACCCGCCGGATCGTCTTTTCATTCGGCATCGAATACAATACCCCCGCGGGAACGGTTAAAAAAGTACCCGGCATCATCCGGAACATTATCGAAGCGCAGCAAAAGGCCAAATTCGACAGGGCCCACCTGCTAAAATTCGGCGACTCCAGCCTCGACTTCGAAGTAGTATACATCGTCCAGGACGGAGACTACAACCTGTACATGGATATTCAGCAGGAAATAAACCTTTCCATCATGACACAGTTCGAACGGGAAGGAATCAATTTTGCCCATCCTACGAGAATCCTGCATTTCCCGCGCCCTCAGCTGGTAAACTCCTAACTCCCCGAGACCATGAAACTAAAGATTAATTTCACGCTGATCCTCTCCATCGTCCTGGCCATGACCGTCGTGGCGGCAGCATTCACCTTCTTCCAGATCGCCAGCGAAACAGCCAGCCTGCGCGAGGAGCTGAAAGAGCGTACCGCCCGGATTGCCGACGTATACAGCAGAACCCAGCTCGTACACCTCCTGCAGGAGGACAGCACAGGACTCAAACGTTTCTCCGACAGCATAAGCAAAGACTACCGCCTGCTCGGAATCGCCGTCTATTACAACAAGGACAGTATCATCACTCCCGATACCTCCATCCGGCCGCTGGTTTCCTTTTCGCTCGACTACATTGCCCTTGCCCTGACCGCCGACAGCGCCATCGGAAATTTTAAAAAATCCGGGGAAAAAAGCTTTTATCAATACATCAGACCGATAAAACGGACCGATATACCCAATGAGGCGCTGGTATTCTATACCGACGCCTCCTATATCGACCGCATCATCAGCAATATCTGGTTTCGGAATTTCTTCCGCTGGTTTGCCCAGGTGCTCATCATTTCTTTTGTGACCATCCTCGTCATCCGTTGGGGAATAATAGGCCCCTTGAATAAGATCGTCCTATGGCTGCGCGAGGCCGCCACCGGCAACCTCGACAAGCTCAAACAACGCCCCCCTACCAATTTCCTGGCCCCTCTTCATAAAGAAATCGTACACATCGCCAAAACCGTAAGGGAAGCCAGAGCCATCGCCGAAGAAGAAGCATTGCTGCGCTCCAATGCGGAAGCCGTCTGGACACCCGAGAGACTGCGCATCGAAGTCTCGAACCTCCTGCACGAAAAGAAAATGGTAGTAGTCTCCAACCGGGAACCCTATATGCACATACACGCCGGCAGAGAGATCAAATGCATCGTCCCCGCCAGCGGCATGATCACAGCCATGGAGCCAATCCTGAAGGCTTGCGGCGGACTCTGGATTGCGGCAGGAATGGGAGACGCCGACCGGGAAACGGTAGACAAACATGACAAGATCCTCGTCCCGCCGGAGCAGCCCGAATATACCCTTCGCCGCCTCTGGCTGACCAAAGAGGAAGAAGACCATTTCTACTACGGCTTTTCCAATGAAGGCCTCTGGCCTTTATGCCATATCGCCCATACCCGGCCGGTATTCAGAAAGGAAGACTGGGATTATTACAAAAAAGTAAACCAGGATTTCGCCCGCGCCGTCATCCGGGAGATCGAGGCGGAAGAACAGCCGCTTATACTCATCCAGGACTACCATTTTGCCCTGCTTCCGGAATTGATACGAAACGAACGGCCCGATGCAAAAATCGCTATCTTCTGGCACATCCCCTGGCCCAACGCCGAATCGTTCGGCATTTGCCCCTGGCAAAGAGACATATTGAAAGGCATGCTCGGGGCCGACCTGATAGGCTTCCATACACAATTTCACTGCAATAACTTCCTGGAGACCGTGAACACGGCCCTCGAATCCCGCGTCCAATGGGAAAACTACGCGGTCAGGATCGGCGATGCCACCACGATGGTAAAGCCCTTCCCCATCAGCATCGACTTTACTCTCAAAGACTACGATAAACCTTCCGTCAAAACCGATTTCTCCAGGCTGCTCGCAGACTATGGAGCTACCTGTAAATTCATGGGCATCGGCGTCGACCGTATCGACTATACCAAAGGCATTATCGAAAAATTCCTCGCCATCGAGCGCTTTCTTGAAAAATATCCTGCCTACGTCGGAAAGTTTACCTTCGTCCAGGTAGGAGCCCCCAGCCGGACGCTTCTGAAAACCTATGCCGATACGGTAAGCGCCGTAGAAAAAGAAGCCGACCGCATCAACTGGCGTTTCAAAAACAGGAACTGGAAACCGATCCTGCTCCTCAAAAGACACCACAGTCACGAAGAAATAACCCCCTTTTACGAGTCCGCCGATCTTTGCATGGTGACGTCCCTCCACGACGGCATGAACCTGGTGGCAAAGGAATTTATCGCCAGGCGCGGCAACAATGACGGGGTACTCATACTGAGCCGTTTCGCCGGCGCCTCCCAGGAGCTGAAAGGCGCGCTGGTAGTCAATCCCTATGACATCGAAAAAATGGCGGACGCCATAAAACAGGCATTGGAAATGCCCGACGAAGAACAGCAGCAGCGTATGCAGAAAATGAGACAGTCCCTGGTCGAAAACAATATATTTTCCTGGGCAGCCCATTTGCTGCGAACGCTTACCTCCATTTATCGCTGAGAAATCGTCCTTCTTTCCAGGTCGCGCCTTTCTTCACAGGAATTCGTAACTTGAATATCCAATACCTGCCGCCGCCATGAAATTTATGAAAAAAACACATTTCCTGGTTCTTGCAGGCTTCCTCCATGTCTGCACAGCTTACGGGCAAGGGCCCAAAGACAGTCTTAAAAAAGACACCAGCCGTCCGGACTCGACCCGCACTGCCGAAAATCTGCTCCTGCAGCACCAGGAACAGCAGATGATCGACTCCGCCATCCGCCGCCAGCTTCTCATAGAATTGAAGCAGTCTACCGGCAATGCCCTTAGGACTAAAGAGCTGCAGCAACAACTTTCCGATATCCTGACCCGCGACTCGCTCAGAAAGGAAGAACAGGTCCACGTCATTCAACAGCTGAAAACGAACGCCCGTCCACATCCCGTCATTCTTAACTACGACACGCTTTTTCCGATTTTTACCAGGATCGGCTCCTTCAACGCAGGCGACCGGGCAGACGCCATCAGCCGCAGGATACAAAAACTATATGACGACTTTATCTTCATGCCCGATTCCCTTCGCCTCAACCCCACCCAGGAAGGCTATGACATCATATACACCCCCGACCAGGTCATTATGACCGTGACACAGCTGGACGCCTTATGGTTCAATGTCGGCACGGACTCCCTCGCACGCTACTACCTCGGAACGATCAAATCGGCCGTCGTCCGCGAAAAAAGCGCCAACAGCGTACAGAACTGGCTCAAACGCATCGGCCTTTCCCTGCTCATCGCCGCCTGCGCCGCACTTGTCGTCATCTTGCTGAACAGGCTTTTTCGCAGATCGGCTCTTTTCATCCATAAAAAAAGAGACAAGCACCTGAAAGGCCTCGTCTTCCGCAAAATCCAGCTCCTTACGCCGGCGCGAATGGAACAGCTCGCGCTGTCCATCAACAACATCGCCCGCATTATCGCCATCATTCTTTCGGTTTACCTGAGCCTCCTGCTCCTGTCCGGCGTCTTCCGGGCGACCCGGCGCTGGACAGATACCCTCCTCAGCTGGATTCTCACACCGGCCAGGGCCGCCCTGCACGGCGTCGTCAAATTCCTGCCCAACCTGTTTACCATCCTCGTAATCTGGATAATCTTCAGATACCTCGCCAGGGCCATCCGTTACTTTTCGGACGAGGTGGAAAAAGGTCACATACAGATCAATGGATTTCATAAAGACTGGGCGCACCCGACCTATAATATCATCCGGTTTCTCCTGTACGCCTTTATGCTTGTAATTGTCTTCCCCTACCTTCCCGGCTCCGATTCCCTCGCCTTCAAAGGGGTCACCGTATTCCTCGGCATCCTGTTTTCTTTGGGCTCGTCTTCTGCCATTACCAATCTCGTGGCCGGCCTGGTCATCACCTATATGCGGCCGTTCAAAGTAGGAGATCGTGTTCGAATCGGCGATGTCACAGGCGACGTCGTCGAAAAGAATATGCTCGTCACCCGCATCCGTACGATCAAAAACGAGGACATCACCGTGCCCAATTCAACTGTGCTCGGCAGCAGCGCCATCAACTACTCGGCCAACACGGGCCCCGAAGACAAGGGGCTCATTATGCACACCACAGTCACGATCGGCTATGACGTCCCCTGGAAACAAATGCACGAAGCCTTGCTGACGGCCGCAGGAAGAACCGCCCTCGTACTAAAAGACCCGCCCCCCTTCGTCCTGCAGACCAGCCTGGACGACTTTTATATCTCCTACCAGCTGAACGTATATACGAAAGAGGCCAATAAACAGGCGTCGATCCAGTCAGAGCTGCATCAGCATATACTGGACAGCTGTAACGAAGCCGGCATCGAGATCATGTCTCCCCACTACAGGGCCATGCGTGACGGCAACGAAACCACCATTCCCCCTAACCACCGATGACATCTTTTATACCAAACATGTGACACAATATGGAAATACAGACAAAAAAAAGAACGATCGCAGCGCTTTCCAATGCTTCGCATAGGATCGTCGCGGAAAGGATGGAACGCACCGGACTTATCTCCTATGTCTGCTGGTATCTTCGCATGGATGGGACATAGCCGGCGCCGCCAATGCAGGCATGCAAACGGCCTATCTGATGCCCTTCAAGGAAGTATTGTATCCCCTTGCGCCCCAGCCGGATTACAAATGCAAAGATCTTTTTGAGCTGGCCGAACTCTTGCTGAATTAAGTTTTATAACACCATGACAGGAAAGAATAGATCGATATGGGTAATTGTACTCCTGACCGCAGTCCTCCTGACCGCTGCCTGCACCGGCAAACCTCCGGCCCCCGCAAAACACGCAGTCAGAGATACGACAATCGTTGCTGCCAACGCCTACACCCATCTGCTGCTGGACAGTCTGACCGTACAGAGATTTGTCGACGACGATGTAAAAGACAGCGCAACCGCCGCCGCCATCATAAGTTTTTACAATACCCGCAACTATCAGTACGCCTGGTTCGACGAAGAAGGACTCACCGGACAGGCGGGCGCCTTCTGGACGAACCACCAGGCCGCCACAGCTACGATCGACAATACAGTAACCCGGGATTCCCTTTTCCATGCCGGCATGGACAGCCTTATCGACGGCAATTCGATGACCCTCACCAACACAGAACGGGAACGCATCGAGCTCGGCCTCACAGTACATTTTTTCCGGTATATGAGCCCCACCCTTGCAGGGGAAATAAATCCCGCAGACCTGAAATGGTACATCCCAGCCAGGAGGATTGACGCCGCCGAAGCCCTCGACTCCCTCCTGAACGGAAAGAACCCCGGCTGGCACCCGCTGGGGCAACGCTTCTACCAACTGAGAACCAGGCTGCTCGCCTATTCGAAGCTTCAAAAAGAAGGCGGCTGGCCATCGATCCGGCTAAAGGAAAAGACATTAAAAAAGGGCGCCCATAGCCCCCAAATTGAAAGTATCCGGAAAAGACTGCAGCTTGCCGTCGATTCAGCCGGCGCAGCCACCACAGCGCACCCAGCCACCGAAGCGCACGCAGCCGCCACAGCCCCCGTCGACACCACGCTGTTCGATTCCGTCCTGGAGCAAAACGTACGCCGGGCCCAACGCTCCTTTGGACTGCCCGCCACAGGAATCATCGACCAGGCGCTGATCGACGAGCTGAATATCCCCATCGGGCAAAGAATCGAACAGCTCCTCATCAACCTCCAGCGGCTCAAGTGGATGCCCGAAGAAGATTCCTCCTACATCCTGGTCAATATCCCGGATTACAGGCTGCTGGTTTATCACCGGGACAGCATTGTCTCCACCATGCGGGTCGTCGTCGGGAAAGCCGCACATCATACCGTCATATTCTCCGGCCAGCTGAAATATGTCGTATTCAGCCCCTATTGGAACATACCCGCCAGCATCGTCCGCAATGAAATCCTGCCGGCTATGAAGAAGGACCGGCGCTACCTCGACCGCCATCGTATGGAAATCACAGGCTATTCCGCCGGTCTGCCCGTCATCCGGCAGAAACCAGGTCCCGGCAATGCCCTGGGCAAGGTCAAATTCCTCTTCCCCAACCGGTACAATATCTATCTTCACGATACCCCCCAGCGCGACCTGTTCGAAAAAGACCGTCGTGCATTCAGCCACGGATGCATCCGCATCCAACACCCCTTCGGGCTGGCAAGCCTTCTATTGTCGAACAACCCCAAATGGAACGGAAAAAAAATCCGCGAAGCCATGAACGGCTCCGCTGAAAAATGGGTAACACTACAACCGGCCATACCGATCTATATCGTTTACCTCACAGCATGGGTAGATAATGAAGGCCTCTTACATTTTGCAAAAGATATCTATGGCCACGACAGCGAGATGGCAAGCCACCTTTTCGCCAGATAACCCCGCCCCCGACCCGCCAGCCCTACCCGGCCTTCCAGCCTCCCGGCCCGCCAGCCGGCCGCCCCACCCGGCCTTCCCTGCTCAAAAATCATGAATACTATAATAAACGACCTGCTTACTGCCCGGATAAACACCCTGAATCTGGTAACTCACTTTCTGACGGCTCACCGCATTGGTCAGTTCCTCGACGGTGGTAACCGGTACATCCCCTATCCTGGTAATGACGAACCCTTCCCTCATCTTTGTCTGGTTGCTCAACGTTCCGCCGGCGTGTATTTTCACGACAACCACTCCGCCCGAAATACCCATCTTCGCCGCAGCTGCTTTTGAAAGGCTGGAAAAATCAGCCCCCAGCGGAGCCGACATCCGCGAACCGGCTACACTTTCCCCCATCCCCTGCGCCCGAATACCCCACGGACCGCAGCCTGCTATCACTAAGACGGCAAGCAGCACCCCCCTCCTGCACTTCGCCTGTAAAAAACTTCTGATAACCACAGCGGCCAACGCCAGACCGTAAAGGCCGATGGCCGCAACGGCCAGACTCTTTTTCTGTTTTGGCATCATAATGCATCGGTTTAGACAGCATTTGCCGAAATTTTCATGCCATGACGCCATCCGCCCAAAATCACAACGAACGCAGCAACCCCCTCAGCATTTCTCCCTTTTCCGCAGTCTCCTCACTTTCGATATTACTAACCGAAAGGATCGGCGGCAGCTTCGAATAAAGCTCCGGCATCCCAAGCCATGACGCCACCTGCATTTTTATCCATTTATTATAGGCAATGGGGTATGAGCTCTTTGAAATAAACAGCGCCTGCAGAAACTTTTGAAATGCAACGGTCAATCTGTCGAAAGCCTGAAAATGTAAGCCCCGTTCAATATAAGGACCTATACAGTCCAAATCATATTCGCAGAACTCGATCGTCATTCGAAGCCTCTCAGCACGCAGCGCCTCGTCATAATAGGGCAGCCATTTGCGTCGCAGCTCCAGGAAATAAGGTCCCGCATCGCCCAAAGGCTTGGAATAACATACCTGATTACCTATTTCAAGCTCGAAACTATCCGGCATCCCTCCTTCCTCCATCTCTCCGGGCCGGTAATCGCCCGCAATCAGGTCCAAATGCAAAAGCGCATGTTTCCCCGAATCCCTATACCTCGATATAGCAGCAGAAGTCTTCGCATATGCCTGCCAGCCCGCCTCCATCCCCTCCCTCTCATCCGCTGTTATACCCTGGGCCAAAAGAATAGCAAAATCAAGGTCGCTGCCGGCCACCGCCTGTCCCCTTGCACAGGAATTTACGACCAGTATAGTATCGATATTTCTACTGCTCCCGAAATAATCTTTTATCGACTCGGCCGCATCACTATGCGCCTGCGTTGGAAATGATACAGACATATCTAATGACTACGTATTTGCAAACGGGCCGGAACACAGCCTTCCGCCTCCGCCCTTAAACTTATCTCCCCCTTTCTCCCCGGCGTCCCCCGCACAATCACCAGCACCATCCCGCCAAACGCCGCCCTTGACACAGACCCAAACGACGTCAGATCAGCAGGATTGCCATTATCCGTCGCCACAATCTCCCCCGGTCCCGAAACCGAAAACCGTATCAAATTCGCCGCATCCGGCACCACCACTCCTTTACTATCCACCACACTCACCGTCACAAACACCAAATCGCCCCCATCCGCCTTCAACCTCAATCCCGCCGCCACCCCCGCCGTCCTCACCACATCCGTTGCCCACACCTTCCCCCCCTTATACGCCACCACCTTCAATTCACCCGGTTCATACACCACACTATCCCATCGCAACCGATACTCGAATGCGCCCTTCTTCTTCCTCCCCTGAGACCGCCCATTCAAAAACAGCTCCGCCTCATCACCCGAAGTATATACATGGACCGGCGTCACAAGACCTACCCTCTCCGGCCAGGTCCAGTGCGGCAAAATATGCGCCATCGCCAGCTCCGGCCGCCACCGGGACTGATATAAATAAAATCTATCCTTCTTAAATCCCGCCAGATCGATAATCCCCGAATACGAGCTCCTCGCCGAATAATACGGCGTAGGCTCACCCAAATAATCCCAACCCGACCAGACAAACTCACCCCCCACAAACGAATTCATATCCTGCGCCCTAAACACCTTGTCCGGAGAAGCCCCAAAAGCCGCCGTATACAAATCGTACGCGCTAACCGCCCGGTTCACCGAATCCCCACCCGTACTATCACTCACCGGCGCACTAACTCCAGAAGAAACAGGAAAAACATACGTCCCCCTCGTGCTCAGCGCCGAAGCCGTCTCAGTACTCAGAATCAGCTTGCCCGGAAACCTCTCCCGAAACGCCCCATACAACGGCGACGTCCTGATCCCACGAAGATGCGCATACGCAGGAGCATCCCTAATCCCCTCTCCCTGATAATTCAGGCTCAGCACATCCATAACACCCGGAAACGGCATATCCGGCTTCGCATAATTCATCGATGCCGTCGCAGGCCTCGTACTATCCTCATCTCTTACTATATCTCTTAACTCCCTCGCCACCACAGCCCCCTCATCCCCCGTATATTGCTCCCCCACCTCGTTACCAAAGCTCCACTCGATAATACAAGGATGATTCCTATCCCTCCGCACAAACGCCCGCAGATCAGCCTCATGCCAGTCCGCAAAAATCAAATGAAAATCCAACGGCGTCTTCCCCCTGTACCAGCAATCGAAAATTTCATCGATAACCAGAAAACCCATCCGATCCAACATGTCCAACAGCTCCGGGGCCGGCGGATTATGCGCCAGCCGAATCGCATTACACCCCATCTCCCTCAACATCTCCAGCTGCCGCTCCGCCGCCCTTTCATTAAAAGCCGCTCCCAGCGCCCCCAAATCATGATGCTGATTGACCCCCTGTATCCGCACCCGCTCTCCATTCACGATCACCCCCTTCACCGGGTCAAACTCCACCGACCTGATCCCAAAACGAGTCTTATACTCATCCACCATCTTCCCTCCCGCATACACCCTCGTAACCGCCGTATACAAATGAGGCCGCTGCGCAGGCAGCGGCCCCCATAATAATGGATTGCGAATCTTAACTATACCTTCGACACGCTCCTTCCCCCTTACCATCACTTCCTTAGACCTCACTATCCCAACTTTCTCACCCCTCTCATTCAAAATATCCGAAACCACCCGAACCTTTTGCCCCCCGCCCAAACCATTTACTACCTGCACCCCAACCACTACATCCGCCGCTGCCGCAGTCACATCCCGAGTCCTCACAAAAGTTCCCCACTGCGCCACATGCACCGGCGAAACAACCTCCAGCCACACATGCCGGTACAGCCCAGCCCCCGGATACCACCTCGAAGAATTTGAAGGATTATCCACCCGTATCGCCAATTGATTCTCCCCTCCTACCCGCAAATACGGCGTCAGGTCCAACCGAAAAGAATTATAACCATACGGCCATCCCCCCACCAATTGACCATTCAACCACACCATCGCATAGCTCATCGCCCCATCTACATTCAAATAAACCGACCTACCCTCCCACCCCGCCGGCACATCCAGCTTCCTCCGATACCAACCCACCCCCTGCACCGGCAGCCTTCCCATCCCTCCTCCCACAACCACATTCTCTCCCACATAAAACGGCCCCTTTATCGCCCAGTCATGCGGCAACCTCACCCGTTCCCACCGGGAATCATCAAAATCACCGCGAACAAAAGAAAAATCTCTCCCCGGATTCCCCCCAGGCCGAACATATCGCTTAGCAGAATCTTTTATAAAATCATTCGCCGAAGGCAGTATCCACGCCTTTAACGCCCTTGCCGAAACCACAGCAGACGCAACTTCCGAAGCCCTCGTATCCGCCACTTTATTATCATTCCGATCCATCACCCTCGGACGCTCATCGTAAATTAAACTATCCCCCTCTCCCTCATACCGCATAAACCTCCAACCCTCATCGATCTTAACCCTCTGTCTCACCTGAGCTTTCACCACCCCGGCAACACCCCCCAAAAACAAACAAATGAAAAATATCTTTTGCATATCCTAAAATAATCTAAACCGTCATCATTTCGGGAAATTTAGTCATCTACCATCTACAGACTTTACCCGATATTCGCTGCATCACTATCATCCTCCTCATGACACACACAACTAAACAGGCGATCGCCCCCCTTTTGCTAAGACTGATTATCGGCTTCGGTTTCGTGGCCCACGGCTGGGCTAAAATCAGCAGAGGAACCGCAGGCTTCGAAAAGCTTCTCATCCACCAGGGCGTTCCCTTTCCCCACATCAATTCGATCATCGGCCCCTACACCGAGCTCCTCGGTGGAGCCGCCATCCTCATCGGAGCGTTCGTTACCCTCGTATCCATCCCGCTTCTCTTTACAATGATCGTTGCAACATTTTACGTGCAAGGCCATTATGGATTCAGTTCCGTAAAGACTATAGGACTCTCCCCCGAAGGACCGATCTTCGGTCCGCCAGGATACGAGATAAACCTCCTTTACATAGCCGGCCTCCTTTCACTGATGCTAACCGGAGCCGATCCATATTCCTTAGATTACTGGAGAAAAAACAGAAAGACTAAATCAGCTTATCCGGAGTAACGGGCAATTCCCTCACTCTTTTCCCCGTAGCATTATAAATCGCATTGGTAACCGACGCCGCAACACCAATCAACGAAATCTCTCCAATCCCCTTCGTACCGAGAGGATTGATATATCGATCCGGCTTGTCGATGAAAATAGCCTCGATCTGATGAATATCCGCATTCACCGGAACATGATAATCCGCAAAGTTACCGTTCACATATCTACCGTACTTGTCGTCGAAGATCGCCTCCTCCGTCAGCACCATGCCAATCCCCCCAACCGCCCCGCCAATCATCTGGCTGGCCGCCGTCTTATGACTCACGATCCGGCCGGCATCCACCACCGCCACCAGCCTCATCACCTTCACCACACCGGTCAATGGATGAACATGCACCTTCGCAAAATGCGCCGAAAAAGAATACATCGAATAATTCTTCGCCTGCTCGCTGCTCTGCGACTCTTCGGTAAGCTCCAGGTAAGGCAGACTATGCTTTTGCAGCAGCGCGACATAATCCAGCGGACCTTCAGCCGATTGTCCGTCCAGCGCGGCAAATTTCTGCCGGATAGCCATACACGCATCATGCACGGCCGATCCTACCGAAGACACCGTAGACGATCCCCCCTGCGTCGGAGCCATCGGAAAGGCGGAATTCCCCAGCTCGAACGTTATCTTGCCCGCCGGCACCCCCAGCAAATCCGAAGCGATCAGCGTCATCGCTGTACCCGTCCCCGGACCTATATCGCTCGTCGCGCTTTGAATATTCACGCTCCCATCCGCCATGATCTTTATCTTCGCCAGCGCCCGCCCCCGGTAAGCCCCAAACGCGCCGCACCCGATGCCATAACCAACCAGCCATTCTCCCTCCTTCTGCGAGCCCGGCCGGGGCGACCTGTTCTCCCATCCTATTCGTTCCGCCCCCAGCTCATAGCACTCGCGCAGATACTTGCTGCTCCACGGCAGATTCCGCTCCGGATCACGCTCCGCATAATTCTTCAGCCGCAGCTGAATCGGGTCCATCTTCAACGCATAGCTCAATTCATCCAGCGCCGACTCCAGCGCAAACGAACCCGTCGCCTCTCCCGGTCCCCGCATAGGCGCAGGAACACCCACATGAAGAGGAACGACCTTATAAAGCGTATTGCAATTGGCAGCGTCATACAAAAACCGCGAACAGTTGACCGAGTTTTCAGTGAACTCTTCATACGTAGCCGTCTGCGAATAGGACTCATGCGTTATCCCCAACAGCTTCCCATCCGCAGTCGCCCCCAGCCCGATTTTCTGTATAGTAAACGGCCGATAGCCCACCAGGGTAAACATCTGCTCCCGCGTAAGCGTCACCTTGACGGGACGCCTGACCAACCGCGCCGCATAAGCCGCCGCGATCTCATGCGGCCAGGTGCGAAGCGAAGAACCAAAGGCCCCTCCGACAAATCTCGAATTGACCTGCACATTCTCCGGCTTGATCCCAAAAGCATTGCTGAACGTTCGCTGCGTGCTGACTACCCCCTGCGACTTGGTATACACCGTCAGCTTGTCCTCTCCCTCCCAGCTCGCAATCGTAACGTGCAGCTCCATCGGATTGTGCATCTCGGAAGGCTGCAAATACTCCTGCTCCACGACCACAGGCGCTTTCTTATACGCATTCGCCTCTCCCCGCAGATAATCCTTATACTTACCCCCCTGCGGCGTCACGCCTTTCTCCCGGTTCTTATGAAAGTCCGTTTCGAAAGCCTCCTCCTGGTACGTCGCACGAACCAGGCTGGCGGCATAAGTAGCCTTCTCGAAACTTTCGGCAACGACTAACGCGATCGGCTGTCCGTTAAAAGAAACCGACTTATCATTGAAAAGCTTCAACCCCCTTACCGGCTGGGCAGCATCCGGCTTGAATCCGGGCAGACCCGCAAAATTGAACGGCGTTATCACCTCGATCACCCCCGGCGTCCGTTTGGCCGCCTTCACATCGATAGCCGTAATCGTTCCCTTCGTAATAGTCGCAGGCACCAGGACACCATACGCGAGCCCCGGCAGCTTATATTCCCCGGAGTATTTCGCCTGTCCCGTGACTTTCAGCCGTCCGTCTACCCGGCTCATCGAATCCCCTATAAGGCTCTTGTTCATAACGAATATTTTTATACAATGGCCGCCGCCGTCTTTAAAGCCTGCAAAATCGCATTCGGCGCCATCCTTAACTTGAATTGATTGTAGGAATACCCCTTCGCACCCTGCATAGCTATCTGCGCAGCCTGCCGGAAATTATCCTCCGTAACAGTCTTCCCCTTCAAAAACTCCTCCGCAGCCCCAAGCCTCCAGGGCTTGTGCGCCACACCCCCCATGGCAAGACGCACGCCGCGAATACCACGGCTGCCATCCAAATCCAACGCAGCCGCAACCGAAACCAGCGCAAACGCATAAGAAGTCCTGTCGCGTATTTTTAAATAATGAACATTCTTCGTAAACACCGGAGCCGGCAATTCCACAGCCGTAATCAGCTCCCCCTTCTGCAACGTATTGTCCAGCTCCGGCTGCTCACCCGGCAGCCGGTGAAAATCCTCCATGGCAATACTCCGCTCCCCCGCCGGCCCACTTACCCTCACCACCGCATCCAGCGCCCGAAGCGCCACACTCATATCACTTGGATTGACGGCAATGCACTTCTCGCTCGCCCCGAAAATCGCATGCATCCGGTTGATCCCATCGATCGCGCCGCACCCGCTTCCGGGCACACGCTTATTACAAGGCATCGTCGGGTCGAAGAAATAAGAACAACGCGTGCGCTGCAAAAGATTGCCGCCCGTAGTCGCCATATTCCGCAATTGCGGCGACGCCCCCGCATTGATAGCCATCGATAACAAAGGATAATGCTCCAGCACATACGGATGATCCGCCACCTCACTGTTCGTCGCGAGGGCGCCAATCCGCAGCCCGCCGCCAACTACCTCGATCCCCCGCAACGGCAGCCGGTTGATATCCACCAGCTTCTCCGGCGCCACCACCCCCATCTTCATCAAATCGACAAGATTCGTCCCCCCGGCCAAAAAATAAGCGCCCGCCTCCTTTCCCTTCACCCGGATAGCCGCCGGCGTATCCGTAGGCCTCATATATTGAAACGGCTTCATGATAATTGATTTTTGACGTCCTGAATCGCTTTGACAATATTCGAATAAGCGCCGCACCGGCAGATATTCCCGCTCATAAACTCGCTGATCTGCTCCGGCGACGCCGTCCGGCCCTCTTTTAATAACGCGACCGCCGACATGATCTGCCCCGAAGTACAATACCCGCATTGGAATCCATCATGCCGTATAAAGGCCTCCTGCATCGGATGCAGATTCTCCCCATCGGCAAGCCCCTCGATCGTAGTAACCTTCTTCCCGTCATTGGTCACCGCCAGGCTAAGACAGGAATTGACCCGCACCCCGTCGACATGAACCGTACACGCCCCGCACTGCCCGCGGTCACACCCCTTCTTACTGCCCGTCAGCCCCAATTGCTCCCGCAACAGATCGAGCAGCGTAGTCCTCGCCTCTACCTTTACCTGGTAAGGCGCACCATTGACCGTTAAACTGACAGGAATCTTCTCCCACTCATCCGCGATTTTTTCATCCCACTTGTTTTCCGCCGCTCGCAAAACGGCCCCTGGAGAAAATGCGATAGCCGACAGCAGCGACCCTTTTTTGAAGAAATCCCGCCTCGATTCGCTTTGCGGGCCGGACTGCTCCGCAGGCTTGTCTGTATACCTGGACATATAAATGAATTAATTGTTAGAAAAAAACAAGGGAAGGGGTCCATGAATTTACGAAAATTTCGACACGGATGCTCATCACATGCCACTAACTTTTACCTTGGCGCAGACCGGTAACCGGAAAAGACTATTTCAATATTCGCCTTATAAACATCATTCGATTATTTTTTCAACCCGGCTCAATTTCCCCGCCGCATTTATCCCCTCGACAATCACCCGGAACCTCCTGCTGATATCGTTATTGTAAAACTCGATCGTCGCCTTCTTGCTATGCGCATCCGTCATCACATACGGCTTCCAGAACAAAGTCGTCCTCGTATCCGCCGCCCCCTCCACCGGCACGGAATAATCCGGCGAATAAAATTTTCGAAAAGCCGAATACCCCTCCAGCGTCTTATAGCTCAGCGCAGCCTCCCCGACCGGCGTCGGCTTCACATCACCTCCCTTCTTCGTATACACCGAAATCGCCCCGCCCGTCCCATTCGAAGAACCAAAAAACGGCGGCCGAAACACTTTTATATACGCCACATCCTGTATCGGCACATTATCCATCTGTATCGCATCGATCGGCACCTCGTCCAGAAACAGCTGAGGCGCCCCATCCCTCCACCGCAACGCCCACCCCAGCCCATCATTCCTCCTGGCCACCTGCAATCCCGCCACCATCCCCTGCAAATACTGAAACACGCTCGACATCCCATTCGCCCGATCGTCACTCGTCAAATCGAACTGCTTCGCCACATCGCTCCTGTCCCCCTTGAAAAACCCCGAAGTATATTTATCATCCAGCAAATCCACCGGCTTCCTCGCCCTTGCCGTCACCGTAACCTCTTTCAATGTCTTTGCCCTCACCGCCTTCTCCCACTCGACCTGCCGCCCCACGACCGCCGCCGCCTGCCGCACCACCTGCGTATCGACCACAACACCCTCACCCGCATCCCGCAACGCCGGTAAAAATCCATTCCGAAGCGTCAGCTCCCCCTTCTTACTCCCGATGTATTGATAATAAACCCGCAGCGTATCGAAAAACACCCCGCCGTGCAAACCAAACATCCCATCCTTCCCTACAGACACCGTCACCAGCTGCCTCGTACTATCCTTCGCCAGCAGCACCAGCGCCAGCTGCTGCCCGGCCGGCACGTTCCCCCCGGCGGCAAAACCCCTGATCGCCAGATAATCACTATCCCTCCCAAACCGTAAAGCCGGCAAATTCCCCCGCAACGCACCAACCCAGTCGAACTTCCTCCACCCATGCGTCAACATCACCAAATCCAAATCCTGCCGCACATCGACTCCGTCCCCACTAAAATAATAGGACGGTTTCCTCACATACCCCTTTATATCATCACACAACAACAGCTGCGAAACAATCCCGTCTTCCCCAACCGGCACATCCGCATCCACCACCGCCACCGATAGATTCGTAGCCGCCGTATCCACCGCGCCCACTTCGATCACATTCCTGCCCCTCGCAGCCATCCCCCTCTCCACCACGCTTATCTCCGTCGTAAACACAGCATTGTGATTGTTCACAAACACAATCCGCTCAGCCACCGGAACCAGCCGCGCATTAAAAAGCGTGATCTGCAATATCCCCGTGGACAGACTATCCGTCGGTATCTCCGCAACCCCAGCCGCCCGCACACCCAAATTCAGCTGCGACCGGTACACCAGCCGCTTATTCATATAGGCCGCCAAATGCAATGTCTTCAACTCATCCCCCGCATCCGCACTCCTCGTCACCTGCACCATCGTCCGCTTCGGCAGCGGCTGAACATAAAGCCCAACGCCAGCCCCCAAAACCTCCGGCAAAGAAGTCACATGACCCCCACCCCACTTCGCCACATACCTCTCTCCCGCCTTCGGCATTATCATCACCACACCCATCCCATCATGCCTCGAAAAAAAGGAATCCACCAGCACACCCCCGGCGGTAAATATCCCTCCGGCAACATCCACCGGCCTCCCCTTCCCATCGACCGCCAAAAACGCAAGCCGGCTATTCACACCATCTACCAATTGTCCCCCCTCGGGAAAAAACTGCAACGTCGTACCGCCCCCAGCACTCCCCACCCCCGAAGCAGCCCCCTCTCCCACCACCAATAAATCCCTCATATAAACAGCATCGAAATTCAACATCCACGACGTATACACCCTCACCCGCAAACTCCCCTTCACACCCGCGGGAATCTCGAACTGCCCCTTCGCCGACGACACAAACACAGGCGTCACAAAATGCTTCAGCAGCCTCCCGCCCCCATCGAAAAAATCGACGTAAAGATTCTTGCTAATCCCCGAAGGCGCAGCACCCGAAAACAAATACGCCTTGAACCAAACCGTCTCCCCTGCCCGATAAGCCCCCTTATCGAACTGCACATACACCTTCTCCTCCGGATACCGCTGCTCATAAATCCTCAGCACCGAATCGATCACACTACCCTGCCCCCAAACCCTCCCCCCACACAACACGAAAAACAAAAACAAATACTTCATCAAAAACTATTTACTCAAATAAGGATTCAGCTTCACCTCCGTAGCATTATACGGCAAATACCAGTTCTTCGGATCCGCCAATACCGCACCCACCGCAGCCTGCTGAGCCGCCGGCACCCGCTTCAGCACCACCCCGCTCAGATAAGAAGCATTCGGAGCCGCCGCCGTCCCCCGATGCCTCGCCATCCGCATCAGCGTAAACCACCTTCTCCCCTCGAAACCCAATTCCAACCCCCACTCCCTCAAAATATAATCCTCGATCTTCTCCACGGACGAACCCGCCGAGATACTATCCGCCCCCGTCACCGGAGTCGTCGCATTCGGCATCCCCACCCTTCCCCTTACCGCATTGATATTCGAAATCGCCGTCGCCTTATCCCCGCTCCGGTTCGCCGCCTCCGCCCACAACAACGACACATCCCCGCACCGGTTTATATACGGCACATAGTCGCTCTGATACGCCGCCCGAATCGTCGGCGGAACATTGTTGACCGAATCCGGAAGCACCGCAGCCAATCCCAGAAACTTCCAGATGACCGGCGCACTGCTGCGAGGTTTATTATAATAAGGCGCCCCGCCCGCATAAGAATATCCAAACCCACGATAGATATCATCCTTGGTATTAGTAGTAGATATCGCATCCGGATACAAAGGATTATAAGTTTTCATCGCCACCGTAGACGGCGCCACCATATACTTCCCGCCCGAAGCCGGATCATTGGACGTCAACATCATCAGAGAGTTGGTTTCCCTCGCGGCAAAACTAAAATTGACCCTCAACAGCGGCTCCGCGGCAAACGGCAGCGCATTCTGCGAAAAGTTCAGGAACCACGAGGCATTCATCCCCCCGGGTAGCGCCTGATAAAGACTATAGTTCCGGCACACATTCACCGCTTCCGTATACTTATTCCGCCACAGATACACCTGCGCCTGCAGCTCACAAACCGCCTGCTTCCGCACCCTCAGCTGCCCCTGCTCATAGCTGACCCGCAGCCCCGCATCGAAACTGTTCGGAACCCAGATCTGAAAATCACAGGCAGCATACGCGCGCTGCAAATCGACCTCCACCGAATCCAGTATCCGGTCCTGCGCCGTCGGCGCAATCCTGAACAAGGTATCCACCTTGCTGATATCATCCACCGCATCCCACACAAACGGTACCGACCCGAAATTCTCCACCAGGTTAAAATAAGCCCAGCAACGTAAAAACCGCGCCTCACCCAGATATTGATCCCTCCGCGCCGGCGGAAAATAGTTCGAGTCCAGCGGAACCCTCGGCACATTCTTGATAACGTAATTCGCCCGGTTGATCAGATCATAGTACGGCTGCCACTCCGTATACCGGTTGTTCGCCGTCACCCGGTGATACGCCAGCTCCTGGATATCATTGTCCGCTCCCGTCCCCGGCGTCACCCAATCCCCCCGCATCTCCCCCAGCACGAACTGATACTCCACCAGCGGCTGCAGCGCCTGATACGCCCCACGCAGCATAAACTCCGCATCCCAGTAGTTCTTCGGAAAATTCGATTCCAGCACCACGTCCTTCGGCGCAGGCGCCAAAAATTTCTTGCATCCCCCGCCAATCACCACCACCACAACGAGTATCAATAATCCCCTGATATTTTTATTCATACAGTTTCAATTGTCAGTTTATAAAAAATTATAACCCCACCTGCAATCCAAAAATCACGGCCTTCAACGGCGGCACATTCCCATAATCCACCCCATAAATGATCGGATTGGAGAAATTCGCAACGTCCGGATTATATCCTTTGTACTTGGAGAACGTGTACAAATTCTGTCCCGTCACCAATACCCTCGCACTCTTGAACACCCCCCTGAATACCCCCTTCAGCGGGAATGTATACCCCAGCGTAATCGACTTGAACCGCAAATAAGACCCATCCTCCAGCCACCGCGTAGAAAACCGCGTATTCCCCGAAGGATCTCCATTGGCCAGCCGCGGCATATCCGTCACGTCCCCCTCGTTCCTCCAATGCCAGATCACCGACGTAGACTGGTTGTCGTAATTGGACATCGCCTCCAGCGCCGCACGCCGCGCGTTATATATCTTATTACCCGAAGCAAAATCCACAAAGACCGACAGGTCCAAATTTCCATAAGAGAAATAATTGGTAAACCCGCCAAACACCTTCGGATTCACGTTCCCGATCACTTTCCTGTCCTTCCCATCGATAATCCCATCCCCATTCACATCTTTAAAAATCATATCCCCGCCGCGAAAAGGATTCGAATTAGCCGCCCCATTTTTAACCTTTACATCCGAAGTCCTGGCATAAACGCCATCAGCCTGATAACCATAAAACGAACCCAGCGCAGCCCCGCGTTGCAGCACCGTCGTATAGTCTCCATAGTCGATCACCGAATCCAACCTCGGCGGCGCCGATGTCACATTATTTTTATTGTAGGTAACGTTCAGCACCGTTTGCCACCCGAACACACGCCCCTGGGCCCTGTCCAGTACCTTCCAGCTGAACGAGGCCTCTACACCCCTGTTCGTAACCGCACCCTCGCTGACCGCATAATTGTTGAAACCGCTCGTCCCGGGAAGCAGAATAATATTGTAAAGATGATCGGTGTGCTTGTCGTAAAAGTCGAAGGTGAACCCAAACCGCCCCTTCGCCAGCTGCAAATCCAGCCCCGCATCGAACTGCCGCGTCTGCTCCCACTGGAAATGAGGGTCGCCCAATATCCCGAACCGCACCGCAGAATATACATACGGCGCAGGAACCAGCGCATTGAACGCATTCGTAAAACCCACATCGTCATTCCCCGTCAATCCATAGCTCGTCCGTAGTTTCAGATCGCTGACCAGCCGGCTGCCACGCAAAAAAGACTCCTCACTCACCCGCCACGCCGCCGAAGCCGAAGGAAAATAACCCCACTGATGACTCGACTGGAACCGGCTCGACCCATCCGCCCGCATATTCACCCCAAACAGATACTTATCCAGATAAGCATAGTTCGCACTCGCAAAAAACGACATCAAATTCCATTTCGGCGATATGCTCCCGATCGAATCCAACGACAAAGGGTCCGACGTATTGACCGTCGTCAGCTGGTCCGAGCTCGCATTGACCGCCCTGCCGTACTTCGAATCCTGCGACGTCGTCTGTATCGCATTCCCCACAAAAGCCGTAATGCTATGCTTCCCATCTCCCAAACCCCGTTTGTACGTCAGCACGTTCTCGTTCAGCAGCATCAGCTCATAGCTATTCTGTCTCGAAGAAGCCCGGATAATATAATTCGTAGGAAGCATCCCCGCTGACGGCACAAACCTCGTCTCCGACAGCCGGAAATAATCGAAGGACAATCCTACCCGCAGACTCAGGTAAGGTGAAAAAATATACTGTCCCGTCGTCTTCCCGGTAATTCTATTGGTATTATTCTTATTAATCATGCTGCTGATCAGCGAATACGGATTGTTATGCCCCGCATAGTCTGCACTGTCCGGATAAGGCAGGTCCGCCCCCTTCGTATCCTGCTGAAAGACCGCCAGCGTCGGCGCCTTCACCGTCGTCAGGAACAAGGGATTGGTGTTATACGCATTGCCCGCATCCGACAGCTTTCTGTCCGTCCGGCTATACGAAATAGTGTTCAGAAAGCTCAGCTTCCTGCCCACCTTATAGTCCAAATTGAACCGAACATTGAACCGGCTGAAATTCGTATTGCTGATCACCCCCGACTGCCCCGTATACCCCACATTCAACGCATACCGCGCACCCGCATCACCACCCCGCAGCGTCAGATGAAAGTTGTCCGTCATACTGTTACGCAGCACCTGGTCCTGCCATTTCGTATTGTTGTTGTATCGCTCCACCCGGTCCGCCGGCGTCGACACCAGCAAATACCTTCCTACCCCATTACGAATCGCCGCATCCGACTGGCCGCTCGCCCTCTCTTTATCCAGCATAACACCCCTGTACAGCGCCGTATCCAGCACCTGGATCCTATCCGGCTGAAATTGCACCCCGCTGTACGCCGAAACATCCAAAAATGTCTTACCCGCCGTACCCTGATTGGTCGTTATCAATACCACCCCATTTCCACCCCGCATACCATAGATCGACGTCGCCTGCGCATCCTTCAAAATACTGATCGACGCAATGTCTTCCGGGTGGATATCCGACAACGGGTCGTTGTCTACATTCAACGCCAGCGAATTCTTGAAACGCGTAGCCTTTACCGGAACCCCATCCACTACATACAAAGGCGTCGTCCCCCCATTGAAGGTCGACACACCCCTGATATTCAGCAACGCCCCCGTAGCCGACGTCGGCATCACCCGCACCCCGGCCACCTGCCCCTGCAGCATATTATTGGGCGCAAAAGACGCCAAATCTTTCAAACGGCTGTCTGACGCTAACTCGCTGACACTCGCCCCCAGCCTCTTTCGCGGAATATTGATATAACCGATATTGACTTCCTCGTCCGGCCTTCCGACGACGATCGTATCCGAAGTCTTCTCCTGCGCAGCAGCCCTCTCCCCCGACATGAGCGCCGCAAACAGCAGCACGCCCATCATATATTTTTTTATACTTATCATTTCTCAGCAGTTATAAAGTCAAAAAAAGTTATTAATGCCCGCGGACCACGCCTAATAAACCGGCGTCAAAATCAAACACTCCAGGTTCAGCCCCCCCACAGCCGTACAAACGAAGTTCAACCGCTTGTCACCACTCGTCTTGAAGTCGTAAGTACCGATCACATAGTTCTGCCTGAACTGCGGCAATCCCGCGAAACTGTAATTGACCGGAGGCCCGATCGTATCCGCCCCGTAATAAAGCTGAAAAGTGCCCCGCCCCCCATTCTTGTCGTTGACCGTCAGCTGATACTTCCCCTTCCGCACATTCCGAACGACGGTAACCATCGAATCGCCCACCCCATCCGGATTCACGAATAACATATTCCCCGCAGCAGACTCGAAATAATACCGCCAGTTCCCCGAGCTCGCATTGGCCGCCGGCGTACTGTTCCCATTGGCAAAACCGGGAATACCATAGCAATAGTTGGTGGAGCTCCAAAAGATATGATAGATCTGCGTCCTCTTTTTCGTAGCAGGAAAAGCGAGCGGCTGGCTGACGTTATGAATAAGCCCATTACGCGCCCCGATATCGCTGGCCGCAAAATCCGTCGACCCGTCGATCAGGTGCGGTGCAGCCAGATCGAAGTAGATCCAGTCCTGCTGGTCGATCGTCATCAGCGTGCTGTCCCAGCGCTGGATAATATTCAAAGCCGGAATAGCCGCCGTCAGGTGCGTATAGCTGCTGCTCGAATTTTGTCCCGGCGCAAGGTGATTGCGCATCAGCCGGACCAGGCTGTCCATCGGCAGGTTGTCGAAACTCTGAATCCCCGCCTTCTGCAGCACGTCGTTCGTCTCGGCGAACAAGGTCAGCCTGTTCCTCACCCCCGCCGCATTGGTCAGACTGCTGATCGTATCCATCAATCCCGCCTTCGTCAGTCCGGCGATAAGAATACTATACTTGTCCGGGTTATTCTTCAAAAACTCCCCGATCGTCAGCGTCGGCGGGTCCAGCACCGCATCCAGCTTGTGCACATATCCATTGTAATAGGTCAGATCGGTCTGATAGATCCGCGCCACACCATTGGCGATAGCCTGCGACTTATAGCCCTTCGAAATATCGATGCTCAAATAATCCCCCGCACCCGTAGTCGTCGCCTGCGGCCCCTGGATAAAATCCGAAGCCTGCAGCCGCGTCGGCAGAATATGATAGTTCATTAGATCGTAGATCGTCGAATCTGGAAAATCATCCAGTCCCTTCTTCCCCCGAACGGCAAAATACTTTCGGAAAGCATTATTGTCCGGAGCAAAGAACGTATAAGGCCCATACGAATCCAGCGCAGCCGCAAGCGTCAGGCTCACCGAAACGCCATGCGCCGAATCGTACTTCGGCTTGCTCGCCTTCTCCAGGGCCGCCACCGCAATGCTCATGCTCGTATCCTGCTTCAGCATATCGAATAGCAGCACCTTCCTGTCCTGCACCTGGTAGGAGAAGTTCAGGTCCTTCTTACAGGCCGGCTCTATCAGCAGCAGCGCCGCAAAGACGACGACGGCCCGCATACCATACAAAAAATTGTTTTTCATATAAATGCAATTGATCGTTAATTATAGTAGGGGTTTTGTACCAGCTTGGGATTCTTATTCAGCTCATCGAGGAAGATCGGCATATACCAGCTCCTCGGGTCGATGATCCGGCTCTTGATCAACGCCCGGTCACCAACCGACCGCGACTGCACAACCCGGTCGATCAAAAAACCGGGATTGGCGAAATTGTTCCGCTTAGCCCCCCGAACCAGGTCATACCACCTTTTCCCCTCACCCGCAAGCTCCATCGCCCGCTCCTTCATGATCAGGTCCATGATAAGCGATGCCGGCGCATTGCCGTCCAGGTTGTCATAAATAGGAACCTGTCCCCTCGTACGTATAACATTGATGATATCCAGCGCCTGCTGCTTCTCGTTGACGCTGTCCGCATCCTGGATATTGACCAGCGCCTCCGCCTTCATCAGCATCACATCGGGCAATCGATATACGATAAAATTTGGATCGTTCGTCGGCCGCACCACATTGGTAGTACCCGTGCTGAAACCCCGCCATTTCCAATAGCTGTTCCCCGATATATAGGTCTTGTTCAATCCCCGGATACCCTGCGCATTATTCTGCCCCTCGTCACCGGTAAAATAGCTGACCAGCACGTCATTCGCATTGAAATTGCCGATCGCCCCCAGCAGCCCGTTCGTCTCGTTCAGCGTATAATCGTACTCTACCTCGAAGACACTCTCGGTCGTATTCTTCTGGTTGAAGATGCTAATCCAGTTGGCGCCCGAAACCAGGCTATACAATGCCGTATTGTCCAGCACCTTCTGCGCCGCATCCGCCGCCGGCTTATACTTGTCGCGCCATAAATAAACCTCCGCCTGCAGCGCATTGACCGCCGCCTTCGTCACCCGCCCCCTCGTATCGATATCTTTATCATACCGGACCGGTATATAAAGCGCCGCCGTATCCAAATCCATCTGAATCTTATTCAAAATCGAATCCGACGGAGACTTCGGGATAAAGTAATTGACCGCATCGCTCGTCGGAGCCGTCAGCACCAGCGGCACATCCTGAAACGTCCGCACCAGGTAGAAGTACGCCAGCGATCTCAAAAAAAGCGCCTCCGCCACCATCGCCCGGCTGTCGGCCAGCGTAAACTTGCTATCTGCATTCAATACCCCCGGCACCGACTGTATCACCGTATTCGTCCGCCCGATCAGCGTATACGCCACCGCCCAGTTCGAGACCGGACGCGTCTTGTCCATATACTGGTAGAAGGGATAGGTCACGTCGCTGTTGGACAACGGATTCAACAGGTCCCCCCTGAATTCCCCCCAGTTCAGAAACTGGGTCGTAGCCGCCTGCAGCGCATCGTAGCAGGCGATGACCGAAGCCTGCGCATCGGCCTTCGTCTTGAAGAAGTTATTTCCCGTGATCGAATTCTCCGGCGTCTGATCGAGGTACTTCTTACAGCCCCCCGAAACAGCAGCCAACCCGAAAACGACCAGCATCTTGATTATTTTTTTCATCGAAATTTTCTTTTATGTTCAAGCAAATCGATTAGAAACGAACATTACAGCCCACCGTCAAACCCTTCGTCTGCGGCGTCAGCCCCTGATCTATCCCGATAAATGTCGGGTCGCTTCCCAACTGAATCTCAGGGTCCGCCCCCGTATATTTCGTCCAGGTGAATAGGTTGTTACCCGTAATGAAGGCGTCTACCGACTTCAGCTTTGCCCGCTGGACCAGCTTCGTCGGCAGCCGGTACGTAAACGTGATATACTTCAAACGGGCATAGGACCCATCTTCCACCCAACGGCTCGAAGCCCTCGAATTCCGGTCGTCCGCATCCAGCGCACGCGGTATGCTCGTGACATCCCCCTGCTTCCGCCAGCGCCTGAGCACCGACGCAGCCTGGTTGTCCGTCGTCGTCATCCGCTCCAGGAAATACTTCATCCCGTTGATGACGTCGTTGCCGTACTGAAACTGGATAAATAGACTTACGCCAAAGCTCTTGTAGGTGAAGTTGTTGTTCCATCCGCCAAAGAACACCGGGTTCGCATTCCCGATCAGCACCTTGTCCTGGTCGTCGATGATCCCATCGTGATTGTAATCCTCATAGATCGCATCCCCGCCCTTGAACGCCAGACCCGTCTCCGAACCCAACAACATCGTCTTCGGCGTGCCGTTTACATTGTACACCGTCCCCTTCTTCGGGTCCTTCACCACCGCATCCGCATCGCTGGCATAGACACCCTTGAACTTCAAACCATAGTAGGTGCCCAGCGCATCCCCCTGCTTGACCTGCGAGGAGAAGCCCGCATAGGCATTGTTCGCAAAAGTGATCGTCCCGCCCGGCAGCGACAACACCTTGTTGTAGTTACGCGCAATATTCAGGTCCATGTTCCATTTGAAGCCCGAAGGATTCTTCGGACGAATGATATCCGCATTCAAATCGAGCTCGATGCCCCTGTTCCGTATATTCCCGAGGTTAGTATAGATATTCCCGCTGATCCCCGCCACCGTATTCGAAATCCCGCTCGAAGAAGGCAGCGCCAGGTTGTACAGCAGGTTCTTCGTTTCTTTATTATAAACATCCAGCGTCACATTGAACCGGCTCTGAAACATCTCCAGGTCCAATCCGATATTCGTACTCTCGCTCGTCTCCCACCGCAGACTGTTCAGCGAAGGATTGGTCTGATAAATCCCATTGTACCCCAGATAATTCGCGCCCGCCGTAAACTGGTTGATATAGGCATAGTTCGGAATACCGCTGTTCCCCAGCTGCCCCCAGCTCGCCCGCAGCTTCAGGTTATCGACAAACTTGAAATGCTTCGCCATAAAAGGTTCGTTGGATACCCTCCAATAAGCCCCCGCCGAAGGAAAGTTTCCATACTTATTCCCCCCGCCGAACTTGGACGACCCATCCCGCCGGATGACGAAGTTGAACCCGAACCGGTCGTCATAGATCATATTCAGCTGCGAGAAAAACGAAAGGATATTTTCCGTGCTGTTCGACGACACCAGGCTCTTGATCCGCGCCGGACCGCTCAGCGTCTGGATCTGGCTCGAAGGATTCGCATATCCGCTCTCCACCAGCTGATTCGACTTGAACGTATTGAAGGTATTCCCCAGCAGCACCGTCGCATTGAGCTTTTGAAAACGTTTGTTATAGGTCAGCAGGTTGTCGATGATCGTCTGCGTCCGCTCGAAGTCCCGCGTATCGATCCGGTTGAAGTTCGCATCCTGCCAGATCAAACCCGTCGCCTCCGCCGGCAGATACAAAAACCCATTTTCCCCCACAAAGTCAAGCGAGGTATTGTTGGTGTACCGCAGCCCCTTGACGATCTCATACTCGACCCGGATATTCGGCTTCAGGTTGGTGCTATAAGCATCGTTGGTCGTCGTCCGGGCAAAGGCTACCGGATTGTCCGTCCCACCCTGTATACCACCCAGCGACAGATACGTCGGCAGCGACTTACCGCTGATCAGATCCACATCGTATACCGGCATGCTCGGCGTCTTGATCAGCGACACGAAGTAGACCGAACCCTGCCCGTAGTTGGCGTAGTTATTGACCTTGCTCCGCGTAAAGGAGATATTGGCCGAAAAACGGAGCTTATCCGACACCTTATAGTCCAGGTTGAAACGCCCCGTCAGTCGCCCGAAACCCGTGTTCACCATCGAACCCTGGCTATTCGTATAGGACGTACTGAAATTATACCGCATCGCTTCTCCCCCGCCGCTGACCGACAGATTCCCGACCTGGGCAAAACCATTCTGCCGCAAATACGACAGCCAGTTGGTATTCGCCTGGTAGTATCGGTAGAACTGATAAGTCGGGTCATTCAGCAGCGGCTGCACCGAAGGATTATAAGGATTGATATTGCCATTGTTCTGCAACGCCTCCAGCCGCATCACCTTGTACTGCGAGCCATTCAAAACAGGTATCGCCGGCGGCGCCTCCTGCACGCTCACCTGCGAGTTCAGCACGATCGTCGGAATCCCCTTCCGGCCCCTTTTGGTCGTAATGATAATGACCCCATTGGCAGCCCTCGCCCCATAGATCGCCGCCGCATTGGCGTCCTTCAAAATGTCGATCTTCTCTATATCATTAGGATTAATATCCGCAATCGGATTGATTCTTGCCACACTGCTCGAAGTAGATGTAGTATTGTCGAAAGGCGTCGAAATAATCGGAATCCCATCCACGATATACAACGGCGCATTTCCCGATGAAATCGAACCCGCACCACGAATCCGGATGTCCACACCCGAACCCGGGTCACCCGAATTGGTTACCACCTGCACACCCGCTGCCCTGCCCTGGATCATCTGGTCGATCGACGTAGCCGGCTCCTCCGCCAGCACCGACCCCTTGATCGAGCTCACAGCTCCTACAAGGTCACGTTTATTCATGCTCAAAAAACCCGTCGATACCTGCTCGCTCTTGTTCCCCGAGATGATGACCTGGTCCATCCCTTTGCTCGTATCCCTTCCCAGCGACATGTCGATCGACGTCCGACCATTCAACAACACCGTCTTCGACTCGAACCCGATAAAAGCAAATCGAAGACTATCCTTAGCATTGGAAATCCGTATCGTATAGTTACCCTCCTCATCCGTCATCACCCCATTCACCTGGCGGTCATTGGCATTGACCTCGATAACCGAAGCACCCGATAACGGTTTACCCGATGGCTTCTCCGTCACCTTCCCCTTCACCACCACCCTCGGAGCCTGTGCCGGCGCCTGCGACCGCCCCTGCACTACGAAGGCAAGCAGGAAAACAGCAAACAATTTAATTTTTCTCATAACAATATATTAGTATCCGTTAGGAATAAGAAGTTTATCGATCTTGTACACATACCCGTTCCCAATCCCCCTGGCGACAAAAGGCAGCGTAACATTCGCCGTTATCCCGGTCGCAGTCCCGCTATAGACCGTCGATACCGTTGCTCCCCCAGCTCCGAATAGCAAAGAATTGCTCGCGCCGAAGTCCGTACCGATCGTCCCCGTCAGATTCGCCGCAGCCGGCAGATTGGAATTGAGCACATGATTCCGCATAATATTGGAGAACTGAAGCGAGGTCAACGCCACCCCATTCAACACCATCTTCTTGACATCCATCCCCGCAGCAATAAAAGCGGCATTCGTCGGCGCGAAATACGTGCTGACCCTCGAGCTGCTCCCATACATGGTCATCAAACCCGCCTGCTGCAGGGCCGCCATGAACATGGAAAGATCAGGGTCCATCGAAGCCTGCCCCAGCGCACAAGTCAGCCGGTCCGAAGGCGTAAACGTGGCGTTGAGCACATGAATCGTTCCGTTGCTGGCGGGGATATCTTTGCGGATGAATTGCCCCGGAGTCAACACCGGCAGCAGTTGCCCATTGACCGTCTGGTAGATCTTCCCCGGTATCCGGTTGAGCAGCTTGTCCGAAGTATAGGCGCTCGCCGTATCATACATAAAGTAGGACTCCAGCACCGCCTCCGCATAAGTCGGCGAAAGCGCCGCAATCGGGTCGCTCACCCCTCCCGGCACCCTCGCCAAAGCCGGAGCGATCACCCGGTTCAGCGAATCATCCACCGGCATCA